>NZ_LJJX01000075.1:0-26015 GCF_001421075.1 Frankia sp. CpI1-P | reverse complement strand
CCACCCTCGGCTACCACACTCCGGAACACGTCGAACATCTCTACCTGACGAGTCAGACATCAATACCGGAGGCGGCGTAAAGCTGATATAGTCCAACTATCGCGTGTCCGTGAAACGGGCAGCACCTCAGACCTTCAGCGTGGGTGAGGTGACTGAGCTGGCGGCCGGACAGATCGCCGTAGCTGTCCAGGACGNCATCAATGCTGGATCGTTCATCCGGCAGGAGCGCGTCCGCATTTCCTCTGGGCCACTCGGGTCCGACGGTGTACAGACCGCGATGGGCGTCAAAGAGCTCGTACACCACAGGCCCGTTTGCCCATGCCTGGATCTCCTGGGGGAACAGGGGACGCTGCTCCCACACAAGGTGCCACGCCTGCGAGTAGTAGACGAGCTTCTGTAGCTTCATGGTCGACATCGGCCCGCGAGCCCGCAGGATGTAAGCCGCGACGTCGTGCNCAGTCGCCATCTACCCTCCGCTCCAGCTCCTCGGTCCCCGGGATCACCGGGATCACCCTAGCTGCGGGAGCCCGGACGACACCTACCGTCTACCCCGGCCCCCGGCGGCGGACTCTGCACCTTCCGGCGTAGCGCCTTCCGGACAGCACTCAGGCTAGGAGCGCGGTCCGACAGAAAGACCCGCGGCATACGGACCCGGATCGGAAGAGTCGCCAGATGGTCGATATGAGTAGTTCGACCAGTTCGACGGTCCGCTCAGGGAGGCCAGCNACCGCGCGGTCGACCCGGGCGATGGCCTGCAAGAGCGCGGCGCAGCGGTTGGTCTCGTCGCGCAGGACGGGCAAAAATGATCGCCAGGTGCGGACGGCCTTCCCATACTGGCCAGATGGAGGTCGATAGCCGCGTAACGGCCCGGTACGAGTTGGCTGATGAGGACCGGCGTCTGTGGAAGCCGGGCCTCGGTGACCTGGTCCGGCTACGGAGCTGGGACATCTTCGCCCGGTTCCTGCCCAGGCATGGAAGTGTCGTCGATGTCGGCGGTGGACCAGGGAGGCACGCCGCGCACCTCNCCGAACGTGGCCACGACGTGCTCCTCATCGACCCGGTCGCCCGCCATGTCGACAGGGCACGAGCCCGCAGCNGGTCGCAACAGCACGCACCGTTTCGAGCCCAGCTGGGCGAAGCTCGCCGTCTGCCGGTCGCCGATCAAGCCGCCGACATCGTGCTGCTGATGGGCCCGCTCTACCACCTCGTCGAGCCGGACGACCGGGCGGCGGCGCTGCGCGAGGCGAGCCGTGTCCTTCGACCCGGCGGAACCGTTCTGGTCGAGGTCATCACCCGACACGCCTGGGTCCTGGACGCGACGAGGAAGGGCCTACTCGAAAGCGGCGAGATCTGGGACGATTTCGACCACAACCTACGGACCGGCCTGAGCCAGGACCCGACCCGCCCCACCGAGGGCGGTTTCTGGGCCTACTTCCACCACCCCGAGGAGCTGCGCGCGGAGCTCGACCGCGCCGGCTACCAGGACATCAGTCTTGTCGCTGTCGAAGGTTTCGCCTGGCTGCTGGGGGACCTCGAGCGGCGAATGGCCGACCCCGGCGATCTCCTCCGAGCCATCCGTCTGACCGAAACCGAACCCTCGATGCTCGGAGCAAGCGCACACGTCATCGGCGTAGCACACAGTCCCAGGCCATAGAGCCGGAGTCGCACCGCAGCCGTAGTACGGCACCGTCGTCCATGTTCAGGCTGCGATCTCCTGCCCTCGAAGACGNCTCTCGTAGCGCACCGCGGCCTCGACNTCCGCGTCCGGCAGCTCATAGGCCTCAGCGATCTCCGCGATGGACTCGCCGGCAGCCCACAGCTCGTACAGGTTCGCCGTGCGAGTGCTGCGCACCACCGGGGAACCGAACTGCCGCAGCGGGTCGAGGACGACCTGGCGGGAAGTGCTGTCCGGGAACAGGCGCAACGCCTCATCCTCGCCGACGCCAGCACCTGGTGCGAACTCGACCATTTCGAAGAAGTGCTGCGCCTTTGGCGCGAGCACCAACTGCCCGTCGCTGATCCGGACCATGGACAGCGAACTGCCGAGGCCGACCTCTTCCTGGACCGCGAGCACGACGTCCATCCCGAACACGTAGGGCTTGGCGTGGGCGAGGGGGTAGGACACCCCGAACCGCTCGCGTAGGCGCTGCACGACGATCCGCATCTTTTGCAGGGAGATCCCCTTGACGCGGTACTCCNGGAGATAACCAGCTTCGACGAACTCGCCCCAGGTGACCGCCTCGTTCCCGGTCCGCTCGGGGCGGATCACCGGGTCATAGTGGATCTCCCCACGGGTGTAGCCGTCGATCCACCCTCTCAGGCGTGCCGGGCTCACCGCGAGCAGGCGGGCTGCCTCGCTCATCGAGTAGACCTCGCGGTCCAGCACCCTGACGGTCACCCCAACATCATGGCTCATGGACAAGATCGAAGGCATCCGCGCGCGCCCTCTGTGCAGCATCGGACCACCCACCTCGACCTGGACGTTGCCGGCTTCGGCAAGCTTGGTTCAGCGCCCCTGCCGGTCGGCGGCATACCGGCGGGCTACCTGGGCCCGCCACGCGGCCGCCGAGCCTCCCCCTTGGGCGGCCCGGACCGTCCACAGGCAGGTCACGTAGCAGGCGAACGCGGTCAGGGCGTCCGGTGCGACCGTCCAGCAGGCGAGACCGGTCGCCCACTGTCCGGCGTCCGCCGGTTCATGGCCGGCCCCGACAAGCCGGATCACCATGAACGCCGCGTCAACCCAGCAAGCGGCGGCGGGCCGCGCCCAGTCCACCACCCGCACCACCGGGCCGTCGATGAGGAGCCGTCCCCCCATCCACAGTGCCGGCGGAGACCACCGGACCGGCCTGTCCGGTGATTGCGTCTTTCACCTCGCCTGACAGATCATCCCATTCGATCATCGATAGAGCTTGTGCGAGGTGGCGTGGACGGTAGGGCGGGATCGGTGGGGTGAGAGCATCGCCTCCGAAGGTGCGACGGCCGCCGTCGAGTTCGCGTTCACCGAGGCCGGCCGTAGCCGCCCAATCTTGATCATCCATCCGGAGAACATCAGCTTCATCCGCGTCGCCGAGCAGCTTTGGTCTCACCCTCGCCGAGGGACCCATCGACCGAACGGTGAGCCGCGGAACATCTACGCGATCAGCCGGGCCGAGTGGGTCTCCCGGACAACATCAACCATCGGAACCTGATCCGCCTAGAGGTATGGAGCGGTGTGGCACGGTGGCCGGATGACGGGGAATGCGTGGGATGGTCTCGGGGAGGACTGGGCCGCCGAGGAGGATGCGCCGGGCCTGCGGGTGCGGCGGTACGACGTGGCGCGCGAGCCGGGTGAGGTAATCCCGCGACGGCTCGGTGATCTCGGGATCCGGGTGTACACGGCAGAGGCGACCGACGAGTTCGTTGCCTGCTTCATTCCGACGATCTTGTATCCCGGGGATGAGCAGTACGCGGGGTACGACCTGCGTCTACCGCCCGGGGCGGTCGCCGAAGCGTTGCCGTCGCGGCGTCGGTGGCGCTCGTGGCGGGAACGGTGAACGGGCGGGACGGTGATGTGGAGGTTCAGGCCGGTACCGGCCCAGACCGGCGGGTCGCGGGGCGGGGTGTAGGCGGGAGCGGCCTCGGGAGAGATCGGGGCCGATCCTGTCCTGCCTGATCGAAGGCTGGGCAGTCCGGCGAACCCGGGAAGATCGTTGCGGAGGATGAGAGATTCGAACTCTCGAGGGGTTGCCCCCAACACGCTTTCCAAGCGTGCGCCCTAGGCCACTAGGCGAATCCTCCGTCGATGAGACTATCTGATCGTCGCCGGTCCGTGGACGCGGGGTCGCCCAGCCGCGCGCAGTCAGGCCCAGCGCGCCTCTCGGGGCACCCTGGTCCGCCTGGGCACGGCCCGCTGACCCCGGCCGTTGGGGGCATCGGCCGCCGGACCGTCCCGTGTTGCGGTAACCGGCGTGGGTCGGGCCTGCGCGGGGANCGACACTGGCAAGATCCCGGAGGCTGACGCGGTTCCGCGGAATCTGAATGACCGTGTCACGTGGCCGTGGTGGTGGCTTGTGGTGGTGGCTTGTGGTGGTGGCTTGTGGTGGTGGGAGGACGGGTCCGAGGGCGGGGCGGCGCGTCGGTGGGGCCCGAGGTCGAGCGGGCCGCGGGCCGCGGCGGCGAGCGCGGAGCGTGGCGGCGGCTGGCGGGTGTTCGGGGTGGCTGCGTGGGAGAGCGCCGATGTGGTCGCTCTGATGGGTTCGGCGTCCGGTATGTCCATACCCAAGGACCACAGGACACCGGCCCCCCGCACACCCCCGTTCCCACCCCCGTCACCCGTCACCGCACGTAACCAGACGGCTGGGCCTCGACCCGGGTCCCGGGCGAACACCCGCGCAGGCGCGAGGACAGGCCGCACGCGAGCTCCTGGCCAGCGGAGGGCGGAGGCCGGACTTCCTTGCCCTTCCAGAGGGTTCCGCGCCCGATTCGTCCCCCCGGCAGGGAAAAGGATAAAGCCGAGCCCCGGCGCCAGCGCGGACGGCGGTCGGGCGCGGACGACCGCCGGGGCGGGGTGGCGGCCGGTTCGGGTGGGGCGGGGGACCTCCGGATTCATGATCGTCCGGGACGGGCTAGACTGCGGAGCAGACCCCTCGTGCGGCGTTACCCTCGTGAAACCCCCCAGGGCCGGAAGGCAGCAAGGGTAAGCGGGCTCTGACGGGTGTGCGGGGGGTCCTCTCGTTTCGCCGATCGTCTCGTCGAGCACGCGGAGCAGGCCAGTGAGCACAGCGTTGTACAACCGGTACCGTCCCGCGACCTTCGCTCAGGTCGTCGGCCAGGAACACGTGACCGACGCGCTGCGCAAGGCTCTGCGAACCGGCCGGCTGCACCACGCGTACCTGTTCAGCGGCCCGCGGGGCTGCGGCAAGACGTCCTCGGCCCGGATCCTCGCCGCCTCGCTGAACTGCGAGCAGGGGCCCACCCCCGAGCCCTGTGGCGTGTGCGACGAGTGCGTCGGCATCCGCACCGGCGCCTCGATGGACGTCACCGAGANCGACGCGGCCTCGCACGGCCTCGTCGACGACGCCCGGGACCTGCGCGAACGGGCCTTCTTCGCCCCCGCCTCGGCCCGCTTCAAGGTGTTCGTGGTCGACGAGGCGCACATGGTGACGGCCGCGGCGTTCAACGCCCTGCTGAAGGTCGTCGAGGAGCCGCCGCCGTACCTGAAGTTCGTCTTCGCCACCACCGAGCCGGACAAGGTCATCCCGACGATCCGGTCCCGCACCCACCACTACGCCTTCCGGCTCGTCCCGCCGGGCGTGCTGCGCACGCACCTGGCGTCGATCTGCGAGCAGGAAGGCGTCACCGTCGACCCGACGGTGCTGCCGCTGGTCGTGCGGGCCGGGGCGGGATCGGTCCGGGACTCGCTGTCCGTCCTCGACCAGCTCCTCGCCGGGGCGGACGACGACGGCCTGCACTACGACCGCGCGGTGGCCCTGCTCGGCGTGACCGACGGGGTCCTGCTCGACGAGACCGTCGACGCGCTCGCGCGGCACGACGGTGCCGCCCTGTTCACCGTCGTCGACAAGGTCGTCTCCGCCGGGCACGACCCGCGGCGGTTCGCCACCGACCTGCTCGACCGGTTCCGCGACCTGATCATCATGGCGGCCGTCCCGGACGCCGATGCCCGCGGGCTGCTGGAATCCTTCTCCCCCGACCAGATCGACCGGATGCGCGCGCAGGCCGCCGCGGTCGGCCCCGCGGAGCTGTCCCGCACGGCGGACGTGCTGCACGGCGGCCTGGTCGAGATGCGGGGCACGACGAGCCCGCGGCTGATGCTCGAGCTGATCCTCGCCCGCGCGCTGCTGCCCGCGGCCTCGGCGGACCCGGCGGCGCTGCTGACCCGGCTGGAACGGCTGGAGCGGCGTTCCGTGCTCGCCGCTCCCGACCCGGCCGCAGGGCACCCGGCCTCGGCGCCCGGCTTCAGCCCGGGCCCGGTGGCGGGCAGTTCCCCGTTCCGCGGTGCCGACGGCCCGGATGGCCCGCATGGCCCGGACGATGCGGCGAGTCCCGCGCGGGAAGCGGCGCCCGCTCGGCCGGCACCCGCTCACCCGGCGCGCGCCGCCGCGGCTCCCACGTCCCCGGGGCTGGCCGGCGGGTCGTGGGACGCGGCCTCGGCGGCCGGCGGGATCGGTGCGGGTGCCCCGACCGGTGGCGCCGGCTACGGGCCGCCGCCGGCAGGCACCAGCTTCGGGCCGCAGCCGGGAGCCGGTGGCGGCCCCGGAGCCAGGCAGGGCGCCGGAGCTGGGCAAGGCGCCGGAGCTGGGCAAGGCCCCCGAGTTGGGCAAGGCGGTGGGGCTGAGCAACGTGGTGGGGCTGGGCAACGCGGCGGGGCCGGGCCGGGCGGCGGGCGGATCGACGCCGCTGGCCTGCGGATGCTGTGGGACGAGGTCCTCGTGCTCGCCGGCCGTCGCAGTCGCAAGACGCACGCGATCCTGAAGGACCACGCGACCGTCGCCGACGTGCGCGGTGACGAGGTGGTGCTCGCCTTCGCCAGCCCGACGATGGGACGGATGTTCGGGNAGGGCAACAACGCCGAAGTGTTCTGCACCGCGTTGGCGGAGAAGATCGGCGGGACCTGGCGGGTCAGTGTGGGGCCCGCGGGAGGCTCCGGTCCTGGGCGGGGTGGCGGCGGCCGGCCGGCCGGGGGACCGCCACCGCCCGGCGGTGGCTTCGGTGGCCAGCCGGGATCAGGACCAGCCTGGGCCGGTCCTGATCAGCGCGCCGGTGGCGGTGGACCGGCGCCGGCGGCGGGCGGCCGAACCGGCGGGCCCACACCAGGCCAATCTGGGCCAGGGCAACCCGTGGCGGGGCACTGGCAGGGGCCGGGCGGCGGAAATTACCCGGACCACCAGGATCATGCGGGTTATGCGCCCGCCGGTGAGGGACCTGGCGGCGTGGACGGCGGCGGTCGACCGCCCGCTGCGGCGGGCTGGGCACCCGGTCCGGGCGGTCCCGCGCCGCGCGCCGACAGTGGGGGCGCCGGCCGGGCGGCAGGCGCATACGGTCCCGCGGGCGGACCCGGGCGAGGCGGAGCCAACGACGGCTGGCGCGGCCCCGGCGGGGGGCCGGGCGGGGATCATCACCCGGGCCATGAGGGCGACAGCCCCCGCTTCCCCGAGCCCACCCCGCCAACCCACGATCAGATCGGGGACGGCGGCAGCGGTACCCACTCCGGCGACCGCGGCCAGGGGTCCGCCGCCGCCCACGGCATCGCCGGACAGCGCGACGCCGGTGCGCACGCCGCCGGCCAGAACAACGCCAGCCAGAACAGCACCGGCCAGAACAGCACCAGCCAGAACAGCACCGGCACGGCCGGAGCCGGTGGGCACGGTTCGNCGGGGGGTAGCACGGCGGGAACGGGAAGTGGTGGCACGGCCGCCGCACCGCCGGTCAACGACGAGCCGTCTCTCGACGACGACGATGCCCCGGGGCAGGCGGGCGGCGCCCGCGGCGGCGCGGAGGCGGCGATGTCCCTGCTGCGAACCGGGCTCGGCGCCACGGTCATCGAACAGATCCCGACAAGCTGACAGGAAAGTAGGCTCGTCGACATGTCGAACTCGCAGACCTCCGCCGGCGATGGGACCCCGGCCGGCGGTGGACTGCCCGCCGGTGGTGGGGCCCACCTGGGGCAGATCCTCCAGCAGGCGCAGAAGATGCAGGCCGCGCTCCTGTCGGCCCAGGAGGAGCTCGCCTCCGCCCGGGTGGATGGCACGGCCGGCGGCGGCCTGGTCAGGGCCACCGTCAACGGTGGCGGCGAGCTCGTCGACCTCACGATCAGCCCGGAGGCGGTCGATCCGGAGGACACCGAGACGCTCGCCGATCTGATCCTCGCGGCGGTCCGCGACGCGACCACCAACGCGCATCGGCTCGCCGCGGAACGGATGGGCTCGCTCACGGGTGGGCTGGGCGCGAGCGGGCTGGGCGCCGGCGGGCTGGGTGGGGCCGCCGCTGCCGGTGGGGCCGGTGGGGCGCTCGGCGGGCTGGGTGATCTCGGTGGCCTGCTGGCCGGCGGCGGCGCTGTGCCGCGCGGTCCCGGTCGTCCCGGACTGGGCTGACGGGCGGGAGCACCGATGTATGAGGGCATCGTCCAGGACCTGATCGACGAACTCGGGCGGCTGCCCGGCATCGGCCCCAAGAGCGCCCAGCGGATCGCGTTCCATCTGCTGGCCGCCGACCCGGTGGACGTCCGCCGGCTGGCGACCGCGCTGACCGAGGTCAAGGACAAGGTCCGGTTCTGCCGGAGCTGCTTCAACGTCGCCCAGTCGGAGCTGTGCCGGATCTGCGCCGATCCCCGCCGCGACCAGGCCCTGATCTGCGTGGTCGAGGAGCCCAAGGACGTCGTCGCGATCGAGCGCACCCGGGAGTTCCGCGGGCGGTACCACGTGCTCGGCGGGGCGATCAACCCGATCGGCGGGGTCGGGCCCGACGACCTGCACATCCGCGAACTCGTCGCGCGGTTGGCCGACGGCACGGTGACGGAGCTGATCCTCGCCACCGACCCGAACACCGAGGGTGAGGTCACCGCCTCCTACCTCGCCCGCCAGATCGGGCCGATGGGGCTGCGGGTCACCCGGCTGGCCAGCGGCCTGCCGATGGGCGGCGACCTGGAGTGGGCCGATGAGGTGACCCTCGGCCGCGCCTTCGAGGGACGCCGGGTCGTCACCGCCTGACCCGCCGGCCGGCGGGTCAGGCGGGTCAGCCGGTCAGAAGCCGAGGATGGGCGCGTACGTCGAACTGGGGATCGAGGCGAGGGTCAGCAGGACGACGCTGACATCGAGGTGGTCCGCCTCGGCGCTGAACACGGCGTGCAGGCCACGGGTGCGGTAGACGTCCACACCGTGGTCGCGGACGACCCGCACGCCGAAGACCTTCGTCGCCCTGATCCACCAGATCCGGNCGGCGGCCCGGATCCGAATCTGGCGGGCGTCGCGCCGCATGCCGGTCGTCAGCCGGCCCAGCCGGTCCGTGGGCAGTCGCGGCTGGTCCACGTAGCCGACGATGTCCCGCTCCGGGCCGTGCACGACGAGCCGGGCAGGGTGGGCCGCGGAACCGGGCTCGACCAGGTCGAGCTCCGTGGTGATCTCTCGGTCCCGGGGAAACATCTCGGCCGCCCAGACGCCCTCTCCGTGCAGGACCCGCTTGCCCTGCGGGCCGCCCTGCGGATGCCCGTGGGGCAGCATTCCACCGATGATCCGTCCGGCGCCGTCCAACCGCCACGCCACCGAGATGACGGCGCCCGGTGGCAGGGCGGCGCCGAGATCACCGGCATGACGTAAGGGACAGGTCCGCACGCCTCGGATCCACCTATCCATCCAGGCCGCTCAGGTGCCGTCGCGCCCGCGCACGACCCGGGACCGCCCCCCTGGGGCCCAGCGCGCCTCCGAGTGAACCGAGCTTCCTCCTGGAGATCATCCGACACCTCCCCGCCGCCCCCGGTCACCGTCCGCACATATGGTCACTTTCTGCCACCGGGCCTGGCTGCCGCCGGCCGTCCATGTGTGGATCTGCAACGCATCGCTGCGCTGTGCACCCAGATGCTACGCCGCGCGCCCATGTGCCCATCATGTGCACTCGCGCGAGCATGTGCGCACGCTTTCGCGATCTCGTCCGCCCACGCTTTCGGACGCGCGTTGGCACCGCCGTCCGAACGGGCGTCGGCGATCGCCTTGGAACGTTCATCCAGCGGAGCGTTCGCACGTGCATATGCCCGATACGTCCGCCCATCCGGTCGCTCCTACGGACCACGCAACGACCACGGCGAGGGCCGCCGCCAGNCCCGATGCCGACCCCCGCGGTCAGCGGACGCGGAGCCGGGCGGCATGGTTAGAGGCGGCCGGTCCACCGTCCATCAGGAGGTCCTCCGTATGATCATCAGCTCGCATGTCGGCGCGGGCGCCTTCGTGGGTATGGCGATCCGGCATCCCGTGCCCGCCCTGGCCGCGGGATTCCTCTCGCATCTCGCCATGGACGCACTGCCGCACTGGGGCACCGGCCCGAACACCGAGCCGGAGTGGCTGCCGATCGCGCGCCGGGACGGGGTCGCCGGGCTCGCTGCCATGGCACTGCTGACCGCGTCGGCCCCGGACGGGCGGCGCCTGGCCGTCCTCGCCGGCATGACCGGCGCCTGCCTGCCCGACACCGACAAGGTGGGCCGGTACTTCGTCGGTTCCAGTCCCTGGCCGAGCCGGTTCGACCGCTTTCACGAGAAGATCCAGAACGAGGCCCGCCACCGGCTGCCCCGCGAGGTGGCGACGGCCGCGGCCCTCACCGTCGCGGGCACGGTGCTGCTGCGCCGGCTGGCCGCCCGCGCGTCCTGACCGGCCGGTCCGGGCCCGGCCGTGCCGTCCGTCAGGGCAGCGGGCTGCCCGGCCGTGCCGTCAGGGCAGCAGGACGGCCGCGCCGGTGACCCGGTCGGCGGCGAGGTCGCCGAGGGCCCGGTCGGCGGCGGCGAGCGGGTAGGGCGACACCGTCACCGCCAGCCGGTGCTCGGCGGCGATCGCGAGGAACTCCGCGCCGTCGGCCCGGGTGTTCGCGGTCGTGCTGCGCAGGTCACGCTCCTGGAACAGGTGGTCGGCGTAGACGAGTGGCGGGATGTCGCTGAGGTGGATACCCGCCACGGACAGGGTGCCACCGCGGTCGAGGGCCGCGAGCGCCACCGGCACCAGCTCGCCCACCGGCGCGAACAGCACCGCCGCGTCCAGCGGCTCGGGCGGCGCGTCGTACGCCCCGCTCGCGGAGGCGGCGCCGAGCTCGAGGGCCAGGGCCTGAGCGCGGGCCGAGCGGGTCAGCACGTGGACCCGCGCGCCCTGGGCGATCGCCACCTGGGCGGCGAGATGGGCGGACGCGCCGAAGCCGTAGATGCCCAGCCGGCCGCCAGGGGGCAGCTCCGCGCGCCGCAGCGCCCGGTAGCCCACGATGCCGGCACACAGCAGCGGGGCGAGCTCCGCGTCGCTGTAGCCGGTGGGCAGCCGGTAGGCGTAGTCGGCGCGGACGCAGACGTACTCGGCGTACCCACCGTCGACGTCCCAGCCGGTGTAGGTCGACGCGGGGCAGAGATTCTCCGCGCCGCGGGCGCAGTAGACGCAGGTCCCGTCGGTCGAGGCAAGCCACGCCACGCCCAGCCGGTCACCCAGGCGCACCCCGCGCGGCCCGACTCCAACGCCGACGTCCGCGGCACCGAGGGAACCCGCGGCACCGAGGGAATCCACAGCGCCGAGGAGCCCCTCGGCGCCGGGCTCGACGCTCGGGGGTGTGGCGGCATCCGTATCCGGGGCCACCGCCGTGTCCGGGGCCAGCGCCACCCCGGGGCCGATCGCGTCGACCCGGCCGACGACCTCGTGCCCCGGCACGGTGCGCGGCCGGTGCGGCCCGAGGTCGCCCTCGGCGAGATGCAGGTCGGTCCGGCACACGCCGCACGCGTCGACGCGCAGCCGGACCTGCCCGGGCCCCGGTTCGGGCACGGGCAGCTCGGCCGCGCGCAGCGGCCCGGTGCCCATCGGCCCGGGCGTCACGACCTGCCAGGCCCGCATGACCCGCTCCGGCCCGCGGCTCAGACGCTGACGCCGTGGTCGCGGGCCAGTCCGCCGAGGTCGTTGTGGCCCTGGCCCACTGCCCGGAACTTCCAGTCGGCGCCGTTGCGGTAGACCTCGCCGAAGATCACGACCGTCTCGGTGGAGTAGTCCTCGGACAGGTCGTACCGAACCAGCTCGTTGCCGCCCTGATCGACGACCCGGATGTAGGCGTTGCGCACCTGGCCGAAGTTCTGGCTGCGGTTCACCGCGTCGTAGATGGAGACGGGGACGACGATCCGGTCGATCTCGGCGGGCACCGAGGGCAGGTTGATGATGATGGACTCGTCGTCGCCCTCGCCCTGACCCGTCTTGTTGTCGCCGGTCAGCGTGATCGCTCCCTCGGGCGAGGCGAGGTTGTTGTAGAAGATGAAGTAGCTGTCGTTGAAGGCCTTGCCGTCCGCCCGCAGGCCGATGGCCGAGGCGTCGAGGTCGAAGTCGGTGCCGGTGGTGGTGCGGGCATCCCAGCCGAGCCCGACGTTNAGCGCGGTGAGCTGGGCGGTGCCGGCCTCCGCGGCCTGCTTCGTGAGGCTTACGTTGCCACCCTTGGCGAGGCTGACTGCCATTGCGGATCGTCCTTCCTGGACTGATGCGTCGGGGACCATCGCCGGCAACCGCGGGACGCGGTCGATATGACGCGGTCGGTGCCGTCACCCTGGCACAACGGATCGGATCCGCCCAGCGTGCCGTCGTCGGGACGACAGCGTTGCGTCGGGGCGGGGTCGCCTCGGGTCGGACCCCGGGCACGCTGCGCAGACGTGCGCCCAGGTCACATCGGAGCAATCCCCGGCGAGCGGAGCGGGCAGGTGTCGGCGCTCGGTAACCTGGCTGCCATGGCGCTCCTGGTCGCGAAGTTCGGTGGATCCTCCGTTNCCGACGCGGACCGCATCAAACGAGTCGCCGAGCGGGTCGTCGAGGCGCGGCGCGACGGCAACGACGTGGTGGTCGTGGTGAGCGCCATGGGTGACACGACCGACGAGCTGCTCGACCTCGCCGAGCAGGTGTCACCGCTGCCGCCGGCCCGCGAGCTCGACATGCTCCTCACCGCCGGCGAGCGGATCTCGATGGCCCTGCTGGCGATGGCGATCACCACTCTCGGCGCCGAGGCCCGGTCGTTCACCGGCTCCCAGGCCGGCGTCATCACCGACTCGGTGCACGGCAAGGCCCGCATCATCGACGTCACGCCGGGCCGGATCCGGGCGGCCCTGGACGAGGGTGCGATCGCGATCGTCGCTGGTTTCCAGGGCGTCAGNCAGGACACCAAGGACATCACCACCCTGGGTCGGGGCGGCTCGGACACGACCGCGGTCGCGCTCGCCGCGGCGCTGCACGCCGACGCGTGTGAGATCTACACCGACGTCGACGGCGTGTTCAGCGCCGATCCGCGCATCGTCCCCGACGCCCGCCGCATCGACACGATCTCCTACGAGGAGATGCTGGAGATGGCGGCCTGCGGCGCGAAGGTCCTCATGCTGCGCTGCGTCGAGTACGCGCGTCGCTACAGCGTCCCCGTGCATGTCCGGTCGTCGTTCTCCTCGAAGCCGGGCACGTGGGTCACCGAGATTCCGGAGGCACAGCTCGTGGAACAGGCCATCATCCGCGGCGTCGCGCACGACGTCAGCGAGGCGAAGGTGACGGTCGTCGGCTGCCCGGACAAGCCGGGGGTGGCGGCGGCGGTGTTCCGGGCCGTCGCGGACGCGGACGTCAACCTCGACATGATCGTCCAGGTCGGCTCGGTCGCGGGTTCCGGCCGCACCGACATCTCCTTCACCCTGCCCAAGGCCGACGGGCGGACCGCGCTGACGGCGCTGGCGAAGGTGCAGGGCGAGATCGGCTTCGAGCGGACCCTCTACGACGACCACATCGGCAAGCTCTCGCTGATCGGCGCCGGGATGAAGTCGCACCCGGGGGTGTCGGCGCGGTTCTTCGGCGCGCTCGCCGACGCCGGCGTCAACGTGGAGATCATCTCTACCTCGGAGATCCGGATCTCGGTGGTGGTGCGCGACACCGACCTGCCGGGTGCGGTGCGCGCCGTGCACGGCGCCTTCGAGCTCGGCGACCCCGACGGCGGGGCGGTCGTCTACGCGGGCACCGGCCGATGAGGACACCGACCGCAGACAGCGCGGCACTGATCGCGGCCAGCACGGCTCCGATCGCCGAACGCACGGCACTGATCACGGCTCACCTGGAGGATGGGGCATGACGGGCAACGAGGCCGGCCGACGGCCGACGCTCGCGGTGGTGGGCGCGACCGGCGCGGTCGGCACGGTGATGCTGTCGATGCTCGCCGAGCGTCCGGACGTCTGGGGGGAGATCCGGCCGGTGGCCTCGGCCCGCTCGGCCGGGCGCACCGTGCGGGTGCGCGGCGCGGACGTCGCCGTGCAGGTGCTCTCGCCGGAGGTCTTCGACGGTGTCGACGTCGCCGTGTTCGACGTCCCCGACGACGTGTCGGCGCAGTGGGCGCCGGTGGCGGCGGCGCGCGGCGCGGTCGCGGTCGACAACTCGGGCGCCTTCCGGATGGACGACGACGTCCCGCTGGTCGTCCCCGAGGTCAACGCCGACCAGCTCGCCGCCCGCCCGCGGGGCATCATCGCCAACCCGAACTGCACGACCCTGTCGATGATCGTCGCGCTCGGCGCGCTGCACCGGGCGTTCGGCCTGGAGTCGATNTTCGCCGCCTCCTACCAGGCCGCCAGCGGCGCCGGGCAGGCCGGCATCGACACCCTCTACGACCAGCTCGCCACGGTCGGTGGGACGCGGGAGCTCGGCCAGACCGCCGGCGACGTGCGCAAGGCGATCGGCGAGGAGGGCCTCGGCCCGTTCCCCGCACCACTGGCCCTCAACGTCGTGCCGTGGGCCGGGTCGCTGCGCGACGGCGGCTGGTCGTCCGAGGAGTTCAAGGTCCGCAACGAGTCCCGCAAGATCCTGGGCCTGCCGGACCTGCGGGTGTCCGCGACCTGCGTGCGGGTGCCGGTGATCACCACCCATGCCGTCGCGGTGCACGCCCGCTTCGCGCGGCCCGTCACCGGCGAGGAGGCCCGCGCGGTGCTGCTCGGCGCCCCCGGGGTCGCGGTGGTGGACGACCCGTCCGCCGGCGAGTTCCCCACCCCTTCGGATGTGGTGGGCACCGATCCCACCTGGGTCGGGCGGATCCGGCAGTCGCCGGACGACCCGCACGAGATCGCGCTGTTCCTCTGCGGCGACAACCTGCGCAAGGGAGCGGCGCTGAACACGCTGCAGATCGCCGAACTGCTCGTCGCCGGGCAGGCCGGGCAGGCCGCGTCGACGACCAGCTGACGGCCGGCTGACGCGGGGCCGGACTCCGCGAGTGGTGGGCCGGCCGGCGCCAACGCGCGGCCGGCCTGTCACGAGCCCGCACGCCATCCATGTCGAGCCGTGATTGGTCGGGTCGCGACAGCGCGCCGCACATTCGCTTTCCGTGCGTTTCTCAGCAACCTTTAAGCTTTGGTTGCCGAGAGGAGCCGCAAGCGAAGACCGAGAACAAGCGGTCGGAGAACCGCGATGCGGTTACCCGCGCTTTGCACGAACAGCCATCGCCCCGGCGGCGATCCGTCACCGAAATCACCCCGAGCGGCAAAAGTACGGCGCCCCACGGGAAGGCGGATCAACCGGTCCCGATGGTGGGACACCGAAGACCGTTCCATTCCCGCTTGGCCAGGGGGAAAGGCGCCTTCTGGAGAACTGTCCGATCGAGGCTCCGACCGAGGCGACATACCCGACAGGGCCGGGGAAACGAAGCCCTCCGGCACGATCGGGCAGTCGTGCAATCGACTCCGCCACGTGACGAACGACGCGGAGAAGCGGTCAGCCCGCCCAGCGGAGCACCCGATGGGCGGGCTGACCGTGAAGTCTCTCGTGGCTCAGACGACGCGGACGGCGTCGGCCTGCGGACCCTTCTGACCCTGGGTCACCTGGAACTCGACCCGCTGGCCCTCCTCAAGTGCCTTGTAGCCGTCCATCTGAATCGCGCTGTAGTGAACGAAGACGTCGGAGCCGCCGCCGTCCACGGAGATGAAGCCGAAGCCCTTCTCCGAGTTGAACCACTTCACCGTGCCCTGAGCCACGTGCCGTTCTCCCTGCTGGTGCAGTCAGGACCCGCACCGCGCGGGCCCCGGACCGAACGCCAGGAAGCCACAAGAGATCCTGGCGCTGTTCCGCCGCGCCTCGGTTGAGACGCGAACCGGCGAACTCCGGCCAGGGACGACGCTACACGGACGGAGGGCTTCGCGGGAGTCCTCCGAGCAAGGAAGTCCACTTCATGCCCCGGTAACAGAACAACACCGCTGGTCCGGCCACGGGCTAGTACACCCGGGTCGTCCCNCAATCCGTCGAGCTGACAGGGATTTCCCAGCGTGAGCAGCGTGCGGCACCGACCGGGCGGTGGATGGCCCAGACGTGGCAACTCGGACGGGTGACCGACGGGACTTTCGATCCGACCACGACCTGAACCACATCTCGGCCCACAATCGGGCCCACACCGCCGACGGACCCCCACCGCCGACGGGCCCCCACCGCCGACGGGCCCTTACCGCCGACGGCCGGTCCCGGCCAGGCGCGGCTACTCGTCGCCGGCGGGCCGCAGCGGACCGCGGCCGGCCGAGAGCCGCTCGGCCGCCGCGGCGATCTCGGTGAGATCGGCGCCGGTGAGGGTCAGCGAGCCGGCCGGCAACCAGCCGTCGAGCTGGTCCGGGCGGCGGGCTCCGACGATGGCGCCGCTCACCCCGGGGAAGGCC
Source organism: Frankia sp. CpI1-P (assembly GCF_001421075.1). Classification (NCBI taxonomy): domain Bacteria; kingdom Bacillati; phylum Actinomycetota; class Actinomycetes; order Frankiales; family Frankiaceae; genus Frankia; species Frankia sp. CpI1-P. Next base: position 9,658 of record NZ_LJJX01000075.1, on the reverse strand, counting down.
AGCGTCCAGGCGACCGCGACGGCGGCGACCGTGGTCGCGTGCCGGCGGGCCACCTCGGCGAGCACGTCGACGAGCGCGAGGTTGCGTTCCAGGGCCGGCGGGTTGAACTCGGCGGCCTGGCGCCGCCAGTCGTCGGCCGGCAGCTCGGCGGTCCGCGTCGTGCTCCAGCGCCCGGAGAGCAACCCGGACTGCATCGGGCTGTAGACGATCGTGCCGATGCCGTGGGCGGCGGCATACGGCAGGATCTCGGCGGCGACGGCGCGGTCGATCAGGGAGAAGGGCGGCTGCAGCACGTCCACCCCGCCGGCCGCTGCGGCCTGCTCGAGCTGGTCGACGGAGAAGTTGGACACGCCCACCGAACGGATCTTGCCGGCGGCGCGCAGCTCGTGCAGCGTCCCGACGGCGTCGGCGATCGGCGTGCCGTCCTGCGGCGGCCAGTGGAGCTGGTACAGGTCGATGCGGTCGACGCCGAGCCGGCGCAACGAGGCGTCGACCTCGGCCCGGATCGAGGCCGGGGCGCCCACGCGGGCCGGCGGGACGGTCCGGTCGGCGTCGTCCCAGACCAGGCCGCACTTGGTGAACACGTAGGGCCGCTCGGCCGCGGGGATGTCGGCGAGCGCCCGGGCAACGAGTTCCTCGGAGTGCCCGAGCCCGTAGACGGCGGCGGTGTCGATCCAGTTGATCCCCGCCGCGACCGCGTGACGGATCGCCGCGACCGCCTCGGCGTCGTCCTGGGCACCCCAGCCGAAGGCCCAGCCCGCTCCGCCGATCGCCCAGGCGCCGAAACCCACCCGGGTGATCTGCATGCCCGTCGGGCCCAGCGGCGTCGTCGGGAGCGTGGTCGAGGTGGTCATCGCGAGCCTCCTGCGGCACCGGGACGAAGGCGGGGTCGACCGGAGGCTACCCGCCCCCGGCCGTCCGACGCCCCGGCGTGCGGCCGCTCAGTCGAGCCAGCGGCGGTACTTCGCAGCGGAGATCCGCGGCCAGGCATCGAAGAAGTCCCGTTCCGCCAGCCGGCCGCGGCATTCCTCCAGCCCGAGCAGCACGCCGAGCGTGAACGCGGTGGGGTCGCCCTGGGCCTGGGCGGCGACGCCCCAGCCGCGCAGGAGATCGCGCGCGATGGTGGCGTCCTGGTGAGTGCCGAGCAGCTCCTGCGCCCGCTCCNCCTGGCCGACGAGTGCCGTCGCGTCCTGGCCGTACAGCGGGGTCACCGCCTCGACGGCGTACCGCAGCCGCTTGGCCTGCTTGCGCGCGGAGTGCAACAGCTCGTCCCGGTCGTGGCCGACCGGGAGCCCGGCNGCGGCGGTCACCTTCTTACCCAGCCGCCGGTCGGCGCGGTGAACGAGGCCGGGCAGGACCTTGCCGGCCGGGCGCCGCGCCGCGCCGGTCAGCGGCGCGCGGACCAGGGTGAGCAGGCTGGCGACGAGGGCGAAGTACCGGTCGCTGCGCAGCATCGTCAGCGCCTCCTCGCGGGCGGCGGCCATCCCGGTGGACAGGTGGGCGCTGACCGTCTCGTGGACCGGCCCGGCGACCAGGTCCGCGGGCAGCTCGGCCAGCCGGCCGTCGAAGTAGGCGATCTGCACCTCGGCGTCGCGGGCGCCGGACAGCGCGCCGGCCAGGTCGCGCAGCTCCTCGTCGAGCAGCGTCACCGTGTCGGCCGGGAACAGCGGCGCGAAGGTCCGCAGCGTGCTGCGGGCCCGCCGGCAGGCCACCCGCATCCGGTGGACCGCCTCGGGCTCGTCGAGCCGCACCCGCGGGTCGGCGGCAAGCAGAGCGCGCACCTGCTCGATGAGGTAGGCGCGCACGACCTCGCCGGCCGGGGCCCGCCGGCGCGGGCGGCGCGGCAGCGGGGGCACGTCCGGCCCAGGTCCGGCGGCGAGCGCGGGCCCGAGCAGCCGGCCGAGCTTCGAGGAGTCCGCCGCCGCGACCGCCCCGGCCGCCAGCAGCAGCTCGCCGACGTCGTCGAGCAGGCCACGCTTGCCGTCGACGAGCTCGACCTCGATCTCCCGCCAGGTGCTCACGACCGTCGCCTCGCCGAGTGTCTGGGCGGAGACCTGGTCGTCGACGACCTCGGCAAGGTCGACGCCGGCGGCGTCGCGCAGCCGCCGGGCGGTGCGCAGGGTGCGCAGCCGGGCGACCGGACGCAGCTCGCCGCCGCGCAGGTGCACCGACACCAGGTCGACGAACTCCGCCGGCGGGGTGTGCCGCGCGCCCGCAGCCACGTCGACCACGCCGTCGGCGGCGTCGAGCGGGAGTTGCAGCTCGTCGCGCTCGCCGACGCGGACCGGCAGCTTCAGGTGCCAGCCGGCGTCGGAGCCGCCGGTGCGCCGGCGCAGAGTGATCCGGTTACGGGCAAGGCGCAGGTCGTCGGTGTCGAAATACACGGCCTCGAGGCTGACTGCGCGGCGGGTCCGCGCGGTCGCGACCCCGGGCACGCCACCCAGCTTCGGCAGCACGAAGGTTGGCTCGACGGCGTACTTACGTTCGATCTCACGGACCCCGGTGGCCATCCGCCCCGCCCTCCTCGTCATTCGCCCACACCGTCACTTCGGCCCCACCGTCACTTCGGCCCCGCACCGCGTGCGCGGCGCACCCGGGCAGCCCACGCCCACCCGTCCCTCGTGGTTGTCCGATGGTCCGTCGGAGCGTCAGGAAGAATAGCTTCGGACACCTGATAGACGACTTGTGTTTCCCTGTCGTTAACCTTAGCGCGGAGCGGGAATCCAGGAGACCTTCCCGACCAGGAGCACATAGCCGACGAAGGCCACCGTGTCGATGAGCGAGTGGGCGATCACCAGCGGCAACACCCGGCCGTTGCGCTGAAACAGCCGGGCGAACAGCAGCCCCATCGCGAGGTTGCCCGCGAACCCGCCCAGGCCCTGGTAGAGGTGGTAGGAACCACGCAGCAGCGCGCTGGTCGCCAGCGCCCGCCCCGGCGTGACGTCGAGCTCGCGCAGCCGCACCAGCAGATAGCCNGTGACGATGACCTCCTCGGCGAGGCCGTTCTGGCAGGCGCTCAGGACAAGGACCGGCACCCGCCACCACACGTCGGGCAGGCTCGACGGCGCGACGGTGAGGTTGGCGCCGCTGTGCCAGGCCAGCAGGTAGAAACCGAGGCCGAGACCGCCGATCCCGGCCGCGAGCAGGGCGCCCTGGGCGAGGTCCGGGCCGGGTCGCCGGCCGTCGAGGCCGATCGCGCGCCGCCCGCCGCCGTGGCGGGCCAGCAGATGCACGGCCAACAGCACGGGCACCACGCCGGTGGCGACGTCGGCCAGTTGCAGGGCGAGATCGAGCCACGGGCGGCCCGGCGCGGCCGAGGTGTTCAGCCGGGCGACCTGGGAACGGACCGGTCCCGGCCGGGTGAGCACGCCGACGTAGCGGATGAGCGCGTAGAGCGCGGAGGCGGCGAAGGAGACCCCGAGCACGAGCCAGACCTCGGCGGCCAGAACCCGCCGGGTGAGCGGTTCGGCCGTGACCGGCGCCTGCGGGGGGGCATCCGTCACGGGTCGACCGTAGCCCACCCGGATGGGCGGCCCGACCACGGATCGGCCCGGCGGTGGGTCACCGCCGGGCCGATCCAGGGCCGCCGATCGGGTCGGCCGGTCAGTCCACCGGCTCGGGCCGGGTGAACAGCCGGTACAGCACGATCATCGGCGGCAGGACGATCACGAGACCACCGACGACCGCGTAGAGCATCGCGTGGATGTTGGTCGACGGAGCCGCGGCGTCGTCGACCGTCACCTGCCCCACGATCAGGTCGGGGTACTGGGCGATCGCCCAGCCCCAGAGCATGGCGGCGACCGCGAGACCCGCCGCCAGCCGGGCGGCGACGAACTGGTTACGCGCCAGCGCCACCAGGGAGCCGATCCCGCCGATCGCGGAGAGCACGACCAGCAGCAGCGAACGGTCGGCGAATCGGTGCGCCACCACGGGAGCCTGGTCCCAGAACAGCGGCAGCAGGATCAGCGCGAGGATGCCGCACACCACGGCCCCGCCGACGGCGCGGCGGCGGAAGTCGGCCACCAGGTGCTCGGTGGCCGGCGAGGCCGCCGCGTCCTTGCACAGGTAGACGGCGGCGAGGAAGGCCGTCGCGGCAACCGCGAACAGCCCGCAGACGAGGCCGAACGAGCTGCGGACCGGGGCGAACGGGTCGTCGGGCGACATGTCCCCGGTGGCCAGCGCCGCCCCGGCCACCCCGAGCGCGAACGGGGTGATCGTGGACGACACCGCGAAGACGTGCCCCCACCAGTGGTCGGGACCCGCCGCACCGGCGCCGTAGGCACGGTAGACGTAGGCCGCGCCGCGCAGCACGATGCCGACCAGCGCGGCCGACAGCGGAACCTCCAACGACGAGCCGACCACCCCGTAGGCGGGCGGAAACCCGCTGAACAGGGCGACGACGATGAACACGAGCCAGACGTGGTTGGCCTCCCACACCGGCCCGATCGCGTTCGAGATCAGCTTGCGCTGGGCCCGCGCATCCCGTCCCCGGGCGAGCAGATCCCACACGCCGCCGCCGAAGTCCGCGCCACCGAGCAGCGCGTAGGCGGTCAGGCCGATCACCATGACGACGAGGAGCAGGTCGGCGGAGGTCATCGGGTCTCTCCCCGGTCGGTGCGGCCGGCGGTGCGCGCGCCGGTGTCGGGACGGCGGGCGGTGGAGGCGTGCCGGCCCCCGGCGGAGCGCCGGCCCAGCAGGCTGTGCCAGCCGGGCGCGCCACGCCGGTTCGACGGCGCGGGCCGCCCGCCCCCGGAGGACCCGGTGGGGTGCGGCTCGGGCCGGGGCCGCGGGATGGTGGGCGACGCGGGAGCCGGCGTCGCGGGCGGCGAGGTCGGCTCGGCGCCGTCCGGCCGCGGGCTGATGGTCGGCGGCGGGTTGCGGCTCGGATCCACGCCGGGCTCGGCGCCCGTCAACGGCTCGGCCGCTGTGGACGGCTCGGTTTCGGTCGGCGGCTCGGACCCGGTGGACGGGTCGGACCCGGTCGGCGGCTCGGACCCGGTGGACGGCTCGGATCCATCGGACGGGTCGCCTACCCCGGTGGCCATGATGCCGCCGGCGGGAGCGGGTGCGCCGGCGGGGGTCACGGGGAGGCGGCCGGGGAGGAGCACCGCCACCGGCATGCCCGTCTGGTCACGCTCAGAGAGCAGATCCGTCCGGGGCGTGTACCAGGCGACCGGCTCGGCGGCCGGGTCGTACTCGGCGGCCGGAACGTGCCGGGCGGCGGGAACGTACGTGGCGGCCGGGACATACCTGACCGCAGGGACGGACTCGGCCGCAGGGAAGGACCTGGCGGCCGGCACGTACCTGACCGCAGGGACGGACTCTGCGGCAGGGAAGGACTCGGCGGCAGGGAAGGACCTGGCGGCCGGCACTCCCTGGGCGGCCGGCACTCCCCGGGCGGCCGGGATGTACTGCGCGGCGGGGACGGACTCCTTCGAGCCGGACTCGTCGCCGCCGCTGCCCTGTTCCGGTCCGGAGCCGGCCGGGCCCGAGCCGCCGCTGCCGGACCCGCCGTCGCGCGGACGGGGGGCGGTGGGGGCCGAGGGACCGACGGGCTTGCCGGGACGAAGCTGCTCGCCGCTGGGGCCGCCGGTGGCCATCCGCCGCAGGATGAGCAGCAGGGCGCCGGCGAGCCCGAGGTACAGCACCAGGGTGCCCGCGAACATCGGCGCGACCGCGTCGCCGCCGGCAACGCCCTCGACGACCCGCATGTGGTCGCCGACGATCCACGGCTGGCGGCCACCCTCGGTGACCTCCCAGCCGGTGAGCATCGCCAGCATCGCCGCCGGCCCGGTGCACGCCGCGGCGATCAGCCACGGCCTGCTGGTGGGTAGCAGCGGGCGCTCCCGGCGCCGGCGGCGCCGCAGGACGACGAGGCCGGTGAGCAGCGACAGGCCGATCAGGGCGGAGCCCGCCCCGACCATCGTGGTGAACGCGCCGTGCACCAGCGTGCCGTTCGGTCGTTCGTCCGGCGGCGCGCCGTCCAGGCCCTTGATCACATGGCCGGTGCTGAAGCCCTCCAGCAGGGACAGCCCGCTGGGGATCTCCAGGCCGTAGCGGATCTCGCCGGTCTTGTCGTCGTAGATCCCGCCGATGGCGAAGGGGGCATGCGACCCGGTGTGGTAGAGGCCCTCCATCGCCGCGAGCTTGAACGGCTGGTTGGCGCCGGCGACGCGGGCCGCCCAGTCCCCGACGATGAGCTGCACCGGCGCGCAGACCAGCACGACCGCGAGCCCGATCTTCAGGCCGCGCTGGTGGTAGGTGTCACGACGACCGCGCAGCATGCCCACCGCGTAGATGGCCGCGACCACACCGCCGGCACACATCAGCGCCGCGAGCAGCATGTGGACGAGCTGCGGCGGGGTACCTGGACTGATGAACGGGNCGTACGGCTTGGCCTCGAGGAGCTTGCCGTTCTGCTCGACGATCCCGCGCGGCACGTTCATCCAGGCGTTGACCGTGATGATGAACGCCGTCGACAGGGTGCCGGAGATCGCGATCGGCCACAGCGTCAGCCAGTGGGCCCGCGGCGAGAGTCGCTTCCAGCCGTACAGGTACATGCCGACGAAGATCGCCTCGGTGAAGAACNCAAAGCCCTCCAGGGTGAACGACAGCCCAAGGGCGCCCCCGTATTTGGACATGAACGCGGGCCAGAGCAGCCCGAACTCGAACGACAACACTGTTCCCGAGACGGCCCCCACCGCGAAGAGAACGGCGAAGGCACGCGACCACTTCTTCGTCAGCGCCAGCCAGACCGGATCGCCGGTCTTGAGCCAACGTCGCTCGGTGTAGATCAGCAGCCATGGCAAACCGACACCGAACACGGCGAAGCAGATGTGGAACGCGAGGGAGAACGCCGTCTGGGCACGAGCGAGGTCGACGGCGTCGGCGGCGAGAACCATGCGCACGGCTCCTTCGAAGGACCGCGGGAAGAAATCGACCGGGATTCAGTCGACCTTCTACCCAAAGTAGAAGGTCCTAAGGTACGTAGCGGGGTGATCCGGTCGGCGGTCGGGCTTCCGTGAGGTCCACGACATGCGCGACGCCGGCCGGCGGGGCAGTGCATCGCGCGTCCCCTCTACGTGCATACGCCGTCTTCCGGTCACTTCCCTCNNCAAACCCCGTGTGACGTGCCCGTCAGCCGCGGACCTTGGCATTCGCTGCGTTCACCGCGGCACCAAAGGGCCCGTCCCGCGCATTCCGCGCAACTGGTCACGGCGGGCCGGAACAAGTGCACCCCCGGGCCGGGCCGGTCAGCTCCACCAAAAAAATAACTTTCGGATAACACATCGACGCCGCCAAGCGGGTAACCCGCCACAAGGCCGCCGGGAACGGCGGCGAATGCAATTGCCGACGCCGCCGTCGGGCCCGGCCGGACGCCGGGTGGCCGGGACGGTCCCCGGGGTGCACCCGGCCGAGGGCGGCGTGGGAGGAATGGGCCGGCGTCACGCCGAATCGGGCCAGGAAGAAGGTCCCGACGCCGCGTGGGGCGACGCCGGCCGGCGGCCGGCTCGGCGGTGCGACCTTCGGGCCACGGGCGGGTTGTGACGTCCGCGGCGCCGGCCCGAGCCGGCTGACGGCGGTGCGAGGCCGCCCGCACCCGCCGTCGCGAGGCGAACGCCGAGGTCGCGCGGCTGTGTGACGGAGGAGGCGACGCGAACGAGACCGTTCCGCCGCCCTGAACTTCTACGCGACGTAGGATAGACGTATGGCGCGCCTGGGTGACCTCGAACGGTCGGTCATGGACGTGTTGTGGTCGAGCGATGGCTGGCTCACGGCCCGCGAGGTCGCGGCCCGCCTCGACCATGAACGCGATCTCGCGTACACCACCGTGCTGACCGTGCTCGAACGACTGGAACGCAAGGGTTTCGTCCGTCGGCAGCGGGCCGCTCGAGCCCACCGTTACGCCGCGTCCGACAGCCGGGAGGCCGTCGTCGCCGAGGCGATGATGGAGGCTCTGGGCACCGCGGATGACCGCGGTTCGGCGCTGGTCCGCTTTGTCGGATCGGTCTCGGCCGAGGAGGCGGAGATCCTCCGCCGGGCGCTGGAACCCCTGGGCGGCGATCCGGCCGCCGAGGCCCCGGATCCCGCCATCCCACCCCCACTTGGGGCGGACCCCGGCGGGCCGGACGGGCCGGCCGCGGTGACCACCGACTCGGATCGAACGGTTCAGATTCCACCGGACGGGCGGTAGCGTTGCCGGCGAGATGACGACCGCGGCNCTCCTCGCCCTGTTCGCGGGCGTGCTGGCCTGGCCGGTACCACGCCTGCTGGCTGCCGCGCGCTGGCCGCACCGCTGCCCGCGGGCGGCGATCGTGCTGTGGCAGGCGATCGGGCTGGCCGGCGGCGTCTCGGCGCTGCTGGCCGCGATCGCGTTCACCGTCTCCCCGCTGTCCACGAACACCCCGACCGCGATCACCGACCATCTCGGCAACATCGCGGCCGGATCCCCCCTCACCGGCCTGCGCTGGGTCAACCTCGTCGGGCTCGCCACGGCGACGGCCCTGGCCTGCCGGCTGTTCGGGGTGCTCTGCGCCTCCACCGCGGCGACCCTGCGCGAACGGCACCGGCACCGGCATCTGGTCGATCTCGCCGGCCGCCGCCACCGCGGGCACGGCGCGCGGGAGTCGGCCGACCACACCCNCCTCCNCCCGCCCACCACTCCCGCCAGCGGCGACGCCGACCCCGGCGACGCCCCGAGCGCAGGCGGCGGCAGTGGAAGCAGCGCCGATCCCACCACCTGCTGCCTGTGCGAACACCGCGACCGGGCCGGCATCCTGCTGCGGATCCTCGACCATCCGATCGCGGTCNCCTACTGCGTCCCGGGGGTCCGCCACGCCCGGGTGGTGGTCTCCAGGGGGCTGTTGAACACCCTCGACGCCGCCGAGCTGGACGCGGTGCTTGCCCACGAGGCGGCGCACGTGGCCGGGCGACACGATCTGGTGATCCAGCCGTTCGTCGCCTGGGAGCGCACCTTCCCCTTCCTACGACCAGCCCGGGAGGCGACGGCGGCCGTGTCCTTACTGGTCGAGATGCTCGCCGACGACGCCGCCGCCCGCGAGACCAGCCGCCGCTCGCTTGCCCGGGCGCTGGCCCGACTCGGCGTGGCCCGGGCCCCGGTCCCCGCGGGGGCGCTCAGCATCATCGGGCACCCGGCCGCCGTGCTGCCCGCCCTCGGCGCCGAGGATCCCCTGCCGGCCACGGCGGCCCGGTCAGCAATGCAGTTCGGTGGCGGCCCGGGAGGCAGCCCGGCCGGCGGGCCGGCAGGCGCCACCGCCGCTGCGGTGGCGCCGGACGCACCCGGCCTCCGGCTCGGGACAGCCAATCCGGTCATCTCGCGCATCGCGCGGCTACTCGACCCGCCGGGGGTCCATTGGTGGCTGCCCGCCGGGGCCTACCTGGCCGCCGCAGCCGTCCTAGCGGCCCCCCCGGTGATCGTCCTCATCGGCTGATCGCGCAGGTCACCGGCGGTTCGCGACCGCAGGCGGCGGCTCGGCAGGAGCCGGTGGAGCACGTGAGAGACGATTTATCTCTCTCCCGCCATCGCCCCCATAGGCAAGGCGCGGGCGAGTCGGCAGACTAGTAGACCGTCGCTGTTTAGTTCTGGGGTGTGGCAGGCTGGTGTTGGCAGATCTTCCTCGTCCCCTCTGCCGGTCAG
>NZ_LJJX01000074.1:3045-26205 GCF_001421075.1 Frankia sp. CpI1-P | reverse complement strand
GACCACCCGGTCGACCAGCGCGTCCGGGAACTGCGCCGCCAGCACCCCCAGCCCGACCCGGTCCACCAACCGGTCCTCGGGCTTCTCCTTCACCTGACCGCGTCTCGGCACCCCTCGAACCTACACGATCAGAACCTAAGTTCCTGGTATTGCGCGACGGGCCCACGCGCACGGTTTCATCAGCCAGGCGCCGGAGGGCTACGACACCGTCGTCGGCGAGCGCGGCATCAAGCTGTCGACCGGGCAACGGCAGCGGATCGCGATCGCCCGCGCCTTCCTCGACGACAAACCGATGCTCGTTCTNGACGAGGCGACAAGTGCCCTGGACAGCGAGAGCGAGGTGCTCGTCCAGCACGCGCTGGAGGAGCTCTGGCGCGGCAAGACGGTGATCGCCGTGGCGCACCGGTTGTCGACGCTGCTGAACATGGACCGCATCATCGTCCTGGCCGGCGGCGGCATCGTGGAACAGGGCTCACACCGCGAGCTTCTCGACCGCCGTGGCCGCTACCACGCCCTCTGGCAGCGGCAGAGCGGCGGCATGATTCCCGTCGACTGAGCGCCGGTGCTCAGTCGAGCTCGTCCCAGGGCGCTTCCGAGCTGACGGCGGCGGCGATGAGCCGGGGGATGCCCTCGGCGAGCGCCGTCGACCACGGCGGCGGCGCCGTCGCGGCGCGAAAGATCGCCGGAAGGGCGAGCGCCCCGCCGCATCCGGCCGCGAACTGCGGCGGCCCCCAGGGTCCGCCGGGCAGGCAGGTGCTCGTCGTGCGACCGGTGGCGGACCCGGTCGTGAAGGCCGCGGCGATGCGGCGGGCGGTCGCGGTGGCGGCGGCGGTTCCCGAGGGCGTCGTCGTGGCCGCCCCGGCTCCGCCCGTGGGGGTGGTGGCGGGCCCGGATTGCTGGGCCGGTGCCGGGAAGTCGACCTCGCGGGTCGTCGCCGCCGGCGCCGACCCCCCACTCACCCCCGCCGCCGCAGCGGCGGGGCCCACGCCCCCCGCCGCGCCCGTCGTGGTCGAGGGGTCCGCCCCGCCCACCGAGGCCGCTGCCGCCGCGCCAGCCCAGGTGGCCGTCGAGGCGACCCACCCCGCCCCGCGGGCCGGCGTCGTAGCGCCGGCCGTCGCCGCCGTGCCCGCCGGGTAGGCCGTCGCCGAGCCGAGGGGTGCCGCCAGGAACTTCCGGCCGGTGCGGATGCCGCCCCGCAGCGGCTGCCCGGCGGTTCCGGGCACGGCCAGGCTCCCCGGACCGGCCGTGCCAGCCAGATAGTCCGCGGTCGGGTCGTCGGCGGCCGGGCCGCCCGCGCCGGTGGGGAGGGCCGGGCCGGCGGCGATGCGGGACTTCCCCCCGCCGGCCGAAGAGGGGCCGCCCGGGGAGACGCCGGCCGGGGAGTGGCCGGCGGGATGGGAGTTGGTTGCGTCTCCCTCGGCGGCGCCGCCCGCCGCGATGGCGTTGGGCGGCGCCGCCGGCGCGGAGGCGAGGAGGATCGCGGCGGTCACCGCCGCGGCGACCGCGGTCGCCCCCGCACCGGGGACGAGCACGCCGCGCCGGGTCCGGGGCCGGCGGGTGGCACGCCGCTCGCGGGGGAGCGTCGGGTTCGGCTCGCCGCCGGCCGCCCGCAGCCGGGTGACGGGCAGGCGGCCGCCCGGCAGGGCGACGCCGGCGTCCGCGCCGTCGGCCGCCACCGCGCCCGCGGTCGCGGCGATCTGGCTGAGGATCCGGTGGGCGTCCGGCCTGCGTTCCGGCTTCTTGCGCAGGCTCGCGGCGACCACGCCGCGCAACGGGCCGGGCAGGCCGCTGAGGTCGGCCTCACCGTGGACCGTCCGGTAGAGCAGCGCGTCCAGGGGGCCGCCGCCGAACGGCGGACGCCCACTCGCGGCGAAGCACACCGTCAGGCCCCAGGAGAAGATGTCGGCCGCGGGCCGGGGACGGCGCGTGGTGGTCAGCAGTTCGGGCGCGAGGTAGCCGATGCTGCCCATCACCACGCCCGAGGCGGTCATCATGCCGGGCAGGCCGGCGACGATCCCGAAGTCGATCACCTTCGGGCCGTCCGCGGCCAGCATCACGTTGCCCGGCTTGAGGTCGCGGTGCACGACGTCGGCGTCGTGGATGGCGCACAGCGCCTCCGCGAGCCCGCGGGCCACCTCCCACAGCGCCTCACCGGACAGCGGCCCCCCGGTCGCGACCGACGAGTACAGGGTGGGACCCGCCACGTACTCGGTGGCGATCCACGGCTGGTCGCCGTCCACGTCCGCGGCCAGCAGCCGCGCCACCCGGGGGCTGTCGATCGCCGCCACCGCCGCGGCCTCCCGGTGGAAGCGGTGGCGGAACGCCGTGTCGGCGGTGTGCTCCTCCCGCATCACCTTGACCGCGGCACGGGTGCCCGTGTCGTCCACGCCGAGGTACACGATGCCCATGCCCCCGCTGCCGAGCCGACCCATCAGCCGGTACGGACCTACTTCGGGCGGATCGCCCGCCCGCAAAGCCTTCCAGGACACGCCACGTCCCCCTCGGATGCTGCGTCGCGCCGAGGCCGCGCCCAGGCGCCGCCGTGCCGGGCACCGGGGATGCGGCGACACCACGAACGCCGACACGCCCGGTCGCGGCCCACGCCGCTACCCGACCGAATCTGTTGTACCCGGACGATTCGGCCGGAATGCATACCGTCCAATCACCCTCTGTGAAGTACGCCTGGTCGGGCTGGTACCCCCGAGGGGCGCGATCGGGCGGGCAGGCCAACCAAACCCGACCGGACGACGCGGACGCGTTGACCCCACGCCCACCTGCAGGTTCGGTCGGGTGCGGNGACTGGTGGGCTAGCGGGAGGCCAGTCGGCGAACGTCGGCGGCGGAGGTGCCTAGCCCAGTCGGGCTACCGAAGGGCCGCCTGTCTGCGGAGGGGTGGTAGCGCAGTTCGGCCTCCTCGTATCGGTGCGTCCCTTGGTGCCATCGCAGGACGCCGGCCATCCAGTTCTGGAGCTCCCGGGCGTAGGAGTCGATCGCGGTGCGGGCCTCGCCGTCGAGGCCGAGGCGGTCGAACAGATCGGGCAGCTCACTGTCCACGACATGCTCGAACTGCCGTACCCGGGCGGTCATGAGCGCGTTGACCACCTCGACGGCCCGGNCGCGGTCGCAGTCGAGGAAGTTCTCGACGACCAGCACCGCGTTGTGGATCTCGCCTTCGAACTGGATCTCCTTCTGGTAGGAGAAGACGTCGTTGAGCAGGCAGGCGAAGTCCGCGGCGGCGTTCTGCAGGGCCCGCAGTGGCCGGGTCCGGAAGACCTCCGCCGGCACGCTGTCCCCGNGGGCCAGCCGGCTCAGGCCCATCGTCAGGTCCGAGCCGAACGTCGCGCGGCGCATCTCCAGGTAGTCGATGGGGTCGGGGATGCGGTTGTAGACCTGGTTGTCCAGCTCCCACAGCCAACTGTCGATCATCACCTCGATCGCCCGGCGGAACGCGGCCTGCGCGGCGGGCTCCATCCCCCTGGTGGTGCGCTCCCACAGGTCGGCGAGGCTCCGCTCCAGGGCGTTGACCGGCGGCTCGGTCAGCGGGCCGGCCACCGGCATGAACAGACGCAGGCGCTCGTTGCACAGCTTCGCCGCGGCCAGGTTCCGGGAGGTACCGAAGATCACTGGGTAGTAGTCATCCGCATAGGTTCCCCAGGTCAGCCAGCCCGTCGTGAGGTCGAGCTCGTTGGCGGTCGCGTTTGGATGGATGCCCGCGGCGCACAGGGCGAAGTCGNCAGCGCGCAGCTTGTGCTCATCCCAGATGCCCGGAACCCGGTCCAGCAGGCCCATCGACCGCGCCCAGCGGACGGACTCCTGCCGCGCGGAGTCCAGGTGAGGGCTCTGTCCGGTGGTGTATGGCAGGTAGAACTCCGGCAGCGAGGTCGGACCGACGACCCGGAACGGCACGTTGGCGAACGACCGGATCCGCTGCGGTGCGGTGGCGAGCAGCGACGGGATGACCCGGATGGCCGAGGTGCCGAGGCTGGGGATCCCGGGGATGCCGGGCAGCCCGGCGACGGGGACGAGGCTGCCCGACCCCGCGACCCCGGTGGGGAGCGCGTCGGGCGTCGCCTCGCGGTTCATGTAGCGGCTGGAGCGCAGGTGCCACTCGTGCCCGCCGGACTGCCAGTCCTGCAGACCCTTGACGTAGGCCAGCGCCGCCAACCGGCCCGCCGGGTCGATGGCGTGCTCGTCGAGGACGGCCGGCAGCTCCGTGGTCGCGGTGTGCTCGAACTGGTGCAGCCGGGAGGTCAGCAGGTCGTTGACGGTGTCGGCGGCGGCCTGCGTGTCGATGTCGAGGAACCGCTCCACGACCAGCACCCCGTTGCTGAGCTCGCCCTCCTCGGTGACCTCCCGCTCGTAGGAGAACAGATCGTTGCGCAGGTGCACCGCGTCGGCGAAGGTGTCGCGCAGCACCTGCAACGGGCGGGTGGCGGCGACGCGGGCGGGGATCTCGGCGTCGGCGGCGTGCTCGACGAGGTTCGCCGACCAGGGGGCGCCGCCGACCTTGCGGCGCNTCTCGACGTACTCGATCGGGTTGGCCAGCCGGGCGGCGTTGATGTTCTCGAGTTCCCAGAGGGACTCGTCGAGCAGGTTGCGGGTGCTGACGGCGAAGCGGGCCNGCCAGTCGGCCGAGCGGGCCGGCACGGTCCGCGTCCACAGGTCGGCCAGGCCCCGCTCCACCGGGTTCGACGGCTCCTCGGTGATCTCGCCCGCCACCGGCATGAACGCGGGGAGCCGGTCGAGATAGGCCCGGGNGCCGGCCAGGTCGTGCGTCCGCTTGTAGAGCTCGAGGAAGTGGTCGTCGAAGTAGAAGACCCAGACGTACCAGTCGGTGATCAGGTTTAGGCGATCGGCGGTGGCGTCGGGNTGGGNATAGGCGCACAGCAGGGCGTAGTCGTGGGCGTCGAGGTCCTGCTCGGTCCAGATCGCGATGCCGTGCTGGGGGGCGTCGATCATCTCCATGGCCCGGGCCCACTCCCTGCTGTGTTCCCGGGCCTGTTCAAGATGCGGACTCAGCCGCGCGGGATAGGGCACGTAGAACTCGGGGAGGGTGAAAGGCTGCATGATTTCTCCGGGAAAACCCTTGGTTGCCGCGGGGCCGGGACGGTGCGACCGGGAAGGCATCGCCGAAACCGGTGCGCCGCCGCGGTGTTTCGTGGCCGCGGCGGCGCACCGGTCGGTGGGTTCAGCGCCCGATCTCGACGCTCTCCAGGATCCCGAGCNCGTCCGGCACGAGCACGGCGGCGGAGAAGTAGGTCGTCACGAGGTAAGAGATGATCGCCTTCTCGTTGATGCCCATGAATCGGACGGACAGCCCCGGCTCGTATTCGTCGGCGAGCCCGGTGTGGTGCAGACCGATCACGCCCTGGTTCTCCTCACCGGTACGCAGCGCGAGAATGGACGTCGTCCCGGTGGCGCTGATCGGAATCTTACTTACCGGCAGCAGCGGCACGCCGCGCCAGGCCGGCACGTGCTGGTCGTGAAACAGGACGGTCGCCGGGTAGATGCCCCGCGCCGTGGCTTCCCGGCCGAACGCCGCAATGGCCCGCGGGTGGGCGAGCAGGAAATGCGTGCTGCGCCGCCGGCTGAGCAGCTCGTCGAGGTCGTCCGGGGTCGGCGGGCCCGAGCGGGTGTGAATGCGCTGGCGCAGGTCGGCATTGTGCAGCAGGCCGAAGTCGGGGTTGTTGACCAGCTCGTGCTCCTGGCGTTCACGCAGCGCCTCGACGGTGAGCCGCAACTGCTGGGAGAGCTGGTTGATCGGCTCGTTGTAGAGGTCGGCCACGCGGCTGTGGATGCGCAGCACCGTCTGGGCGACGGACAGCTCGTACTNGCGCGGCTTCAGCTCGTAGTCCACGAACGTGCCCGGCAGGTCCGGCTCGCCGGAGTGCCCCGCGGCGATCGCGATCTCCGCCTCGCCGAGGCGGTTGCGTGGTGGCTGCGGCCGGGCGCGGTAGTCCTCGAGGTGCCCGCTGAGCTCGGCGTCCTGCCCGGTGACCTCGGCAAGCTGCTGGCGGGAGAGCACCAGCACGGTGGCGTCGGTCAGCGCCCGGGCGGTGTACTCCCAGGACAGGTCCGAGTCGATGAGGACCTCGTCGCCGAAGTACTCGCCATCGCCGAGCACCCCGAGCGACCGCTCGTGGCCGTACTCGCCGGGCCCGAACTTCCCGACCTTGCCGTGAGCGATGAGGAACACCGCGTCGGCGGGCGCGCCCGTTTCGGCGAGCACGTCGCCCGCGGCGAACTCCCGCTGGACGAAGCGGTCGGCGAGGCCGGCGAGCGCGCCGCCGTCGAAGCCACGCAGCGCGGGCAGCTCGGCGAGCTCGCCGGGCACCACCCGCACCTCGGATCCGACGGACGTGAACGTGACGAGCCCGTCGCCGAGCACGTAGGTCAACCGCCGGTTGACCCGGTAGACGCCGCCGGCCGTCTGGACCCAGGGCAGCACCCGCAGCAGCCACCGGGAGGTGATCTCCTGCATCTGCGGGACGGACTTGGTGGTCGTCGCGAGGTTGCGCGCGGCCGCCGTGCTCAGACTCAGCCGGAGGTCCTCGTCGGGGGCCGCGCCGGTCGCTCCGGGGTCGGTCGGTACGGGCTCGGTCATGGCAGACTCCACCTATCGTTGGTCATCCAGGGACTGGGGTGAAAGCTCGAGGTTCCGGGGTGAACCTTGGGGTTCCGCGGTGAACCTTGGGGCTCCGCGGTGAACCTTGGGGCTCTGGGTGAACTCTGGGTGAAACTGAGGCTCTCGGCGAAACCGAGGGCTCGGGGATGAAACCGTGGTGCCCGGGGTGGAACCAGGGGCTGGAGTGTAACGGCGGTGCGGTCGTACGAAGCCGCGCCCGGAAGAGTGACGGCCTTCCGGCGATTTCCGCGGTCTTTTTTCGGTCGCGGGCCGATGTTCGAGGCGGCCTTACTGGCCCCGCCCGATCAGGATTCGAACAATGGGTACGGGCGCCGTCGGGCTGGTCGCGGCCCGGTTGATCGCACCGTTGAATGCTCCATATACCAGTAACCCCCGTGGGTGTCGCGCGGTTCGCCGACATGCACTTTGTCGTGCTGGCAGGCGCGTCTCTCGTCGCGCATCGGCAGCCTCCCGCACCAACGGCGTGGGCGGCAAGCACTTTGCGGAACCAATCGGGGACTGGCCCGGGAAGAGGGCTTCTTCTAGCCCGGCCCCCAGGGCTCGCGGTCACGGACAGTTAATGCCGAACTCGTCGCCCGAATACCCCGGAAGTGAATGCCTGCCACGCCGGATGCCAGGCCGGGAGATCGGCTCGGAATCGCCTAACCGGTACGGTCGACCTGCCGAGAAGAATTCGCCCGGAGCGCGCCTGATATCGCCCGTGCCGCCGATCCGTTCGTCGGCCTGGTTCCGTGGAACGGGTGGAATGCGGCGGGCGGCCGGGCCGCCGGCCGCCGGGCTGCCGGGCTGCTGGGCGACCGTCGAATCACTCTGCGTCCGCGTCGGCCGGCCTCCGGTGAACGTCGTGGAATGTTGCCCCCCGCGGCGAGCGAGGGTCCACCTGCCGCTCGCCGATTCGCGACACCTGGTCCTGCGCGGCACCGGGGCCAGGCCTCCGGGGGCGCCGGTTCCCACGCCGCGCCAGGCGTTCGGCGTGGGGTGGAGGCGGACTGCGCCGGTGGTCGGGGAGCGGCGGCAGCCCTTTGCGTGCGCCCCGTGCGGTCGGGTGCGGGCGGAACGCCAGGTCAGTGGCGCCGGTGGCGGATCGCCAGCAGAGGGGCCATCCGCCGGGTGCCGAGGAAAGCCGGCCATGAGCAGCGGGGAGATGGGAACCGAGGCGCGGGCTCGGCTCCCGCGGGCTCAGTTTCGCGGGCTCGGCTCCGCCGGCCCGGACCGGCGTCGATCAGTACGCGACCCGGCACCATCGTGGTACCCAGTCGAGACCAACTACCCGGCGAATAGGGGACTTAATACCATCGTCAGCAGCCGGCACATGTGCATTCCCTCGGAGGGCCGTCCGTAGCCGACCCGATGCGCCGAGAGCGGGAAGCCGTCGGGGCGCGGGACGGCCGGCCCGGCGGATCCGCCCGTGGCGGCGCTCGCTTACTCCAGACCGACCGGCGGGTCACGGCCTGCCGGGCGCGGCACCGTCTCGCGGATTTCGACGGGCCGCCGATGTAGTGACAGCGCTGTAACTCGACATCGTTTTGCGGGAATGTCGTCCGCCCACCTCGGCGATGATCGCTTCGCGATCGGAGGTTAACGAAGCGTAACCAAGGTTGTTTCTTCGCTAGTAATAAGTAGCCACATGTATTGGGAGGTAGCGTGACCCGTTCCGACCAGAAGATCTAGTCCTGGGCGGGCGTTGGCTCGGTTGATCCGGGTCAGGGCCTCCCGGCAGACGTGCCGGCGCCTCGGGATCACGGACCCACCCGGGCGGTGCTCGGGCCTCGCCCGGACCGACCAGACGACCCCCCGGGTGGGCTCCTCGTGCGAGGTCCGGTCAGCCGGCGGTGCGCAGCGCGGCCGTCAGCGGGTGCGCAGCCTGGCCGAACGCGGTCATCTGGTCGACCGACCAGGGGCTCAGTGCCCACGGCGCGCAGAGCGCCGCCTGCCGGTAGCTCTCCCAGTCGACCCAGCGCCACTCCACGACCTCGGCCGGGTCCGGGTCCGGGTCACCCACCGCCCGGGCCACGTAGACGGGACACACCTCGTTCTCCACCAGCCCGTCCGCGGCGGTGGCGCGGTAGGCGAAGTCCGGCAGCGCACAGTGCAGGTCGGTCAGGGCCAGCCGCAGCTCCTGCTCCACCCGGCGCTCGACGGCGACGGCGATGTCCTCACCGGGGCGGGGATGCCCGCAGCAGCTGTTCGTCCACACCCCGGGCCAGGTGCGCTTGNCCAGCGCCCGGCGGGTGACCAGCAGCCGGCCGGCCGCGTCGAACAGGTACGAGGAGAAGGCCAGGTGCAGGGGGGTGTCGAGACCGTGCACGGCGAGCCGGGGCGCCGTCCCGCAGGGTCGGCGGTCGGGGTCCAGCAGCACGACCTCGTCGTCGACGTCGACGGCGGTACCGGGTCCTTGTGGACTCACGCGTGGGCCTCGCTTTCCGTGGGAGTGGCGAATGGATCCCGCCGGGCGCGTAAGCGGTGCGTCGCGTCCCAGGCGGGTGTCCTCACCAGCCCATCCTCCCGCCGCCGCGACCAGGCAGCGGCCCGACCCCGGATCCCGCTGGTCACATCCGCCGCAGACGGGCCGCCTGCCGGGGCCGACAGGCGGCGAGGGGGCACCCGAAGGTGGGGCAGGCAGCCCGCCGGGCCGCCGGCCGCCCTGGCCGCCGGTTCGGGCCGCCGCTCAGGAGCCGATGAGGCTGGTTCCCGCGCGGATGGCGGTGAGCATGTCCCACTGTTCGTTACTGAGGACGGCGAGGGCGGCCGGGAAGAGNCCCTCCTGTTCCTTGACGATGTGCCGCCGTAGCAGCGTNAGCATCTCGACGGCCAGGGCGGCCCAGGTCGGATCGGTGCGGGCGGTGCCATCGGCCGCGCCCGCGAGGACCGCCTCGATCCGACGATGTTCGCCGCGCAGGATCGCGATCTTCTCCGGGAACTCGGCCGCCATCGGGGGAAACAGGCCGCGTTCCTCCACCACGGTGTGCGGGCCGAGGACCGTGGAGATCCTGGCGCAGCAGTCGATCAGCGACTCGAGGTCGCCCCGCCGGTAGGCCTCACGCGCCTCGGCCGAGAGTTCGACCAGCTCGTCATGCTCCCGGATCAGGTCCTCGATGGCCGGAGTGGCCGTGCACCAGCAGTATTCAGACATAGTGGGGCCGTCCTCGGGGAGAAGAAGATCGGCTGATTTCCGGCGCCGGGACCGAGATACGCCGGATCCGCTGCGCGCCGCCGGGGACCGGCTCAACCATGCTCCGTGCTGGTTGTGCCGGCTCTGCGGGAAGCCCGGATACGCGGTCGCGGACGGGAATCGGGCCGATGGGGCGGGCCGGGCAGCGTGGATGCCGGCGAGGTCCGCCAGGCGCCCGTCGGCCGGCCGGGCGGACCGACCGCGTGACCGCGCCGCAACCGGTGACGCGATCGAGCTCCGGCATCGTCATCTCGCTCCTGCCCCGCCCGGCGGCGCACGGGACGCGCCGCTGCCGCCATCATCGGCCGGCGCGTGCGGCAGCTATATGGACTTTCGTCCCCTTCCGGGCCTTCCGAACGACTGCGACGGCGGGTCCGGGAGTCGCCGGTAGCTACCAGGGTCAGGGCGCGGAAATGCCGAACGAAATGCGCGCCGGGCCGTTCGAATGCCCGACTGGATCCCGTCACCCGCCGACCTGCGGGACCATCAGGGAATGTGGGAACTGGCTCAGGTGAACATCGCCCGGCTGCGGGCGCCGCTGGACGATCCGACCCTCGCCGACTTCGTGGCCGCCCTCGATCCCGTGAACGCCCTCGCCGACGCGGCGCCGGGATTTCGGTGGCGGTTGCAGACCGAGGACGGCAANGCCACCGCGATACGCGCCTTCTCCTGGGAGGTGGGCGCGAGCGCCGGGATCATCGTCAACATGTCGGTGTGGGATTCGATCGAATCGCTGGCGAACTTCGTGTTCGCCGGTCCGCACCGCGATGTGCTGCGCCGGCGGCGCGAGTGGTTCGAGACCATGCGCGAGGCGTATGCGGCGCTGTGGTGGGTGCCCGCCGGGCAACGCCCGACGACGGCGCAGGCGGAGCAGCGCGTCCGCCGGCTGCGCCGGCAGGGGCCCACCGCGCATGCCTTCACGCTGCGCGAGCCGTTCCCGCCGCCGGGCAGCGATCCCGACCTGGCGGCGCCGCCGGACCGGCGGGCGGACTGGACCTGCCCGGCCTGAGCCCGCCCGCCGGTCGACCGGATCAGGACAACGGAACGGTGAGGCAGGCCGCGCGAGCGCCTGCCGTCCCGGCGGTGCCGGGGGAGCTGTCGGTGTGATGCTCGTGGAGGNTGATCGAGTGTGCGCCGCCGGCCCGGAAGTCCCAGGCGACCACCGCGAACGCCGATCCCGTGCCACGCGCGTCGGTGGTGAAGTCCAGCCATACCTCATTGCGCGCGTTGGCATATCTGGGATCCACCGACGGCTGCACGGGGTCGGGGACGTT
The DNA here is from genome assembly GCF_001421075.1 of Frankia sp. CpI1-P. Classification (NCBI taxonomy): domain Bacteria; kingdom Bacillati; phylum Actinomycetota; class Actinomycetes; order Frankiales; family Frankiaceae; genus Frankia; species Frankia sp. CpI1-P. The sequence goes on along the minus strand of NZ_LJJX01000074.1, from coordinate 15,114 downwards.
CTGGTAGTGCGGGCCGGCGGCCGCGCCGGTCGCCCCGCAGGCCTTCTGATGGACGTGCGCACCGAACTGGTGGTTCGGTGCGAGGCCTTGAACGATCAGTCCGATCACGGTCCGCTTACCGCGGACGGCGAGCGCGACCGCCGTCGTGCCCGGCGGCACGAGATGGGCGTCGTAGGTGACGGCCGTGGGCGGCTGCCGGTCGTTCCACGCGTCGAATACCACAGGCTCCGCGACCACTCTGCCGGCCTCCAACGGATTCGGGATCGGGCCGCTGCTCGTGGCCGGTGACGGGGAGCCGGCGGCCCCGGCCGGCGCGGCCGTGAGCAGGAGCAATCCGAGCCCGGCCGCAATGATGGACAGACGCCGTCGCATGAGACCCCTCTGNGGCGGGAGTTCCGGTCGGTGGCGACGATCCTAGGGCGGACGGAGCCGATCGGTGGGCTCCGACTCGGTCCGATGGGAAAAAGGTGCCACCCCGGTTTCCGGCGATATTGGACTGAATGCCGCGATTCCGTCGGGCCGTTCTTGCTTTCCACGGCCATCCAGGTATCGCCGGGCGCGATGCGCGGATCCGCGGGACGCCATGATCGCCGGCGCCCAGATCGGAAAGCGTCGGCGGTGTTTTCGACCGCCCGCGTCGCCCGGCGCCGACCCGCTGCTCGGGGATCTTCCCGATCATCTTGTTGATCGTCTTGTCGATCACCTTTAGCGCCCGCGGACGAGGATGTCAAGTCCCACTTCGCCGTCACCCTGGGCCTGCCATCGGACCACTTCGTGCCGGCGCTGCGTCACGACGTCAGCGACATGGCGACGAACCACTACCGCCGCGCCGACCCCGCCGAGGCCGCCGACCCCGCCGAGGCCGCCCACTCTGCCGAGGCCACCGTCCCCGACTCGATCGACATCGTTCTGCCCGAGCACGCCGACTCCGGCATGCGCACCCTGCTGCACCAGCGTGGCGAGTACGACGGCCCGCACCACGGCCCGGTCACGCCGTACGAGTGGGAGGGGCAGTACCTTGCCGCGCAGGCGGATCGGTACGCCGCGAACGGCGAGCTGCTGGCGCAGTAGATCGCCCAGCTCACGGCATGCGTTCCGCTGGCGCCGAGGCAACGAGGCTGATCGGATGGGGTGGCCCGGACGCCGAACCGGGAAACTGGCCGACAGACGGGGGGTGCCGATGCCGCCGGAGCCGATGCCGCCGGAATCGCCGCGGTCGCAATCGCCGCGGTCGGACGGAGCGAACCGGGTGGCCGCGGCGCCCGGGTCACAGCCGGGGCTGGGCGGGGGCCTGCTGCCCGCCACCGAGCGGCTGTTGCTGCAGCGGGTCGCGGTCGAGCAGGCCGGTGGGCGAGCGCCGTCGCTCGTCGCCGCGGTGGCGCGCGACGGCCGCCCGGTGTGGACGGCCGGGCGGGGCCGCGCCGTCGGACCCGATCAGGCCGACGGCGACGGCGACGGTGGCGGCGGTGGCGGTGGCGATCGCGGGGGTGGTGGCGAGGGCCGGGGCGTCCGGCGGCCTGACGCCGACACCCAGTACCGGATCGGTTCGATCACGAAGACCTTCACCGCGGTGCTGGTCATGCGCCTGCGCGACGAGGGTCGCCTGGCGCTCGGCGACCCCCTCGACCGGCATCTGCCGGGGACCGCGGTCGGTGATCGCACGGTCGCGCAGTTGCTGTCCCACCTCGGCGGCATCGCGGCGGAGACTCCGCCGCCGTGGTGGGAGCGGGTGGCGGGGCAGGCCCATCCCACCCTCGCCGACGCGCTCGGTCCCGACCCGGACCGGTTCCGCCCGGGACGTCGTCATCACTACTCCAACGTCGGTTTCGCGGTCCTCGGTGAGCTCGTCGCCCGGCTGCGCGGGATGAGCTGGGCGCAGGCCCTGCACCGCGAGCTGCTGGCGCCGTTGGGGATGTCCCGCACGACCGCGCTGCCCGCCGCGCCGNACGCCCACGGCTACGCCGTCCACCCGCATGCCGACGTGCTGCTNCCCGAGCCCGCCCACGATGCGGGTGTGCTGGCTCCGGCCGGCCAGCTCTGGTCGACCACCGCGGACCTGGTGCGCTGGTCGGCCGTCCTCGCGGGGCACACCGACGTCGTGCTGTCCGCGGACACCCTCGCCGAGATGCGCGAACCGGCCGCCGTCGAGGGCGACAGCGGCGAGTGGCGGCTGGGGGCGGGGCTCGGCGTGCAGTTGCTGCGCGAACCCGGCGGCGTGCTCGTCGGGCACGGCGGTTCGATGCCCGGCTTCGTCGCCGCCCTGTGGACGCGACCTGGGGGGACCGCGGCGATAGCGATGGCGAACGCGACCAGCGGGGTCGCCGTCGTCGACCTCGCCGTCGGCCTGATCGACGCGGTCGACACCGCCGAGCCGCCACTGCCGGCCGAGTGGGTGCCCGCGTCGGTGGCCGGGCGGGAGCCGCTCGACGTCACCGGCGTCTGGTACTGGGGACCGGCGCCGTACGCACTGTCGCTGCGGCCGGACGGCGGGCTGCTGCTCGCGCCGCTGGGCCGCTCCGGCCGACGATCCCGGTTCCGCCCCGGCCCCGCCGGCCACGGCACCTTCCTGGGTGTCGATGGCTACTTCGCCGGCGAGACCCTCATCCCGCGGCGCCAGTCCGACGGCGAACTCAGCCACCTCGAACTCGCCTCGTTCGTCTTCACCCGATCCCCCTATGCCCCGGCCGGCCCGGTGCCCGGCGGCGTCGACGCGGGCGGCTGGCGTCCATCCCCTGTCTCGGGTGGCAGACAGGGCTGAGCAGGGGGTTTGCGGTGGCCTCGGCGGGCCGGCGGGAAGTGAGGTTTTGCTGGGCCGGCACAGGACACTTCTTACCTGGCGTGCACGGACGTTCCCCCACTGTGAGTAACTGCGCTGTGCGACCGCCCCATCTTGTGACAGCGACGCCGTGCTGCGTAGCCGAGGAGCGATGGCATGCCCTTCTTCGATCCGATCGAGTCCACCTTCTATGGCCACTGCGTGGAGCGACTGCTGACGTCGACCGAGCTTGCGCCNCTGCTCGCCGGCGGCATCGTGGAGATCGGGCCGGGAACCGCCCGCCCGGTCGTCGAGGCGCTGCAACGATCCGGGTCACAAGTGCCCATCACCGGGTACGAGCTGGACGCCGAGGCCGCGCGGATCGCGAGTCGGGCGGCGGCCGAGGTGGAGCTGGGGAACTACACCGTCGTCCAGGGCGACTTCTTCGCCGCCACCGCACCGGCGCGGCAGGCGCGGTGCGCGATCGGCAACCCGCCGTACCTGCCGGCGACCGTGCGGCCGGTCGGCGCCTCCCACCTGTGGGGCGGGCACGACGGCACGCACGTGGCGCGGCGCATCCTGTCCCAGGAGATGGACGTGGTGCTGCTGATGATCGCTTCCATCTCCGACCCGGTGGGTCTTGTCCAGCACGCCCGCGCCGCCGGCTACCGGGTCGCGGACTGGCTGGTGCGGCCCATCCCGTTCGGGCGGTACTCCCGCCAGCCCTGGGTCAGCCGCCGCATCGGCGAGCTGGCCCGATCGGGCCGCGCCTTCTTCGGCCCGGAGGGCTACCTGCTCGCCGGGGTCACCTGGGTCCGCGTCGGCGGGCCGATCGCCGTCGCCGGCGAGCCCGACCATGCCGCCACCGTGCTTCGCCGGATCCTCACCGCGGCGGGCAGCGCCACCGGTCTCGACGAGGCCGCGGGCGTCGGTCGGGCGACGACCGTCGACAGCCGCCGCCGGACGCCGATCGCCTCGGGGCACCGTGAGCTGCCGGACTGGTCCGTGCCCCGCCTGTCGGGGAGCGGTGCATGATCAGCCCGGCGAGGTCCGGCGCCGCGCGGGACGGTGGTTCCACGGCAACCGCCGACCGGCTGGCGCGCCCGTCGGGGGCGGAGTACGGCGCCGTGCTGACGCCCGCCGAGCTCGGTCAGCCGCGCCTGCCCGAGCCCAGGGGGACGCTGTCCGGGTTCCTGCTCGACCGGCTGCGCCGCGCTCCCGGCCCAGCCGGGCTCGGGCCGGCGCCGGCCGCGGACGACGACGTGCTCTACGGCGAGGACGGCCCGCTGGCCCTCTACTGCCTCTACGGCCTGCACTACCGCGGCTTCGCCGAGGTCGACGACGACTGGGAGTGGGAGCCGTCGCTGCTCGCCGTGCGCCGCCGGCTGGAGGCGGACCTGCTCGCCCGCCTGCACGCCGAGGCAGCCGCTGCCGCCGTCGGAGTCGCTGCCGCCGTCGGAGTCGATGCCGCCGTCGGAGTCGATGCCGCCGTCGGAGTTGATGCCGCCGGAGCCTCAGCAGACGGGGCGGTCGGGGACGTCGCGGCCGCGCTGCGGGACGTGATCGCCCGGGCCGGTGGCCGTTCCCTGTCGCGGCGGCTGGCGACCACCGGCACGCTCGAGGAGTTCCGCGAGTACGTGATGCACCGTTCGCTGCTCCAGCTCATCGAGGCCGACCCGCACACCTGGGCGATCCCGCGCCTGACCGGCGCGCCGAAGGCGGCGCTGGTGGAGATCCAGGNCGACGAGTACGGCCACGGCGTCGAACGGGACATGCACCAGAACCTGTTCGCCGTGACCATGCGTGCCCTGGATCTCGACGCCCGACCCGGCGCCTACCTGGACCGGTTGCCCGGGCAGGCGTTCGCGACCGTCAACGTGCCGTCGCTGTTCGGCCTGCACCGGCGGCTGCGTGGCGCGCTGGTCGGCCACCTGGCGCTGTTCGAGATGACGTCGGTGGAGCCGATGGGCGCCTACGCGGCGGCGCTGCGCCGCCTCGGCCTGGCCGCCGGGGCCCGCCACTTCTTCGAGGTCCACGTCGTCGCCGACGCCCATCACCAGACGGTCGCCGCCCGCGACCTCGCCGCGGCCCTCGTCGCCCAGGACCCGGCGCTGGCCGTCGACGTCGTCTTCGGCGCTGCGGCGACGACCGCGGTCGAGGGCCACTGCGCGGAGACGATCCTCACCGCGTGGGACGACGGCCGGTCCGCCCTGCGCGTTGCGCCGCCGGCGCCGCGTTGAAGAAGTCGAGCGTGGCACGGGTCTTGGTCCGCTGCGGTCCGGTCAGGTCGAGGCCGTGGCGGCGCAGGACGGCGGACAGGCGGGCGGCGGTCCGCGCCGCCGCCTGTGGCGTGGCGCGGGTCGATAGCTCGAGTAGGCGGGAGCCGTCCGGAAACGTCCACCGTTCGGCCTGGAGCACCCGATCGAAACCCTCGGGGCGGAACCGGTGCCGAGACGCCTCGATCGGTCCGAGGACGGCCAGATCGTCGATGTGGCCGGCCCCGGGCAGGTGGGCGGCGAGCAGCCGCGCCTGCTGCTTCGAGAACAGGTCGTGCAGCGAGCCGCGGCGGCCCATCGCGCGCCGCACATCGTCGGGACCGAGACGGGTCCTTAGGGCGGCGGAGCAGACGTAGGCGCCGGGCATCGCGTCGACCTCGACGATGAACTGCTTCGACCGCCGCAGCCGCGGCGCGACGTTCGCCGGAACGACGGGCCGGAGTTTGACGACGGAGTCGTCCGGTCGGCCGCTGGTACTGCGGACGCGGACCACCACTCCGCGCCGGTGCAGCAACCGGTCCGGGGTGTCAAGGTAATAGACCCGCTGCCGCCGAGCCCTCGTCGCGGAGATCCCGAACATCTCGAACGCCCGCCGGTGTGCGGAGGAGGGCACGATGAACTTGAGCTCCACCCGGTCCACCTGACGGGTGAGTTTCACCAGCGCGTGCAGATCGTCGTCGGGTAGCTGCCAGAACTTCTGCGCCGCGCGCAGCACGGACGAACCGCCTGCGGCAGCAGCCATTGCATCGCCCTCCCACCCGAATGTTCCGCGGCGCACAGCCTCGTCGTGTCGCGACCCGATGGTTTAGGCATCCACCCTTCCGTGGCAGGAGTGCTAATACCACCTGAACGGATACTCAAACCGAGTGTCCGGCGGGGGTTCACCGGCCGGACCGTAGACCACAGATCGCCGCCAGTTCCAGGTCGGCGCCGTCGGCAGCCGGTTCGCGGGCCGGGGGTGGCCGAGGCGATGTCGGTCGCGGCCGTGTGCGGCCGGCTGGCCCTGAGGTGCCAGTACCGGCGAATGTCCGCGTCGACGGGCTGGAAGTCCCAGGCGCGGATGCAGCTCGGCCCGGGCGGGCGCATCGTCGGGCACGGGTCGCGCATTCTGCTGGGGGACATGTTTCATCGGCCGGTGTGCGGTTTTCGTTGGCCGGTGTGCGGTCGATCGGGGGCGGCGGCTTTGGACCTCCGCCGTGATGTCGGTGCGGGACCGACCACCCGGCGGCGATGTCGACCCGCGGGCCCGCTGTCCTACGATCTTGGCCCGACCCCCGGAGGAGGACCTCATGCTCGGTAGATCGGTGCGCCGAGGTAGATCACTGCACGATGGCACCTCACCGCGCGGTGGCACCTCACTGCGCGATGGCCTCTCGGTACGCGGTGGCCTCTCGGTGCGCCGCGGCAGCCTGGCCCGCGGGATGACCGCACGGCTGCTGCGGGAGGCCCGGCCGCCGCGGCCCGTCCGCGTCGTCTTCGGCTACGACCCGACCGATCCGATCGCCGTGACCCTGACCGTCGGCGGCGGGATCGGGGCGGGTCCGGTCGTCTGGCGCTTCGCCCGCCGGCTTCTCGCCGACGGGACGCGCCGCCCCGTCGGCCTGGGCGATGTGCGGGTCCGCCCGATCGTGCTGCGCGGGCAGCCCGCGCTCGCGCTGTGCCTGTGCGGCCCGTCCAGCACCGCCGAGTTGGAGCTGCCCGCACGGGAGGTGGCGGCGTTCCTGTGGCGCACGTACGCCATGGTGTCGGCCGACGCGGAGACCGCGGCGATCGACTGGACCGGCGAGTTCCGCTTCCTGCCCGGTGTCGGCGCGCGCCGGTCCCGGGTCCTGCCCGGCGTCCGGACCCACCACGCCCGCACCTGATCGCGGCCTCGTGCCCGCCCGACCGGGCCCGAAGGTGGTGCTGTCGTACCTCCGGGTGGGGCGTCGGCTGCCGGGCCAGCAGGGCGGACGGGGCGGGAGACCCCCCGGTACCCGCCGAAAGTCCCTGGTGGGCACCGGCGCGGCGGGGCACCCTTGGGGATCCGCAGATGTTCCAGCGGGATGAATCGGGAGGCCGGCCGTGCGTGACATCCCGATGCCGCAACCCCGTCCGGCTTCCGACTCCGAGCCCGAACCGCCCCTCGCCGGCGAGTCGTGCGCCTGTGGCATGGGGGCCTACTGGCGGCTGCACGCGGTCACGCCCGGCGCCAGCGGAGACTGGGTGGACGTGTTCGACCTCGACGACGGCCGGCTCGCGATCTGTGTCGGCGACGCGGCCGGGCACGGCTCGCGGGCGGCGGCCTTCGCGGGCCGGGTGCGGGCGGTGCTGCGCCGGCGCCTGCTGGCCGGGGAGGAGCCCGACGCCGCCGTCGGCGGCACGGTCGACGAGGTCGCCGGGCTGGGTGACCTCGGGGAGATGTTCGCCACCGCCTTCGTGGCCATCGCCGACCCGTCCACGGGCCGCGTGGTCTACGTCAACGCCGGCCATCCGCCCGCCGTACACCTGACCCGACGTGCCGTCCGCCTGTCCCGCTCCGGCGTGGACCGCGGCGCCGTGGGGTCCGGTCCCGCATCCGAGTCCGGTCACGATCTCGGCTCTGGTCACGATCTCGGCTCTGGTCATGATTCCGAGCCCGGCCCCGGCTCCGGCCCCGCCGACCTGCCGCTGGGACCGACCGGCCCGATCCTGTCGGACCTGTTCGCGGGCACCCGGATCTGGACGTCCCGGTCCCTGCGGATGGCCCCCGGCGACCGCCTCGTGGTCTACACCGACGGCCTCAGCGAGGCCCGCGACGCCGCCGGCGAGCAGTTCGGCGCGGACCGCATCGGCGCGGTCTCCGGCGGCGGCGACACTCCCGACACCCCGCCCGACCTGCTCATCGACCGCCTCTTCGCGCGGGTCGCCGCCCACACCCATGCCGAGGCCCGCGACGACCGCACCGTGGCCGTCCTGACCCGTCAGCCCGCGCCCCCCGCCACGACCGCGCCCATCCCGTGACCGCATCCACCCCGTGACCGCACCGGCACGGCTGTTGGTGTCCGGTCTGTCCTGGTGGCTGGCCCGATCAGCGGGACGGCGGCCGGCGGCCGGCGCAGAGGACGCAGGTGCGGGCCGACGGACGGGCGGCCAGGCGCTGCTCGCCGACGGGTCGCCCGCAGGTCTCGCAGACACCGTAGGTTCCGGCGGCCAGCCGGCCGAGCGCGGCGTCAACCTCCGCCAGGCGGGCGGTCGCCTGGCGCAGCGTCGCGCGCACCTGTTCGCGCTCGAACGGCATCGACGCGCCCTCGATGTCATGCTCGTCGTCGGCATCCCGGTCGGCGGTGTCGTCGAGGATGCGGTCGAGCCCCTCGCGCAGCGCGGCGACGCGCGCGGCCGCGTCGGCCCGTTCGGCCACCAGCCGGGCCCGCGCACCAGCCTCGGCGGTCATGGCCGCATGATGTCAACCCGCCCAGGTCACCCGCAGGATGGTGATGCTGATCCAGCGCTCTTCGATGCTGTACGTCAGCAGCCCGTGCCCGAAGACCGCCCGCCACAGCTCGGTGCGCTTGTCGTCGGTCCCGCACCGATGCGGATCGTCGGCCAGTCGATTCAGGAACGCGTCGAGTTCACGGCGACCCTGGGCCGGAAGGGTGTCACGCTGTCGCTCGGCGAAGGTGGCCCAACGGATCGTGTACCTGGGGATCTGTGACCTCCGAATCGCCGCCGGGGTACGAAGTGGTCCCGCCGAGCACGGTCAGGTCCCCGGCCTCCAGTCGGCGGCGGTCCGCGAGGGCCCCCGCCTCGATCTCCGGATTCGCCGTGAGCACGGCTCGCCCCCACCACTTGTCGATCACCGCGGCCACGGGCACGAGGTCGAGGCTGTCGTCGGCCAAGGCCAACGCGATCCGCAGCTCCGCCACGAACATCTCACGATCATCCGGACGTAGCGCCTCGCGGATGGCCGGTCCGTTCTTCGCGACCCGGTTGCGGACTCCATGGATCGGGATGGTGTCGGCCATGAGCTTCATCATCCCCATGCCCTGGGGCCTCGGCAACGAACGGCCGTGGGCCGGCGGTGGGCGTTGCGACACCGCGGAGGGATCAGGCTCGCGGGCGATGAGCGCGCTGGCGTAATGCGGTCCGACGGCGGTCACGGNCCATTCCCCGACCAGTGGGTCCGACGCGGTCAGGGAGACGTCGCACGCGCCCGGACAGACCGCCTATCCCACGCGATCGGGGCAGGACACTCCGGCCCAGGACATCGCCGTGCAGTAGGAACTTCTCGCCACCTTCCATCTTCCGTCGACGAGAACGGCCTCCCCGAGCAGAGTGCCGTAGGCGGGCGCGCTGCTCANCACCACCTCGAAGGGGAGCGACGCGTGGGCCGGGTCGGTGAACACCGGCTCCCCGACCAGTACCCGCGCGCTCGCCGTCGGCTGCGGATGGCGTTCGCGCACGGTCGCCAGCGTCGACCTCAGGGCCGCTCCGTCGTCGACGGCGGCCAGGACCGTTTCGATGCCCCGGCCTCCCGTGAAGGCCGTGGTGAACGCCGCCCGGACCTCGGCCGCAGCCGCCGCGACGTCGGCCGGCGGCGTCCCGGGCTCGGGCAGCCCAGCGGCCGGCCACAGGTCGACGGCACGGCCGGCGGCCGCCCGGATCGCGGCGCCGTCCACGGTGACCCGTGACTCGGGCAGGCCGCGGGCGAGGAACTCGGCGACGAAGGTCAGCGGACCATCCGGCGGCAATGGCCAGAGCCAGTACCGCAGCCGGTGNGCCTGCTCCGCCCGCGAGCCGACGAAGCCCGCGAAGCCATACGTGACCCCGCGCCGGACGTCCGGCCGGCCGGCCGATCCATCGAAGGGGAATGGTGTGTATCGATTCCCCGGCCCGTCCGAGGCGTTTCCGGCCGGCAGGGCCGTGAGCAGCGGGTCGCCCGGCTCGCCGAGGCGGGCGGAGAGCGACTCCCCGGCTCCGGCCGCGATGGCCCGCGAGCCGTCGGGAAGCGCGATCCCGAACCGGACCATCCGGGCGGCGTCCCGGCTCCAGTCCACCGCCAGCCGTGGATCGACGCCGGGCTCGGTGCCGGGGCGCAGCCGGATTTCCAGAGTGATCTCCACTCCCGCGGAGTACGCGGCGAGGCAGGNGACCTACACAGCGGTGTCGGAGTTGTGGCCGATGGTCAGGGCCAGGGGAACCACCCCGGCGAGCTGGTGGTCCGGCGGGGTGAGCCAGGGGCCGACCGGGCGCGGCGGGACAGCCGGAGAGACACCGTCGAAAAAGTTCATGGTTCACAAATCGTGGCGTTATCGCTACGTCCGGGTCAACCGGATTGAGGCACGAAGTCGACGGCCAGCCGGTCCCGCCCCGTGAGCTTGACGACGCGGAGGCCGGCAGCGCGGCTCAGGCGACGCCGATGTGCACCATCCTCCACACCGCACCGGAAGATCGTTGTCGGCTGCGGCCTGACCGAAACAGGGGCGGCTCCTTCTGGGGCAGCCGGTCGGTGGGGTGCTCGATGCCCCTTCCCGCACTCCAGGCCAGCTGTCCGGGCGAAAACCGCACACGAGACCCTCGAACGCCTCGCCTGCCGTGTGAACACGGATTCCCGACTCGACGAAGTAGGACCGGAACGCCGTCATACGGCGGCCCGGCGGGCGTCGCGGTGGGCCTGGGCCGCGACCATCAGGACGTCGGGCGCATCGCGGGTGTACAGGCAGCGAACGGATTCCAGGGTCGTCCCCGGCGAAGATCGCGGCGCAATGTTCGGAAGATGGCAAACGGTGCCCGCCAGGCGAGTCTTCACGGTCAATGTTTCCGCTTTGATTGCGGACGGGGGACATGCGCGTCCGGGACGCTGCGGGTTGCTGGGTGTCAGATGCCCGGAGCTGGGTGCATACATTCGAATTCGATGTCGGTTTGACNCCGCCCGAACCGGCTGGGGTACCGTCCATCCCGCGCGGTCAATGCATTCAGAGAATGACCAGAAGGGATCACAAAATGGCCCAGCAGGAGCAGCAGCAGCAGCGCCAGCAGGTGGAGCAGCAGCTGCGTCAGAACTGGCNGCAGCTCCGTTACCGCATCCTTGACCAGTTCAGTCAGGTCAGCCCGGCGGATCTCGATGCCGCGACCGACATCGATGACCTCGTCGCGCGGATTGCGGACAAGACGCACCACAGTGAGCGGTACGTCGAGAACCGTCTGCGTGAGCTGGCGGCCGTCGGCGGTGGCCAGGGTGGAGCGTCCGGCGAGCGTTTCGGTGGCGGCCAGCAGGGCGGTCAGGGCGGTCAGGGCGGCCAGCAGGGACAGCCGTTTGGTTCCCGGCAGTAGCCTTCCGGGATCAGGTCGGTCAGACCTCGGCGCATCGACTTCTCCTGCGGTGCGCCGCCCAGCTTTCGCTCACTGCTCGGCGCGACGTTTCTCAGGACGTCGCGTCGAGCAGTGAACGGATCCCCAGCAGATCGTCGATCAGCTTGATCGTGTCGGCAGTGCGGGGAAGCTTGCGTAGCTCGTCCAGCATCGCGTCGGTTTCCTCGATGGTGGGGACATCGTCGATTGACGCGGCTATCTGGACGATAGCGGCCTTGGGATCATCGCCTGGCTGCATACCACAGAGTTGCACACGCCGATTCACCGGAAATTACGCCAGGCTTCCTGCACGTTAACTCCGGGGCTGGTTCGGGTACGGCGAGTGATGATCTACACGTGGTGTCACCGTCTGTGTCGGACCCTGCCTCGACGGACTTGGGGCACGTGNCCACCGGTCGATCTCCACGAGTCGTTCAACCCGCGATGACCGGCCGGTGGCCGCATCGCCCGCGACCGCCCGGCGGCGCCTGCCGAGCGGAGCACCGCCACGCAGGCGTCCCGCTCGGCTGACTACCCAACAGCGGCTGCCGTACTAGCCGGCGAAGCCGACGCTCTCCGCGTCATCCGCGTCATCCGTGGGACCGTTTGAGCCTGAATCCTGCTGCTCCGACCCGTCGTCCCACTTCTTGTGGTGGTCCTTCTTGTCGAACCAGGTCACCCGCTCGAAGGTTGCCTTCTCCTTCTTCTTGACGATGTCCCGCTTCTTGT
>NZ_LJJX01000074.1:0-2720 GCF_001421075.1 Frankia sp. CpI1-P | reverse complement strand
CATTCCAGGTCGGGTCGTCGCCCGGATTCGTCCCGTCGTCCCACTTCCGGTCGTCCCACTTCTTGTGGTGGTTCTTCTTGTCGAACCAGGTCACCCGCTCGAAGGTTGCCTTCTCCTTCTTCTTGGTGATGTCCTGCTTCTTGTGGTCCCACTTGTCCTTGTCCGCATCCGACCCTAGCCAGGAGATCGGGAACCCTGGGTCCTGGATGCCGGCGGCCTCGGCAGCGCCTGCGGGGGGAGTGGCCACTGTCGGCTCTGCAGCCTGCGCCATGGCCACGCCCGGACCGAGCAGGACGGCGCCGGTCGCGACACCAGACATCGTGAGAAGAGCGGCGTAACGTCCGGTCCTGTTCTTCATTCCATACCCTTTCTCGCAACTTGCATTGACTCCACTACTGCGAGCGCCAACCTAGCTGGTCGATCTTTTGAATCGGCGTAGCCGGCCGTACGAGTTACCCGCGGGATAGTCGACGGAGNCGAACCTCCATAGACATCAGGAGGTTCACGCTTTGGCCTCCGGACCACCAGAGTTCCGGGTTTGTGTCCAGGAGAAAAGCATCGGAAGGCATCCCGGAAGAGGGAAATAGACGGCGACGTGCCACCAGGTCAACGGCGTGCCGGCGAGTCAGAAGCAAGACCTGCAGCCTGGGTACGGCGCTTCATCGCGGCATCAGCTAAAGACGCACCTTCCCCGAATGATGCGCAATGCTGTCGGTTGCCGGCAGCCCGGCGAGGGCAGCAGGTTGACAACGTGCTTAGGTGATCGCACGGATACCGGCGAGGATGTCCGGCGGATCGCCCAGGTGAACGATGCCGAGAGTCCGGGTCGCCCCGTCAGCCCGGGGAGCTCCAGAACCCCGGTGTGGGCGGTGACCTGCACGGTTACCTGCCGGATCGGGCCAGTGTCAGGCAGGCTGGATGGTCATGGTGTGGTCGCTGCTCTACGCCGGAGCTCATCGCGGCTCAGGGCGGCAGACGCGCCGTCACGATCCGGCCGCGGCCCGGCGGGCGATCGCCGTCCCATGTCGGCGCCAGGCGCCGGACCGTCAGAGCAGGAAGTCGACGGCCAGCCGGTCCGGCCCCGTGAGCTCGACGACGCGGAAGCCCGCCACCCGGCTCAGTCCGACGCCGATGTGCACCGTCCCCTCGAAGTCGCCGGCCAGCGCGTAGCTCAGCCCCGACTGGCCCGTGCCGTTCGGCGCCGTGCGCAGCGTCGAGGCGCCCTGGTCGTCGTGGGCGGCGGCGGAGGTCAGGACCAGTTCGAAGGCCGCCTGCCCGCTCAGCGGCAGCGGCGCGCCGGAACCGGGCCGGATCACCTGCGGCACGAACTGGGCGCGGTAGCCGGGGACACCCCCCGCGAACTCCAGCACGAGCCGCTGGAACCGGACGCCGTTCTCCACGTTGGTCGCACTGCGCAGCGACACCAGTTGGACGGGCCGGGTCGGCTGGCGCGTGGCCGTCGCCGGCTGGCTCGACCAGCTCCGCGCGCCGACCCGCGGCCCCACCGACGCGGTGGCCGTCGGCGTTCCCAGGGCCGTCGGAGCGGGCGGTGCGGCCGTGCCGTCCGAAGCCGCCGGCGTGGTGGCGCTGGCGGAGGTGGTCGAAGCCGTTGAGTGCGAAGGCGAGGCCGCTGCGCCGCCATCGGAGCCGGAGCCGGAGCAGGCGACGAGCAGCGCCGCCAGCGCGGGCGCGAGCAGGCTCGCGCGAGCCAACCTCCCCCACCCGCGCGGACCAGCCGAGCCGCCCCCGCCCTGCTCCGGCGGGGCCCCCGCGAACATCGCCCCCAACCCGACGGTGGTTCCCATTCGCAACGCCCCGCTTCCTAGGGACAGACGGCACGAAGCCGCCCCATCCGTCATACCCGAAGCGCCCCGACCAGGAACCCGATCATAAGGCGATCCCGAGGTGGCGACCCGTGGGCGTGTCCGGCCGCGGCGGCCACCCGCGCGGGCGGCGCGGCCGGGCCGACCCGGCGGTCGGGTATCGTGAGATCGCCGGCCGGCGTGGCGCAACTGGTAGCGCACCCGACTTGTAATCGGGCGGTTAGGGGTTCAAGTCCCCTCGCCGGCTCCAGAGATACCCACCTTGACCTGCGGATTTACGGCTATCAAGTCGGCCAGCCCGGCAACACCGACGCGGTCCACACGTTCGTCTTCTCCCGCGACGGCCACACCCTGTTCACCCTCGGCGACACCATCCAGTCCTGGAACGTCACCGATCCCGCCAAGCCCACACCGGTCAGCCAGACACTGCCGTCCTCCGGCAACTGGCTCACATTCTCTCCGGACGGCCACNCCCTCCTCACCGGCGAGAACGGCCAGACGATCCGCATCTGGGACCTCCACTACTGATCTTTAATGTGCCGGGTCGGGTTGATCCGGTGGTGATCGCTGGGGTGATCGTTGGGGGTTGGGTAGTCCGTTGGTATGAGGTATGNGACGGGTGGCGGGTTGACCGCTGAGGATCGAGATCGCCNGGAACGGATACGACAAGAAGCCNCGCATTTGTTCGAACAGGGTGTGTCGAACCGGGAGGTTGCCGCTGGGTTGCGGGTGACTGAGCNGTCGGTGGAGCGGTGGCGGCGGGTGTGGAAGGCCGGTGGGGTGGCGGGGTTGCGGTCGCGGGGGCCGACGTCACGCTGCCGGTTGGATGAAGAACAGTTGCGGGCGTTGGAGGCGGTGTTGGATCGGGGGCCGGCGGCGTCGGGCTGGGTGGATGAG
>NZ_LJJX01000073.1:6808-28197 GCF_001421075.1 Frankia sp. CpI1-P | reverse complement strand
ATCCACCACACCCCCAAACACGGCTCCTGGCTCAACATCGCCGAGATCGAACTGGCCGCACTGACCCGCCAATGCCTCGACCGCCGCATCGACGACCTCGACGTGCTCAACACCGAACTCGCCGCCTGGCAGACAGCCGTCAACNCCGACCAGCGCCAAGTCCACTGGCACTTCACCACCGCCNACGCCCGCACCAAACTCCGCCACCTATACCCCAAACATTAGTGGCGACGGTCTACTANGCGCGCTTGCCTGCTCGCGCGGCCTTGGGGATGCGCAGTGTCAGCTTCGTGCGGTGCGGGAAGGTCCGCCGGGCGGGCCGAGCGCGGGCCACCAGCTCGCGGATGCGGGCGCTGACCTTGTGGGGGCGTTCCAGGATGACGGCGTGGCCGGCACCCTTCTCGACCCAGAGTTCGGCCTTGGGTAGGGCCTTGGCCAGCGTGCGGCTGTGCTCCAGGGGGGTCATCACGTCGGCGTCGCCGACGAGCAGCAGGGTGGGGACGTCGCGCAGCGCCGCGGCGGCGGCCAGCCGATCGTGGTCGAGCAGGGTGGGCAGGAAGGCACCCACCACGGGAATCGGGGTGCTCGCGATCATCTCCTCCAGGGCATCGACCACCGGCTCCGGAACCTGGGTCGAGCCGAAGCCGACCCGGCGGGTCAGCGCCCGCGACACGCCGCTGCCCCGCCAGCGGATCCGCTCCAGCAGCGACGGGGCGTGCCGCATCCCGACGGCAACCCCGGGCAGGACGCGGCGCGCCGCCGCGGTGACGGCGGCCGGCAGTCCGAACGCCAGGCGGGTCAGCTCGCCCGCGCTCGTGGACAGCAGGGCCACCGCGATGATCCGGTCGCCAAACAGCTCCGGGTGCGTCTCGGCCAGGCCGAGGACGGTCATCCCGCCCATCGAGTGGCCGATGAGCACGACCGGGCCGGTCGGCACCCGGTCGTCGAGGACCCGATGCAGGTCGTCGGCGAGCTGCGCGATGGTGCAGTGCTCGGCGTCGGACGGGTCGGACCGGCCGTGCGCGCGCTGGTCGTAGCAGACCGTGCGGCCCAGGTCGGCGAGGTCTCGGCGCTGGAAGTGCCAGGCGTCCGCGGTCATGCAGAAGCCGTGAACGAAGACCAGCGTCAGCGCGGCGCCCGGCGGCCCGACCTCGGTGACGTGCAGCCGCACCCCGTCGGACGCGGTCACCGTCGTCTCCCGCGTGGCGTGCGCATCGGCCACCGCGGACTTCGTCGCCCGCCGTGGGCGCCTTGGGCGCTGTGCCTGTTCTGAACGCCGTGCTCGGGGGCGTCGTGGGCGCCGTTTCCCGGGCGGCTCGGCCGCGCCTCGCTCGCTCTGAGCCACCAGACCCACCCTCGCCATCTCCTCGCCACCTGCTCACGCAGGTTATGCCCGTCAAAGGGTTGATTAACGGGTCATAGCCGGTAGGAGAGGAAAGCCGCCCGACCCGTGGGTCGGCCGCGAACCGGTCGGGGTGGCGCTCAGCCTTCGGTGCGCAGCCAGTGGGCGGCGTAGGCGTCGAGGTCCAGGCGCAGGCTCCCGTCGTCGTCCACGGTCCGGACGGCACCGGCCTGCTCGCCGAGCAGCTCGACGAACCGGGTGCCCGCGCCGACCTCCGGCAGCGTGAGCGTGACGTTCGTCGGCGAGGCCGCGAAGTTGTGCAGGGTGAGGACGGCCCGTCCCTCGTGCTCCGTCCAGTGCGCCAGCACGGACGCGGTGTCGTGGTCGAGGGTCGAGCCGGCGCCCCAGGCCAGCTCGGGGCACTGCCGGTAGCGGCGGACCAGCGCGGCCACCCAGGAGAACAGCGAGGTGGGATCGTGGCGCTGGGCCGCCACGTTGACCTTGGCCGGGCCGTACTCGCCCTGCACGACGGGGGCGGGCAGGCGGTCCGACTCCGCGTCCGGGTCCACGGTCGAGAAGCCGCCGTTCGGGCCGTCGGACCACTGCATCGGGACCCGGACCGCCTCCCGGCCGGGGATGTCGAGGTTCTCGCCCATCCCGATCTCCTCGCCGTAGAAGAGCGTCGGCGTGCCGGGCAGGGCGAACAGCAGGCTGTAGACCATGCGGATGCGGGCGGGGTCGCCGTCGAGCATCGGGGGCAGGNGTCGGCGCAGACCTCGGCCGTAGAGCTGCATCTCCTCGCGCGGGCCGAAGGCGGCGAACACCTCCTGGCGCTCGCCGTCGTCGAGTTTGTCCAGGGTGAGCTCGTCGTGGTTGCGGACGAACGTCGCCCAGTGGCCGTCCTTCGGCGCGGGCGGACGGTCGCGCAGCGCCGCGAGCAGCGGTGTCGCGTCGTGGCGGGCCAGCGCCAGGTAGAGCCGCTGCATGCCGGGGAAGTCGAAGCACATTGTGAGCTCGTCGCCGTCCTCGTCACCGAAGAACCGGCGGGTGTCGTCGTAGGGGAGGTTGACCTCGCCGAGCAGGATCACCTCCCCGTCGCGGCGGGAGATGAAGGCGCGCAGATCGCGCAGGTACTCGTGCGGGTCGGGTAGTTCCGCCGCGTCGGGGGCGCCGTCGGTCTCCAGCAGGAACGGCACCGCGTCCACCCGGAAACCGGACAGGCCGAGCTCGATCCAGAAGCCCATGATCCGCGCGATCTCGTCGCGTACCGCGGGGTTCGCCACGTCCAGGTCGGGCTGGTGCTTGTAGAAACGGTGCAGGTAGTACTGACCGGCGGCGTCGTCGTACTGCCAGACGCTGTCCTCCTGATCGGGGAAGACGACGTCGGACGGGCCGTCGGCCGGGGGTTCGTCCCGCCAGACGTAGTAGCTGCGGTACGGGGAATCCCGGCTGCTGCGGGCGCTGACGAACCAGGGGTGCTGGTCGGAGGTGTGGTTGACGACCAGGTCGGCGATGACCCGGATGCCCCGGTCGCGGGCCACCAGGAGGAACTCCACCAGGTCGCCGTGGGTGCCCAGCCGGGGGTCGACGCCGTAGAAGTCGGTGATGTCGTAGCCGTCGTCCCGGTCGGGCGACGGGTAGAAGGGCATCAGCCAGATGCAGGTGACCCCGAGTTCGTGCAGGTAGTCGACCCGTTGGGTGAGACCGCGGAAGTCGCCGCAGCCGTCGCCGTTGCCGTCGGCGAAGGTCTCCACGTCCAGGCAGTAGATGACGGCGTTCTTCCACCACAGGTCGGCGGTCCGNCTCAGTCGCATCGTCGCCCGCCTCAGCCTTCGTCGTGGTGCGGTGCGGGCAGCACCCGGGCGGCGAAGGCGTCGATGAACTCGTCCTGCGGCCTGGCCGAGGGAAATCCGGCCTGCCGCGCCGCTGTGACAGCCTCCAGCAGGCCGCTCGGTGAGATCTGCTCGGGGGACGATGGGATGCCGTAGAAGGTCATTTCGCGGTGTTGCCCCGCGCCCGGCGGACTATCCCTTTTGGTGCGGTCTTATCGATGATCTGCAGGACCATCAGCTAGACGATAGGCGCCGTCAGTTCGCCGGTCCGGGTCAGTGGGTGGCCTGCGGGGCGCTCACTGTCGTGCTTGCGGGACGCTGTCGCCGCCACTATCATCTAGATGATAGGAGGGTGGGCGGCCACCAGCGTGGCGGGCCACGTCAGCGGTCGCCGTGCCGATCGTTCGTCGCTGCGGGCGGCTGTCTGCCTGGGTCACCAGACCGTTCCGAGCGCCGCGCCGACGGGCATGCTCCGGCCGCGGAAGACGTGTCGGGGCCCGACCGGCCCGACCCGGCGAACGGGGTTCCCATGTCCCTACCGGCCACGTCTGGAGCGTTGTGACAAACGAAGAGGTTCGCACGCGGGTGGGGGTCGCCGACCTGCTGGCCAAGTACCAGTTTCTCGCCGACTCGGGCAAGATCCGGCAGTTGTCCCAGCTGTTCACCGCCGATGCCGTGTTTGAGAACAACACCGGACGGCACCGCGGGCCGGCCGGCGTCCTGGAGTTCTTCCGTGACACCAAGGACAGTTTCATCGCGGCCGACCTCATGCCGGCCCGCCACTACCTCGGCTCGATCTACGTCGATCCCCGTCCCGACGGTGGAGCCTCGACCTACGCCTGCTTCCAGTTCGTCGGGACCCGCGGCCTGGACCACTGGGGGACCTACCGCGACGAGATCGTCGAGTCCGCCGGCACCTGGCTGTTCGCCGGCCGCAAGGCCATCGTCGAAGGCTGCGTGCCGGACTCGCCCGTGGTAGCCCTCCTCGGTCTGGCCCCGGCCGGGGCCCGTTCATGAGCGCACCCACCGAAAACCCGGGAAACGGAGTGAGAGAATGACCGCCGCCACGCCGATCGACTTCTCGGTCTATGATGCCGACCAGCATTACTACGAAGTTGCCGACAGCTTCACTCGGCACCTGGATCCGAGGTATTCATATGCGTTTCGCTGGGTCACGGACAAGAATAACGGCCGCACCCAGTTGTTAGTCGGCGACAAAGTCTTCAGGATGATCTCCAATCCCACCTTCGACCCGGTGGGAAAGCCCGGCGCACTCGCGGCCTACTTCCGCGGCGAGAACACCGAGGGCCAGAGCTTCAAGAAGATGATGGGGCGGATGGAACCGATCCGTCCCGAGTACACTCGTCGAGCCGAGCGTGCCGTCGTCATGGCGGACCAGGGGGTGGCGGGTGCATTTCTGCTGCCGACGCTCGCGCTTGGTCTCGAGGAACTGCTCACCGACAACCCCCCGGCGCTGTTCGCCGTCCTCCACGCGCTCAACTCGTGGATCGACGAGGAGTGGGGCTTCGCCCGCGACAAAGTGATCATCGCTCCGCCGGTCCTGAGCCTCATGGACCCCCATCTCGCCGAGGAGGAGCTTCGCTGGGTGATCGAACGCGGGACCAGGGCGATCGTNCTCCGTCCTGCCCCGGTCGTGGGTCCGTACGGAAACCGGTCGCCCGCGGATCCGGTGCACGACCGCTTCTGGTCGATGTGTGAGGACGCGGACGTGGCGGTCGCCTTCCACGCGGCCGACTCGGGGTACGCCGGACACGTGCGGGCCTGGGGCGAGCGCGTCCAGTTCGCCAGCGAAAGCACCTCGGCGCTGGCCGAGGTCCTGTCGGTGCACATTGAGCGCCCCATCACCGAGACGATCGCCGCCGCGATCTGCCACGGCCTGTTCGACCGGCATCCGCGCCTGCGCTTCGCCTCCATCGAGCTGGGCTCCGGCTGGGTGCCCGAACTGCTTCGGCGGCTCCGCCAGTCCTACCGCAAGATTCCGTACGCCTTCGGTGCAGACCCGGTGGAGACGTTCCACGAGCACGTCTATGTCGCGCCGTTCCAGGAGGACAACCTGACCGTTCTCCTGGATCACATGCGCGTGGATCGCGTCCTGTTCGGTTCGGACTGGCCGCATCCCGAGGGTTTCGCTCGGCCCACGGACTTCATCGCGGACATCGCCGAGCTGAGTTCGGTGGACAAGAAGAAGCTGATGTCCGACAACTTCCGTAGCCTGATCACGCTGCCCTGAACGGGCGGGACGGCCGCCATCCACCCCAGCCCCTGCCGGTCGGCATCGGGGGTGTGCCGGGAAAGAGCGCCGACTTACGGCGAGGGCGATTCCGGAACATCGGAGGTATCGGGTACGTCAGGGGGATTGGCCGGCNCGTAGGTTCCGTCACGCCGTGGGCTGATCGGTGGCCACTGCGGGCGGAGCCCCGGCAGGCCGGACAAACTCACGCGCGGCGGGCCGTCGGGCGCCGGCTGGCGCCGCGTGGCGTTGGCCGGGGAGGTGGTGGCTCGGCGCGCGACCGCCGGACGCCGCTGCACCGTCGAACGCCGCTCCGCGGGCGCCCGCCCGCCGGCCGAATCGACCGGGTCTGCCTGCGTGCCCGCACCCGCCGCGGGCGGCTCGGAGGTGATGTCCGCATCGGGCAGATATCCCATGCGCTCGAGCTCGTCGGTGTTCCAGCCGACGTCGAGCGCGGCCTGATACTGAGCCTCGTACGCGAGCGCGGCCTGGTGGGCGCTCTCTCGAGCGGCCTCGACGAGATCGTGTCCCTGCCGGACCGCGGCCTGCACCGCCTCCTCGGCCTGGGCCTGCGCCCGTTCCACAGNAGCGATCGCATCGGTGCGGAGAAGAGCCGCGACGCCGAGTTCGCCGATGGTGGCGATGCGGTTGCTTTTCATGAACTCCGCGAGCGCCGCCTCCATGGCCGCCCGTCGAGCGTGGCTCTCCGTCATCGCTGCGCCGCCTTCGCCGTCGAGCCGTACGCACGCTGCCGCCTGCCCTGCCCTGCCCTGGCCTGACCTGGCCGGAGGCGCTCAGGTCAAGGGTAGCAAGGGCCTCCTGGCCGCCCTGGCTCGCGAGATTCGGCCCTGGGCCGCGAGATGCGACCGCTGGGCGCGCTATTATCTAGACGATGTGGATCTAAGCGTAAGATGATTAGGTGATGGGATGCCCGCTATAACCAGCGCTCGAGGCTATGGGGCATCGGCCCGTGCCGTGTACCGGGATCGCGCCCCGAAGATGTCGGAGCTCATTGCGGCGCATCTTCGTCACCAGATCGTCAGCGGTGAGCTGCGCGCCGGTGACACGCTCCCGGCGGAAAACGAGCTCCTGACGCACTTCGACGTTTCTCGTCCGACCCTGCGTGAGGCGTTCCGGATCCTCGAGGCGGAGTCCCTGCTGATCGTGCGGCGCGGCAACCGCGGCGGCGCGGAGGTGACGGTGCCCGACCTGTCGGTCGCCGCGCGCCATGTCGGCGTGCTGCTGCAACTGAGCGGGACCACCATCGAGGACGTGCACGAGGCCCGGGCCGTGCTTGAGCCCGCGGCCGCGCGGATGCTCGCCCTGCGACGAACCGATCAGGATCTCGCCGATCTCCGCGACTGCATCGAGAATCTGCGCGCGNCCACCGAGGAACACACCGACCCCTTCGTCTGGTTCGAGACCGGCTACGTCTTCCACGACCTGGTCGTCGAACGGGCGGGTAACCGGACCCTGGCGATCGAGGCCGGAATCCTCCGTGAGGTCATCACGACCCATGTCGCCGCGGCCATCTCGCGTACCTCCGAGGAGCCACAGACCCGCCAGGCGTTCCGGAAGACCATCCGTGCCTACACCCGCCTCGTCTCCCTCATCGAGGCGCGCGACGCGCCCGGAGCGGAGGAGTACTGGCGCAAGCACATGGAGGTGTCCGCCCGGATCCTGCTGCGTGACGCGCGGGCCAGGATGGTTGTCGACCTGTTCGACTGAGCGTCCGCGACCCGCGCCGGTGCACCCGAGTCGGGGCGCGGCGGGCGAAGGTGTCGGACCCCGGTCGTAGCCTCCCCGTGAGCGAGGGAGGACCGATGACACGGCAGGACAGCGGCGCGGTGGCGCCAGCCGCCGCGGATTTCGAGTGGGTCTGGCGGGTGCCGGACGGGCAGGTCGCGTCCGGGCGGATCCCCGGCTACGTCGGCGCGCTGCGGATCGGTGGGCGGGTCGAGGTGCGTGCAGGTGGGCGGATGGCGCTCGGGTCGGCGAGCGCGCCGATGGCGGCGGACACGCGCTTCCGGCTCGCCTCGCTGACCAAGCTGACTTCGGGGGTGCTCGCGCTCGGCCTCGAGCACGACGGGCTGTTCGGCCTCNACGATCCGGTGGCCCGCTGGCTGCCGGAGGCGGCGGCCCCGCGGGTGCTGGTGGCCCCGGACGCGCCGCTCGACCGCACCGTCGAGGCGTGCCGGCCGATCACCGTCCGGCACCTGCTGACCCTGACCTGCGGCTGGGGCGCGGTGCTGGCGCAGACCCCGCTACAGGCGGAGATGCTGCGCCGGGGGGTCTTCCCTGGGCCGCTGACGCCGCGGATGTCCGTCGACGAGTTCGTCGCCAGGGTCACCGGGCTGCCGCTGGCGTTCCAGCCGGGCGAGGGCTGGCTGTACGACACCGGCATCGACCTGCTCGGCGTGCTGCTCGCCCGCTGCGCCGGGCGCCCGCTGTCCGAGCTGGTCGCCGAGCGGATCACCGGCCCGCTCGCCATGGCGTCCACCGGGTTCTGGGAGCCGGACCCGAGCCGGCTCGCGACGGCCTACCGGCCCGGGCCCGACGGGCTTGAGGTGCTGGACGCCGCCGACGGCGAGTTCGCCCGCCCGCCCGCCTTCGAGGAGCTCAGCTCCGGGCTGGTGTCCACCGCGCCCGATGTCCTGCGGTTCCTGTGCGCGCTCGCGGACGGCGGCGGCCCGCTGCTGCCGGCCGGCGCGGTGGCGCGGATGACCGCCGACGCGCTGACCGGCGCCCAGCGCGACCAGGCCCGGCCGATCGTCGGTCCCGGCGGGTCGTGGGGCCTGGGTACCGGCCTGGACGTCGAGTCCGCCGAGCCGTGGATGGCCCCCGGGCGCTGGGGCTGGGACGGCGGGACGGGAACCACCGGCCACGTCGACCCGACCCGCGACACCGTCGGCGTCCTGCTCACCCAGCGGGCGATGACCGGCCCCCTGGACGGCTTCGGTGAGTTCTGGACGGCGGTCGCCGCCACCCGATGACGCCGGCGGGCGGGTCGCTTCGTGCAGCAGGACGGCGGCCTCCAGCGCGGCCAGAACCAGTCTCACCGAGCCGGGGAGCGGGAGGAACGGCACCAGGACAGTCAGCAGCCGGACAAGACGGTGCACCCGTCTTCCACGGGTCGGCTGGCCGCTCGTGATCCGGGTCCACCCGATTCTTGTGAACAATGGTCTGGTCATGGCACCTCCGGCGGGAATAGGCAGTCCCTTTACGGGTCCTCCGATTGGTATCACCGGGGGTGATTGGCGGAATGTGCGTTGCGTGGTTGTGAGCGTGCAGGCCGATGCGCCACAGATTTTTGCGCGAGCGGCGCACAATCGGTGGCNGACTGATTCCCGGGTCGCCGTCGGTCGGTCTATGATCTGCCCAGTCCGTGAGATGTGCGGCGAGCGCGTCCGGCGGAAATGCGGGGGGTGGCCGTGGCCAGACAGCATCCGGCCAGGTGCGGGCGGGACATCCGGGCGCGGCTGGCGAAGGCAGGCGTGGGCGTGCCGGAGACGGCCGACGCCGTTCATCGTCATTGCGGGGTGAGCCGGTTGCGGGCATACCGGCTGGCCTACGGCTGGACGCAGCAGGAACTCGTGCGGCGGATCCGCGAGCACGAGACCGAGGCAGGGCGCAGCGATCCGCCGCTCGGGCATCAGCGGATATCGAGATGGGAACGCGGTGAACGGCCGTCACCCCGGTATCTCGACGCGCTGTGCGCCGTGCTGCGCACGCGCCCGGATCGGCTCGGTTTCGGATTGGACGGCTCCGCCCACGACATCGTCCCCGCCCCGGCCGGATCGTTCTGGGCGGATTCGATCGTGCCGGCTCAGGTCCGGTACGGGCATGCCGCGGGGCCTGACGCGCCGCCACCGGCCGTGGGAGCCACCGGTCCGGAAGCGCCGTGGTCCGCCGTTCCGCTTTCCGATCCCGCCGGGTCGGCGGCGGNCGTGCTGGCGCGTGCGGGGGAGCTTCGGGACACCCTGGACCGGTCGCTGTGGGTCGAGGTACCGGCCGAGCAGGTCGACCGTCTCGACGAGATGGTGCGTGACCAGGGATTCCGGTACCGCGTGGAGCCGGTGATCGGGATGATCGGTGACCTGTCCGTCGACCTGGCCGAGGTCGGCCGGCTGGTGGGCCGGCGCCAGCCGCTTTACCAGCAGCGCAGGCTGCGCGGCGTCGCCGCGAAGCTGGCCGGCATCACCGCCCTGTCGTTCTCCGACCTGGGGCACCGGGCCGAGATGCGCGGCTGGTTCGAGACGGCGTACCGCAACGCGAGCGAGCACGGCGCCGCGGAGCTGCTCGCCTGGGTGGTGGCGNAACGGGCCAAGTCCGAGCTGGAGAACGGCGCGTCCGCCCAGCTCGTGCTCACGATCGCCGCGCGGGCGGAGGCGCTCGCCGGCCGCACTCCGAGCGCCGGAAAGCTGATCGCCGTCACGATGCAGGCCCGGGCGTTGGGCGTGCAGAAAAAGCTGCCCGACGTCCTGCGGCGAGCCCGGCAGGCGCTGGACCTGTTCGACCGACTCGACCCGGAGGCCACCAGCAGCAGCGTGCTCGCGATGAGCGAACAGCAGCTCCACCTCTACCTAGCCGATGCGCTGCTCGCCGCCGGCGACTGGCGCCGCAGCCTGCCGCACTTCGATCGTGCGGTGCGCCTGTTCCCGCCGGGTGAGCCACGCGACCCGGTGCTCACCCGGATCAACCAGGCCGGAGCGCTGATCCTCGGCGCGCAGGTCGACACCGGCTGCGAGCAGATCATCCGGGAACTGACCGGAATCGCCGACCATTGGCGCAGCCCGCTCGTGTTGCGCTGGGCCGTCGACGGGTTACGGCGCGTGCCCGAGCGGTATCGCGGCCAGTCCGCCGTCCGCGAGCTGCGGGACCTGATCGCGACCCTCACGCCGATCGGGTCGATGGGGCCGATGGGACCAGGGGCGGCGATCGAGTTGTGAGCTCGGCGTCCCGCTGGAGCTCGCCGGCTAGCCGACCGACCGGGCGCTGTCCGAGCTGCGCGCGGCGGGGCTGTGCCGCTCTCTGGATAAGGACCGGTCGGCGGTCGCGGTGCGGGCGTACCACTCCTGGCGGGTCATCGTGTAGACGTTGCTGGCCAGCCACGGGCCGACGTCGGCGATCCCGCGGAAGGTCATCCCGAGCCGGTGGGCGATCGCGTTCATGCCGGCGTTGTCCCGGTGCGTCGAGGTGATCAGCTCGTCCACCGTGAGCCGTTCGAAGCCGAATTCCAGCGATGCCCGGACCGCCTCCGTACCGAGCCCCTGACCCCAGTGGTCCCGGCGGATGGACACGGCGACCTCGATCCCCGGCCAACCGTCCGCGAAATAGGCCCCGGCCCGGCCGAGGAACTCCCCGCTGCCCCGTTCCTCGACCGCCCACATGCCGTAACCGTGGATCGTCCACATGCCGATGAGGTGGGTGACGAGACGTTCCGTGCCGGCCAACCCGAACGGGCCGCCGAGATAACGCATCGTCTCCGGGTCGGCGTTCATCGCGGCGTACGGGTGCAGATCCTCGGGCCGCCAGCCGCGCAGGATCAACCGGGAGGTGATGACAGTCGGTATCTCGAATCGGGTGGGCAGTCCGTATGTCAACGNCATGTAAATGATGGTCCGCTGACAGACACCGGTCGGGAAGCACCCGGTGCGACCGATTCACCGCGCCCTGTCGCTGACCTTGTCCGGTATGGGCTGGATTGGTATTGGCGGGTGGTCGAAAGAGGGAGGTCCCGGTCCCGAGGCCGGTCGGGTTCGGCGCCGGCGCGACGGCTCGCGAATCGGCGGGTCATTGCGCGCAGGTGGGGTGGTAGGGGACACCGGGCAGGTAGAACTGCCAGGACGAGGCGTCCAGGCCGCCCCCGGCCTCGGTGCACGCCGCGGTGACCACCTGTTGCCGGGAGGCGCTCACGGTGGACACCCGCCACAGCCGGAGCATTCCGTCGTTGCCACCCGAGGCCAGCACGCTGCCGTCCCGGGAGAAGGCGAGCGAGAACACCGCGTGGGTGTGTCCCGTCAGTGGCAGTCCGATGGGGCGCAGGCTGGGCGCCGGCAGATCGCGGCCATCGCGAGCGGAGGTGTCCGATCCGTCGCCGGCCCGGCCTTCCCCTCCTTCCTGCTCCGGGGGAACCTTGGTTTTCTCGAACTCGCTCGCGCAGGCGTCGAGGGCCGGGCGCCCGATGCGGTCCGCGGCATCGGCGGTGGCGGGGGGAAGCCGGGCGGCGGTGCGGGCGTCCCACAGGCGCACGTCGCGCCCGGAGCCGACGGCGAGGATGCCGCCGTCGGGAGAGAACCTGACCGCCCGCGCCTCCCCGGGGCCGGCGGGCAGCCAGCCCAGGAGGTGGCGGTCGCCAGTCCCGCCGCCGACGGACCACAGACTGACTCCGCCGAGCTCCTCGCCGACCGCCTCGACGGGGGCGGCGGGGGATCGGTCGACGCAGGTGTCGACCGGTCCGAGGGCGGGGGCCGGCCGGCCGGCCGGCTGCGGCCGCGCCGAGTCGCCGATGTCCCAGGCCATCCGGGTGCGGTCGAAGCTGGTCGCGACCAGCAGCCGTCCGTTCGCCGAGAACGTCACCGCGGTCACCAGGCTGTGCAGGCCCGTCAGCGGCGGCCCGACGCGCCGAGGCTGATCCGGGCCGGCCGCGACCGACCACAGCAGCACCGATGNGTCCGCGCCGCCGGTGGCCAGCAGTTGCCCGTCGGGGGAGAACGCCACGGCGGTGACGGGGCTGCCGTTGGCCAGTGTCGTCCGGCTGCTGGCCAGGGTCTGGAGGCGTTCCTGGCTGGCGGCGTCCGGATGCACCGCCCAGGCGGCGAGCGACAGCCGCAGCGCGCGGATCCGGTCCGTCGCGCTCACGTCGTCCGCCCTGGTCAGCAGGGCCTGGGCGATCACCGCCCGCTGGGCGCGTTCGGCGGCGTGCTGCGCCTGCCGGGCGGAGACGCCCTGCCAGCCGGCGGTTGCGGCGCCGGCGAGCGTCACCACGAGCAGGACGGCCAGCACCGCGATCGTCCGGCGCCGGCGCCGGCGGTCCCGGCGGCGCGCCGCCTCGACGCGACGGTGGCACTCGGCGAGAAACCGCCGTCCGGCGTTGTTGAGGTTCACGACCGGCCGCCCGCCCGCCCGGAAACGGTCGTAGGACCCCCACAGAATGGTCGTGGCGGCGGTGAGCCGGTCGACGTCCCACAGCGGGCCGCCGTGTGCCCGGGCCGCGGCGGCCCGCTCGACCTGCCCCTCGCTGAGCAGCGCGGCCTCCCGCTCGCGGATCGCCGCGTCCAGCGGTGGCCAGACGGANAGCAGCGCCTCGTGGACGACGCCGACGCCGGCGCCGCCGAGGCTGTCGCTGGCCGTCGACAGCAACCGCTGCTCCACGAAGACGCCGAACGCGGTGCGCATGGCCTCCGACGGCAGCTCCGCCACCTCTATGCGGCGCCGAGTGCGTCGGCCCCCCTCGTCCAGGGTGGCGAGCTCCGCCATGCCGGCGAGGATCTCCTCCCTGGGCAGGCGGGCGGCGGCCACCGCCTCGTCGAGCACGGCGTCCGCCCGGCGCGCCAGCGCCCCGCGCACCCCACCGAGCTCCTCGTAGCGCTGCGCGGACAGCCGTCCGCCGCGGGTCTGGTTGCGGGCCAGCTCGTGCAGGGTGAAGGCCAGCAACGGCAGCGCCTCGCNGCCGTCGGTATCGGCGACCATCTGGCTGACCAGCTCCGGCTCCACCGACAGCCCGGCGACCCGGGCCGGCTCGGTGATCACGACGCTGAGCATGTCGCGCGCGAGCGGCCGCANGGGAAAGGCGTGCAGGTGGGCGCCGTGCAGCTCGGGCAGCGCGAACAACTGGTCCTGGAACTCCGAACGGACCGCGATGACGACCCGGATGGGACCGTCGAGCCCGTGGGAGAGCACCCCGGCGAACCGGGCCCGCTCGGCGGCGTCCGCACGGGTGAACAGCTCCTCGCCCTGATCGACGACGAGTAGGAGCCGGTCCCGGTGCTGGCCGTAGCCCGCGCTCAGCAGTTCCTCGGCGAGCCCGACCAGGGCGCGGTCGTCGGTGGCCAGCCGCTGGTGGACCTCGGCCGGATCCCAGTGCAGCCCGATGCGGATCGCCGTCTGCGTGAGGGCCCGCGCCAGCTTGTTGATCGGGTCGTGGCCGGGCAGGAACGGATCGGCGACCTCCCAGCCGGGCTCGGCCCCCAGCCGCGCCGTCAACCCCGCCGTGACCAGCGACGACTTCCCGCACCCGGACCCGCCGACGACGAGCAGCAGCCGCCGGTCGCTCAGCGCGCGCAGCCGGTGGGTCAGCCGGCGAAGCTCGTCGGCGCGCCCGTAGAAGACCCGGGCCATGTCCCGGGTGAACGGCCGCAGCCCCGGGAACGGCGAGCGGTCCCACGCCCAGCCCAGGCCCCCGGCGGCGTCCACCCGCCGCAGCGGGCCATCCAGATCGCCGATCCACCCGCCGTTGTCGACGACGGCGACGTGCTGGCGGTCGTCGAGCAGCGGCGAGGCCACCCCCGCCTGCGCCCGCAGCGGCAGCAGCAGGCTCCCGACCTCGTGGGCGATCCCGATTTCGTAGGCACACCAGGGGGAGGCGTTGTAGGCCTCGGTCACGACACAGATGACGGCGTCCGCGGCCCNCAACTCCTGGTGCAGGCGCTCCTTCCAGACCTCGCCCGGCCGGATTCCCGTCCGGAGGTCGCGGGCCAGGAATGCCCGATGGCCGAGATCGGCCAGCGTGCGGTAGATCCGGTCGGCCAACTCCGCGTCCGAGCTGGCGTGGCTGACGAAGACGCGCGCCACTCTCATCCCCAGTAATCGCCGCGCACATTGCCGTGCAAACGCGGTAGGGCGTTGATACTACCGCTCCGGAGTACCGCGCGGCCGGTACAAATACGGGTTTGCGGCCGGCGGTGGCCAACCGGTCGCGGGGAAAATCTCGCAATCGGACCCGCCGCCGGCGGAGTATCAGCTTAAGCGCGGATGAACAGATGATGGAGCGCGGGGAAATAATGGATAACCGGACGCCGGAGCCGGTTATCCGCGCCCCCGAGCCGGCCCGCCCGCCATCTCCACCGCCCGGGTACGGCCGCGGCGGGATCTCGTCGATCGTGCCGCCTCGCCCCGTCACTCCGTGCCCCGCCGCTCCGTGCGCCGTGGCTCCGTGCGCCGCCGGATGCGGCGTGCGGTGAGCCGGCGGCCGTGCCGTGGTGGCCGTCACCTGATCTCACGACGCCGCCGCACTCGGGCATGGCGCGGGCCACCCGACGCCCACCCCCGTGCGGCCGTGCCGTGAAATCGCCTTCGCGGCGGCGCTTCGTACGAAGATTGCCCCGCCATACGGCACCTGTCCCTGCCCCGCGCGGGGGACGCGGCCGCTAATCCGGCGATCCGGCCGCACACCCGGGCGCCGTTCATGGCATGCTCGGTTTCCGACGGTAGGAGCAGGCGCCGACCAGTCCGGTTCGGGTTGATCGGCGAGGCTTCTCACCTGCGACGGTCCGCCGTCGTGGATGTTGCCGGTTTTGCCGTCGTGTTGACGTGAGTCCTCATCGTGGAGGTTTGTTGTGAAGCGTGTCGGAGCGATTGTTCTGCTGGTTGCACTCGTGGGTGGCGGCTTCCTCTTCCGCCGGCAGCGCGGCAAGCAGGACGCATAGGTCCGCGCCGCGTCGGCGCCGATCGGCGGGAATCCACCGCGTGCCTCGATGAGGCACGACAATCGGTCCCGCCGGGTTCGGTCGTGCCGGGTTCGGTCGTGATCGGATCGCCGCTTCGGTGGTCGCCTGTCGAGCAACGTGTTGTGAGACGGTCCGTACGTGCATCAGTTTGACGCCGAGACAGCCGATCTCCTGCGGGCGATCTTCGACTTCACCGGGGTCCGCCTCGGCTTCGATCCGGTTCCCCTGGACGGTCCGGCGACACCGGCGGAACTGTCCGCCAGGGCCGGCCGGACGATCACGGCGGACGGGATCGGTGGTCGCCGAGCCCTGGAGATCTTCGACGAGGTGCTCTCGCGCGCCTGCATCTCGGCGGACCATCCGCGCAACCTCGCCTTCATCCNCGCGGCCCCGACCCGGTTGTCGGTGCTGTTCGACGTGGTGGTCGGCGCGTCATCCATCTATGGCGGAAGCTGGATGGAGGGTGCGGGCGCGGTCCACGCCGAGAACGAGACGCTGCGTTGGCTGGCCGACCTCGCCGGTCTGCCCGACACGGCCGGTGGTGTGTTCGTGCCCGGTGGCACGGTCGGCAACCTGTCCGCGCTTGTCGCCGCCCGCCAGGCCGTCCGGGCGCGGCTGGCCGCCGAGGGTCGGCCGATGCCGGCGCGCTGGCGCTTCGTCTGCGGGGCGGAGGCCCATTCGTCGCTCTACCAGGCGGCGATGGTGCTCGACGCGGACATCGTGGCCGTGCCGACGGGGGAGGAGGGCAGGCTCACCGGCCCGCTGCTCGCCGCCGCGCTCGACGACCTCGCCGGCCAGCGCGACCCGGCCGAACAGCGCGACCCGGCCGGACAGGGCGATGCCGCCGCGCACGACGGGGTCTTCGCCGTCGTGGCGACCGCGGGGACGACCCAGTTCGGCATCGTCGACGACCTGCGGGGCGTGGTCGACGTCTGCCGCGACCGGGGCCTGTGGGTGCACGCGGACGGCGCCTACGGCCTGGCGGCGCTCGCCGCGCCCTCGGCTCGGCCGCTGTTCGACGGGATCGCCGACGTCGACTCGTTCATCGTCGATCCGCACAAGTGGCTGTTCGCGCCGTTCGACGCCTGCGCGCTGATCTACCGCGATCCCGCCCTGGCCCGGGCGGCGCACGGTCCGCAGCGGGCCGGCTATCTCGACGTGCTCGACTCGGCCGCCAACTGGAATCCGTCCGACTACGCCATCGGGCTGTCCCGGNGGGCCCGCGGGCTGCCGTTGTGGTTCTCCCTGGCGGCGCACGGCACCCGCGCCTACGCCGAGGCGATCGAGACCACGCTGGCCACGACGCGGGCGGCGGCGGCGCAGATCGCGGCGCGGCCCGAGCTGGAACTCGTCCGCCCGGCGGAGCTTTCCGTGGTGGTGTTCCGCCGGCTCGGCTGGCGGGACGCCGACTATCACCGGTGGAGCGACAACCTGCTCCGTGCGGGATTCGCCTTCGTGCCGCCCACCCGGCACGACGGGGAGACCGTCGCCCGCTTTGCCGTCGTCAATCCGCGCACCACCCCGGCCGACATCGAGGCTATTCTCGACACGATGGCCTGACCGCGATCGCGATAGGCGGTTTTCGGTGCCGGCAACCGCGGCTCGTGCTGCGCGGTTCCCGTGGCACGGTCCCGCGCCGGACATAGTTGGGCGGTGCGGGTCCCTTTCGACCCGCGCCGCCCAGGCGCGGCAACCGGCGGGCAGCCGTCGCCATTCACCGCCCGGCATCGTCGGCGGTCCGGCGTCGGCGGCGGTGAGCCCGCCGGTGCCACGCATTAACCCTGGCTTCGCCCGGGCTGCGCTTCAGGCGGGAACGTCAGTTGCCCACCGTGAAACGACGGTTGCGGTTACGCGGCTTCTCGACCTCGTCGACGGCGGCGATCGCGAAGTCCTCGTAGGAGATGCCGATCTCGCCCTGAGCGTCCACCACGGGCCGGTCGTTGCCGGTGCGGTAGGCGCCCCGACGCTGCCCCTGGCCCAGGTTGCGCGGCGGCGGGGCGATGGCTGCCCAGCGCACGTTGCGCGCGCCCCGGTACACGTCGAGCGCGTCCACCTGGTCGAGCGCGTCCTTGCGCTCGGCGGCGGGGAAGTCCGGGCTGTCCACGAGCCGCTGGCCGTTGTCGTCCTCCAGGGTCCCGCCGCTGGAGACGTGCAGAACGGCCGGAGCCTGGTCGCCGATGCGGGGCAGGACGTCGACGAGGGTACGCGCGGCGTTCGCGTGCACCGGACGGTCGACACCACCCACCGCCACGACGATGGCGTCCGCCTCCTGCGCCAGGCGCTGCACGGAATCGCGCGACGTGGCGTCGCCCTCGACCGCGTTGGCCTTGCGCGGAAGCTTCTTCACGCGGGCCGCGTCGACCTCGACCGCGGTGACCTCGTGTCCCCGTCGAATTGCTTCGTCGGTGATGCGGCGCCCGATCTGACCACCGGCACCAAAAATGACGATCCTCGCCATGCCATTGCCTCCGACTCGCCGGTCGTGCAACTGATGGATAGTCGTGCGTGTGCTGAATGGCGTCGTCGCCCCATCGCGCCGGCGCCATGGTCAGTAAATGAATTACTGTCCGCGCTGACTATTTCACGCTCCGCGTCCACCGCAAGTTGACGTCGACCGGCGCGGTCCGGGGTCGCCCAAGTCGGGTGGGCGAAAACGGAACGCGCCGCTCGCCGCTCGCCGCTCGCCGCGCGTTCCGGGCGCCGCGATGGAGCGGGACGACGCCTCCGGGACATGAACCCGCATTGCACTCAGGGCGTCGCGCCGGTTTCGGCGGCGTTGGGTGTGGCTGATCGGGTGNGGTGGGTAAGATCCGCGGTGTCGGCTGGTAAGGGTCGATGTCGTGCCAGAGGACGGGGGGCGTTGATGGCGCGGGTGTTGCTGGTGGTGGATCCGAGCGTCGGCGTGAGCCCGTCGGATCTGGTGAAGGCGTGGACGCCGGCTCCTCCGGTCGTGGACGGTGCGGTGGTTGCGGATGGTGCGGTGGCCGTGGAGGCCGTCCGGGGGCGGGTGATGCTGCCGGGCGTGCTGGAGGTCCTGGTGCTGCCGGTCGCGGTGAACCTGGCCAGCAGCGCGCTGTTCGAGCTGGTCCGATCGTGGGTGGCCCGGGCCCGCGGGCCGGCGGCGCAGGATGCGGAGTTCGAGGTGGTGGAGACGACCGACGACCAGGGGAACNGGGTCGTGGTTGTCCGTCCGCGTCGTACCGTCTGATCCGCGGAGTCCGGCCGTGGGCACGGTGATCGTCCGGGAGCGGGAACGGCGTTCGGACGGAACGTTCGCGGTTCGGCTGGCCTTCGACGACGGCGTGGAATACGACGTCGAGATCCGCGATCCCGCGGACGCTCAGGACGAAGGGCTGTTCTCCTGGTATTTCGAGGAGCATCTGCGCTATCCGTTCCTGGACAAGGACATCGAACGGGCCGCGAAGGAACGGATCGGCGAGTACGGCAGGGNCCTNTTCGAGCAGCTCTTCGCCGGCTCGGCGCGGTATGAGTACCAGCGGATGCGGGAGCGGGGCTTTGACGGCTGCCGGGTGGAGGTCGCCGGGTCCGCGGCTTTTCAGCGGTTGCACTGGGAGACGCTGCGGGATCCGGAACTGCCGTCACCGCTGGCGGTGCGGCTGCCGGTGACCCGGCGGGTGGAGCCGCTGTCCGGCCGGTTCGAGGCCGGGTCGGGTCGGGCCACCTTGAACATTCTGGTGGTGACGGCCAGGCCGGACGGTCCGTCGGATGTGGGGTTCCGGACCCTGTCTCGGCCGTTGTTGGACGCGCTGCGGCAGGCGGCGGTGCCCGTGACGGTGGATCTGGTCCGACCGGGAACGTGGGACGCGCTGCGCGACCATCTTGACGGAACCCGGGCGGAGCACGGCGGGGGCTGGTATCACGTCGTGCATTTCGACGTGCACGGACTGTTCACCGCGCATGACACGTTGGCGGCAGGACGGGAGTCGGGCCGGTTCTTCCTGCGTCGCTGGCTCGAGGCGTTCGACGGCGAACAGGGCTTCCTGTTCTTCGAGACCGCGCAGGATGGGAAGGCCGAGCCCGTTCCCGCCGGCGAGGTGGCGGCGCTGCTGGCGGAGCACCGGGTGCCGGTCGCGGTGCTGTCGGCCTGCCAGTCGGCGATGCAGAACGGCGACGAGGCGAGCCTCGCGTTCCGGCTGGTGCAGGCCGGGGTGCCGCTGACGGTCGGGATGGCGTATTCCGTGACGGTGTCCGCGGCGGCGCAGNCCATCCCGGCGCTGTACAGCCGGCTGGCGGCCCAGGCCGATCCGGTCGACGCGGTCCACACGGCGCGGCGGCGACTGTTCGACGTCCCCGCCCGGCACGCCTACTTCAACGAGGAACTGGAGTTGGAGGACTGGATGTTGCCGGTGTTGTACCGGCAGCGTCCGGTGGATCTGCGGCTGCGGGAGATGACCGAGCAGGAGGCCCAGAGCTTCTACGCCCGCCAGGTCACCGTGGCCGACGAANCGGCGACCGAGTACGGGTTCGTCGGCCGGGACCTGGACGTGCAGACCATCGAACGGCGGCTCCTGCTCGACGGCGGCCGCAACGCGCTGCTGGTGCAGGGGATGGCGGGGGCGGGGAAATCGACCCTGCTGGCGCACCTCGGCTGGTGGTGGCAGCGCACCGGTCTCGTCGACCACGTCTTCCGGTTCAGCTACGAGGACCAGGCCTGGACCGCGGCCCAGATGGTGCGGGAGATCGGGAAACAGCTCCTGGGCCGGGTCGACCAGGCGAGGCTGGAGGTGCTGTCCGAGGACGCCCAGTTGGAGCGGGTCGCCGGGCTGATGCGGTCGCGGCGGCACCTGCTCGTGGTCGACAATGCCGAATCGATCACGGCGAGCCCGGCGTCGATCCCGCACGCCCTCCCGGCCACGGAGCAGCAGCGCCTGCGCACCCTGCTGGGCCGGCTGCAGGGTGGTCGGACGCTGGTCCTGGTCGGCTCACGGGAGTCGGAGGGCTGGCTGNCCCCCGGCACGTTCACCGACAACGTCTACGAGCTGCCCGGCCTGGACCCCCAGGCCGCCCGCGACCTGGTCGACCGGATCCTGACCCGCCACGGCGCCACCCACTACCAGGACGACGCCGACCAGCGGGACGCGCTGGACCGGCTCATCGACCTGCTCGGCGGCTACCCGCTCCCCCTGACCATCGTCCTGCCCGCCCTGGCGGAGACCACCCCGACCGCGGTCCTGGCNGATCTCGACACCGGCGGCCAGGAGGCCGGCCCGGTCGGCCTGGCCCGGCTGGCCATCGAGACCAGCCACGGCAAACTCGACCCGGCACTCCAACAATCCCTGCTCCTGCTCGCCCCGTTCGTCGCCACCGCCCCCACCGGTCCGTGGCTGGNTCGCTACCAGGAGATCCTCGCCGGCCATCCCGCGGTCGCAGCCCTCGGCGCGGTGGACCTGGCAGCCGCGGTAGATCATGCCGTTCGGGTCGGTCTCGCCACCCCTCACCCGCAGTTGAGTAACACGGTGCAGCTCCAACCGGTCCTGCCGTACTTCCTGCGCAGCCGTATCCGCGACCGCGCCGATCTCGCCGCTGCCGCTGCCGACGCGCATTACCGGTACCACTGCGAGCTCGGCGCCATGGCACACCGGCTGTTGACGTCCAACACAGCCGAGGAGCGCACCCTCGGACGGGTTCTGACCGCCACTGTTTACGCGAACCTGCAGGCTGGTGTCACCCACGCCCTGACCACCGCGCAACCTGTTCTCCCGGTCCTCGGACCCTTGGAGGAATATCTCGACCAGGCCCGCCANCACCACCCACGCTGGCAGCTACTCACCCGCACCATCGACGCCTATCCCACTCCCGACACCACCGCCGGACAGAACGAACTCGCCCAGCTCCATCACCTCGCCGGCGTGGTTGCCCAGGAGCAGCGGCGGTTCGAGGACGCCGAGGCCCACTACCGCCGTGCCCTCGACCTCAAACTGAAGCTCGGGAATGAGCGCGGCGCCGCGAGCACCTACCAAAGTCTCGGTATTATTGCGCAGGAGCGGCGGCGGTTCGAAGATGCCGAGGCTCATTGTCGCCGCGCCCTCGACCTCTTTCTGAAGTTCGGGGATGAGCACGGGGCCGCGCTGACCTATCACCAGCTCGGCGTTGTTGCGCTGGAGCGGCAGCGGTTCGAGGACGCCGAAGCCCACTACCGCCGTGCCCTCGACCTCAAACTGAGACTCGGGGACGAGCACAGCGCCGCGCTCACCTACCACAATCTCGGCATCGTTGCGCAGGAACAGCGGCGGTTCGCGGACGCTGAAGCCCACTACCACCGTGCCCTCGACCTC
>NZ_LJJX01000073.1:0-6497 GCF_001421075.1 Frankia sp. CpI1-P | reverse complement strand
GAGGAGCGGCGGCTAGAGGAGGCTGAGGCCCATTACCGCCACGCCCTCACCTGTGCCGGGAAGGCCGGCGACGCAGGTCTTGCGTCATTGTCAGCTACTGGATTGGGAAGAATTCTCATCGAGGTCGGGCGACAAGTCGATGCGATCGGCGTGCTTGTTTACGCAGCCGCGAGCTGGCATGAGATAACCGGAGTATGGCCGTCCGAAGGTCTTTCCTGGCTGAAGCGCATTGGCCGCCAGATCGCCAGCGATGAGTACGAAACGGCATTCCGCGCCCACGCCCCGGCTGAGCTCGCGCAGGCACTCAGAGCGGAGATCGACCGGGTCGAGGAGCCNGGCAACGAGGCATAACGCCCATAGTCAGGGCGCCTTCGCCGTCTGCAGCCACGGTCAGNGAGGCCGAAAAGTGATCAAGGTGGTGACGTCGGGCCGACGTGGTGAGCGTCGGACCCGGCGTGCGGCCTGGTGCAGGGCGGTGGAGGTGGGATTTGAACCCACGGAGGGGTTGCCCCCTCACACGCTTTCGAGGCGTGCGCCCTCGGCCACTAGGCGACTCCACCGTAGGCAAGCTTACCGGACGTCCCGACGGTCCGGTTCGCGGGGGTCGTCAGGCCGGTCCCAGGGACTCGTCGCCGCCGGCCGGGCGTCGGCGTGCGGTTCCGCGGAACCGCACGCCGCGGGGGCGACGGCTCGTGCGTCAGCGGCGGATGCGTGGGAGAGCGGCTACCTGGTTCTTCCATAGGGTTCGGCGTCCGATTTATCCCTATGGAAGAGACAGGGGGCGCCGCTCCCATGCACACTGCCGACGGGCCGACGGGCCGACGGGCTAACGGGTGGGTGGGCGGCGGCGGGCGGCGAAGAAGTCGGCGAGCAGGGTGGCGCACTCGGCGGCGCGGACGCCGGAGATGACCTCGGGGCGGTGGTTGAGGCGGCGGTCGCGCACGACGTCCCACAGCGAGCCGACCGCGCCGGCCTTGTCGTCGACGGCGCCGTAGACGAGCCGGTCCACCCGGGCGAGCACCAGGGCGCCCGCGCACATCGTGCACGGCTCCAGGGTGACCACGAGGGTGGCGCCGGACAGCCGCCAGGAGCCGGCCCGGGCCGCCGCCGCCCGCAGGGCGATCACCTCGGCGTGGGCGGTCGGGTCGCCGTCGCGCTCGCGGGCGTTGCGGCCCTCCCCGAGCACCGTGCCGTCCGAGGCGATCACGACCGCGCCGACCGGGACGTCGCCGTGTTCCGGCGCCAGCCTCGCCTGGGCCAGCGCGAGGCCCATCGCCGCCGTGTGGTCGGGCGGCCCGCCCGCCGGGCCGTGGCCGTTCGCGGCGCCGTGACCAGTGGCTGTGCTGTGGTTGCGTCCGCCGGGTGGGGCGGGATCAGCCACGGGCGTCGTCGAGGATCTCTCCGGCGCCGGCCCGCTCGCTCAGGGCGCTGATCAGATCGGCGGGCAGCATGCCCTCCTCGCCGATCAGTTCCAGCAGCGCCTCCTCGGAGGTGCCCAGGTCGACGAGCAGGTCGAGGTCACCGACCGGGGCCGCCTGGGTCAGCGCGGAGGTGTCGTCGTCCTCGTCGTCCTCCGTGGCCAGGCCCGCCATCGACGGCAGGGCGTCGGCGAACAGGCGCTCGGCGAGCTCGGAGGTGATCAGGACCCGGCGGTCGGAGAGGAAGACCTTGGGGTCAGGCTCGTCGGCGCCGAGCCGGACGATCGCGAGGTACTCGTCGTCCTCCTCCAGGAAGGCCACGATGGTGTCGTCACCGAAGTCGCGCATCGTGTCGGTGAGGGCGTCGAGATCCTCGGCGCCCGCCGGGTCCAGATCGTGCACCGACCAGCGGCCGTGGTCCCGCGCGATCGCGATTGCCTTCGTTGTCACTGTGCGCCCTCACGTCCCTTCTGCAACCGCGTGGTGCCTGGCGGCCGGCCGCTGCTCGGCCAGGGTCCCGGGCCCCGCGCGGCCCCGGCCGGATCGGTGGCCGGCCGTACTCCGCCTGTGATTCTCGTCCCGAGGGCCGGTCTTGGGTATTCCGGTTCACCCCGTCGGGTGAGTTCTACCGCGACGCCGGGTTGATTCCCCCATGGTGGTCCGGTTGGCACCCGTTCGCACACCGGGAGGTAACACGAAAGTTCCGCCGGCGCCGGCCGGCCGGTCACGCGGTTTGACCTGCGGCGATGGCGTCTGGCGTGCAGACTCGGCCACGACGGGGGCGACGGTGGCGCGCCGCCGGCGGCAACGGCGCCGATCAGGACGTAACCGAACGGAAGCGGGGGTGGTCTTCGTCTCCCGGCACCCTCGTGGCACTGTAGAAAGCGCGATGACGACATCATTCCCGCGCAGGTTCACCGCCCGGACCCAGGCCGCGCTCGCCGTCGAACGCCTGGCGGCCGAGGCGTCGCGTCGCCTCGGCCGCGGTTCGGGGGAGATGATCGGCGGCAAGCTCGCCCTGCGGGTCTCCCCGGGGGCGCTGGCCGAGGTCGGTTCCCACCGCCGCACCGCCTGCGTGTCGGGCACCAACGGCAAGACGACCACCACCCGGCTGCTCGCCCGCGCGCTGGGCACCCTCGGGCCGGTGAAGTCGAACAGCGGGGGGGCGAACATGGCGCCCGGCGTCCTCGCCGCGCTCTCGCGACCCCCGTTCGACGCCGCCGCCGCCCTGGAGGTCGACGAGATCTGGCTGCCGAAGGTGGCCAGGGAGATCCTGCCGCGGGTCGTGCTGCTGCTCAACATCAGCCGTGACCAGCTCGACCGGTCCAACGAGACCCGGCGGATCGCGTCGATGTGGCGGGAGCTCGGCGCCGAGCTGCCGGACGCCACGGTGGTCGCGAACGTCGACGACCCGCTGGTCGCCTGGGCGGCGGCCGGCTGGCGACGGCAGGTGTGGGTGTCGGCCGGCCAGAACTGGACCGCCGACGCGATGGTCTGCCCCCAGTGCGCCCGCCTGCTGCACCGCAACGAGGCCGGCTGGTGGTCCGAGTGCGGGCTGGCCCGGCCCGAGCCGATCGTCGCGGTCACCGGGCCCCGGGAGCTGCTCTGGTACGGCCGCACCATCTCGGCCCACCTCGACCTGCCCGGCCGGGTCAACCTCGGCAACGCGGCGATGGCCGCCGCCGCGGCCCGCGAGCTCGGCGTCGAGGTCGAGGCGGCGCTGGCCGCCATGGCCGGCCTCGGCGACGTCCAGGGCCGCTACCAGGAGGTCGCCCTCGGCGAGCAGGGCCGCCGCGGCCGGCTGCTGCTGGCGAAGAACCCCGCCGGCTGGGTGGAGATGATGGAGCTGCTCGCCGACGCGCCGCCCCGGCCCGTCGTCATCGACTTCAACTCGCAGACCGCCGACGGCCGGGATCCGTCCTGGATCTGGGACGTCCCCTTCGAGCGCCTCGCCGGCCGGCAGGTGCTCGTCACCGGCGGGCGCAAGGAGGACATGAGCGTGNGGCTGGCCTACGCGGAGGTGCCGCACAGCGTGCACGCCAACGCCGAAGACGCGGCGCTGGCGGCCAACGAGAAGGTGGTCGACGTGGTCGCCAACTACACGGCGTTCCGGGACCTGCTGGTCCGGAGTTCCCGATGAGGCGCAGCTCGGCGACCCGGATCGCGCTGATCTACCCCGAGCTGCTCGGCACCTACGGGGACGGCGGCAACGCGATCGTCCTCGAGCAGCGGCTGCGCTGGCGGGGCCTGCCGGTCGAGGTGGTCAGCGTCCCCGCCGGCTCGCCGGTGCCGGAGAGCTGCGACATCTACCTGCTCGGCGGGGGCGAGGACGCCCCGCAGGTGCTCGCCGCCGACGGCATCCGGCAGAACCGGGCGATCGTGCGCGCGGTGGGCTCGGGAGCGGCCGTGCTCGCGGTCTGCGCCGGCTACCAGGTGATCGGCGCGACGTTCCCGTCGGGCGGGGAGATCCACGAGGGGCTGAACCTCGTCGACATCGAGACCCGCCGCTCGTTCGCGCCACCCGAGACGCCGCCGCCCGGACGGGCCGTCGGTGACATCGTCGTCGAGCCCGATCCGCGCCTCGGCCTGCCCACCCTGTACGGCTACGAGAACCACGCCGGGCGCACCAGGCGGCTGCCCGGGGCCGGCGGCTTCCCGCTGGGGGTGGTGCGCCGCGGGATCGGCGACGGCGACGGCGGCACTGAAAGTGGTGGTGGCGCTGGCGGTAGTGGCGGTGGCGGAACCGACGGCATCGTCGACGGCCGGGTCATCGGCACCTACCTGCATGGGCCGGTCCTGGCGCAGAACCCGGCGCTCGCCGACCTTCTGCTGACCTGGATCCATGGCGAGCTCCCGCCGCTGGACGCCCCCCGGGAGGCGCAGGTGTTGCGCGAGGCCCGCCGCCGCGCGCTCGCCACCCCCTGACCCCGACGTCGGTCCGCTGACCCGTTCGGTCACGTGGCCNCCGCGGCCGAAGGAGTAGGTCCGAGNGTCATCTGGTCGCCCGTTTTCGGCGTTTCCCGGCTACCGGTGTGGTTCGGTTGGATCGTGGCGTCGAATCCCCTTGCCGGCTGGTGGGGCAAGAACAAGCGAACCGTACTCATCGTCGGGGTCGTCATCGTCGCGCTCTGGGTCTTCGTCGAGCGCGGCAACGGCCCGAAGACCAAGCGCATCAGCATGCCCAAGGACTACGGCTCGGCCGACCGGGAACTGCTCGTGCACGCCCCGTCGAATCCGAAGGATCCGATCCCGCTGGTGCTGATCCTGCACGACGACAACGTCGACGCCAAGNCCCTCGATCATGACAGCGCCGCCGGCTCGGTGGCGAACGCCCGCAACTTCGCGGTCGCCTATCCCGAGGCGGTCGGCGGCACCTGGCGGATCGACTCCCCGGACGGCGCCGACGCGAAGTACCTGCGCGACGTGGTCAGCTACGTCTCCGCGAAGAAGACCAAGGTCGACCCCAACCGGATCTACGTGTGGGGCGTCGGCGAGGGCGCTCGGCTCGCGCTGACCGTCGTCTGCGGNGGCGCCAAGCCGATCTTCGCGGCCGTCGGCGTGGTGGGACAGTTCACGCAGGAGCCGCAGTCCGCCTGCCCAGGTCGGGCGCCGGAGGCAAGGGTCGCCGAGACCGACTGGAACAAGAAGGTCAGCGAGACGCTGTGGACGGCCTCCGCCAAGCACCACCTGGGAGCCTGAGCCCGGCCTTCCACGGGCCCCAGCGGCCGCGTACGCGCCCGGGACGGGTGGGTAGAAGCAAGAAGGGTCCGCCGATGCCGCCGGGAGGGGGGTAGCGGCATCGGCGGACCTCTGCGGCCGGGTGGAACCCGAGGGCCCGCCGGCCTCCCGCTGCGGATGGGGGGGGAATCCGAGGGAAGGCCGGCGGGGTCGGGGGCCTTCCGGCCGGACGGACGTCAGATGGGGGGGAGATCTGACGTCCGTCCGGCCGGAAGGAGGCGTTGCCCGGCTGGCGCTGAAGCGAGGTCGGGTCGGTGAGGCTGCGGGCGGTGTCAGGGCTCGCGTACTGGAGCTGGTCCCGGCTCGGCCGGGACCGCGACGCCACGGATTTCGGGCGCGTGGACCGGGTGCAGGTACGGGTGGTCCGGCGTTGTCTCGGGATCAGCATCTCGGGGTCAGCCGCGTCGTGGGACTGCATCCGGGGCAACGGCGATGGTGACCCGGACGGGTCGGCGATGCGCGCCTTTCGCCTGCCGGGGGGAGCAGGCCCGGCGGGGCGGGCACGACGGGGTGCGGAACGACGGGGCAGTCACGACGGGATGCGGAACGCGAGGTCGACCGGCTGCCTGACCGCACGCGCGACCGGAGGGGGGAGGCCGCGTCGCGGTCGGCTCGAGGCTGGACGGGCTTCGTCGTCCTTCCAGCCGAACGAGGTGACCACCGGGTGGCCGGCGCTGCGCCGCAGGGCACGGTGCGCTGGCGTGGACGCTCTTAGACGCGTCCGACGTAGTAGGAGGTGGTGTAGATCGACTGGAGCTTCACGACGCTGCCCGTGTGCGGGGCGACCCACATCTTGCCGTCGCCGGCGTAGATACCGACGTGGTAGATGTCCCCGGGCGAGCCGAGGAAGATCAGGTCGCCGGGCTGCTTGTTGTACTGCGACACCCGGGTGGTGGCGGCGAACTGGGCGTCCGTGGTCCGCGGCAGGCTCTTGCCGAGCTGCTTGAAGACGTACTGGACCAGCCCTGAGCAGTCGAACGAGCTCGGGCCGTCGGCGCCGTAGACGTACGGCTTGCCCGCCTGCAGGGAGGCCAGGTAGACGGCCTTCGCGCCGATCGAGCTGGACGGAACCGGCACGGACACCTGGGTGGAACCGACAGAGACGCCGCCGGCGAGGCTGCCCAGGCGGGAGGAGAGGCCGGCGAGCTGCGGGGCCCGCTGCGGGCGCACGTTCAGGGTCGCGTCGTTGACCGAGTGGGCGGACTGCAGGGCGTCGGTGCCGTCGAAGATCGCCGTGACGTTCGTCGTGGTGAGCACCCGCGCCGTGTAGGACGCGTATCCCTGTGCGTTCGTCTGCAGGTGCTTGAAGGTGGCCCACCCGGTGGGGAGCTTCACCTGCAC
>NZ_LJJX01000072.1:0-29342 GCF_001421075.1 Frankia sp. CpI1-P | reverse complement strand
GTCGTGCGCCGGGCGCTTTTCCCCCCTCCGCCGGACGGCCCGGATCCTGGCCGCGGTGACCGCTGAGATCGCCGAACACGTCCTACCGAAACGGCTCCGCTCCCACCCCCGCGTCGTCCGACGCACCAAACGCACCCCGTTCCCCGCCAAGAAGCCGATCGACAAGCACCTCGCAGGACCGCCGCCCACCGTGGTCACAGTCCTGATCCGAACCTAAAGTTCCTGGTATTGNGCGAGCGCCGGGTGAGGGTTGTCGCGATGCCAGATCAGGGAATGCGGGTAGATNGGTGTCGGGTCGTGCAGCGGGATGCGGCGCAGATCGTAGCGGGTGGGCCAGAGCAGCCGGGTCTTTTCGCCGACGAGGCTGGCCAGGGTCGCGGAGTCGGCGAGGACGTCCAGAAGGTGCTCGGTGCCGAAATTGGGACCGACCGGATCGATGGTGAGTCCGAACTCCGCGGCGAGGTCGTCGTAATACGTGGCCCATTCTGTCCCGGGGAGGATGCCGGGTATC
Source organism: Frankia sp. CpI1-P (assembly GCF_001421075.1). NCBI lineage: Bacteria > Bacillati > Actinomycetota > Actinomycetes > Frankiales > Frankiaceae > Frankia > Frankia sp. CpI1-P. The sequence continues at coordinate 28,831 of NZ_LJJX01000072.1, read as the reverse complement.
CAGATTCGGTGTCCGACCAGGTCGGCAGGCGTGACGGCGCGAGCTGCGGCCAGCGAGTGGGTCGGCCCGGTGAGCAGTTCGTGGGGTTCGTCGACGACCCGGATCGCCTTGATGACGTCGGGCATCTGCCGGGCGGGGAGGGGGACAGCCCGAAACGACGCGTCGATCGTTCCGGCTCGGACGGCCGCGATGGCGGCGTCGACGCCGGAGTCGTCGAGGACCACGACGTCCAGGTGGAGATCGGGGTGGGCGCCGTGGAAATCGCGGAGCAGGGCTGCCGGGGCGATCCGCCGGTTGATCACGTCTATGCGCAGCGCGCGTCGGCCGGGCCGCACGGAATCCGTCGCCCGCCGTTCGACCTGGAGCAGCTCGCGGGCGTGCGGGAGAAACGCCTGGCCGTCGATCGTGAGCTGAGCTCCACGCACGGTGCGGGTGAACAGCCGCACGCCGAGGTCTCTTTCCAGCTTGGCGATGCGCTTGGAGACCGCCTGTTGAGTGATCGTTAGCTCGGCGGCGGTGCGCTGGAACTGACCGGTGTCCGCGACGGAGACGAACGCTCGCACAGCCTCGAGATCCACGTCGCCCGACGTTAGTCGCACAACCCGGGGTTGTGGCTCGCCGCCGCGGCGGTTGTTTGCATCGCCCTTCGCCTGCTCGCTTAGATCCTGCTGGTCAACGAGATGTTGTTCGGATGCGGCGGGAAGGGGGCTGGGGCGGGTGGTAGTGGCGGGGCGGTCTGCGAGATGGCGCTTCGGGTGGCTCTGGGCCGCGTACGCGGTCAGCACCCTCGGCACGTGGCTGGCGTTCGACGCGTTCCCCCTGATCGCGATCCTCGTGCTGCACGCCGGGCCGACCGAGGTGGCGGTGCTCGCGGCGGCGGGGCCGGCGGCGGGGGCGCTGGTGGCGGTGCCGCTCGGCCCCTGGGTCGAGTTCCGCCGCAAGCGGCCGGTGATGGTGGCGATGGACCTGACCCGGTTCGTCGCGGTGCTGAGCGTCCCCGTCGCGTTCGCGCTCGGCTGGCTCACCTTCGCCCAGCTCGTCGTGGTGTCGATCATGGTTGCCGCCGCCGACATCGCCTTCACGGCTGCCGCCGGCGCCTACGTGAAAGCACTCCTACAGGGTGAGGACCTGCTCGTCGCGAACGCCCGGCTCGAGTCGACGACCTGGACCGCCACCGTCGTCGGGCCGCCGCTCGGTGGGGCCGCGATCGGACTGTTCGGACCGGTGACGACCGTGCTGGCCGACGCGATCAGCTACCTGCTCTCGGCGGCGGGACTCCGCGCGATCGGGGCCATTGGCGCGATCGGCGCGATCGGCGCGATCGGTGGGAGCGAGCCGCGCTCCGCGCCGGCCGGCACACCGAGGGCCCGGCTTCGCGACCTCACCGAGGGGTGGCGGCACATCCTGAGCCACCCGGCGCTGCGACCCCTGTTCGTCAACACCGTCCTGGTCAATGGGTTGATCATGGCGACGTCTCCGCTCGTCGCCGTTCTCATGCTCGGCCGCCTCGGCTTCGAGCCGTGGCAGTACGGCCTGGCGTTCGGGGTGCCCTGCGTGGGCGGGCTCGTCGGCTCTCGCCTGGCCCGGCCCCTCGTCGTGCGGCACGGACGGCATCGGGTCCTGCTCGTCGCCGGCACACTGCGGGCGTGCTGGTCGCTCGGGTTGGCCTTCATCCGCCCCGGCACGGCCGGGATCGTGCTCGTCATCGCCGTCCAACTCGGCCTGGTCACCTGCATGGGTGTGTTCAATCCCGTGTTCGCCACCTACCGGCTCGAGCAGACCGATGCCGGGCGCGTCGCCCGGACGCTGTCGGCCTGGTCGGTCACCAGCAAGGCCGGCATCGCGACCCTGACGGTGCTGTGGGGCCTGCTGGCCGGCCTCACCAGCCCGCGGATCGCGATCGCGGCCGCCGGCCTGCTCCTCCTGGCGACCCCCCTGATGCTGCCGCGGCGAAGCCTCACCCCGCAGCCGAAGCCTGGACTGGTCGCTGTGTTGCTACCCGATGCCGGCCCCGGCGGAGGGCAGCGGTCGCGCGGCGGCGCGGGCGCGTTCGATGTCGTTGATGTGGGTCTCGGTCCANCGGCGCAGGGCGGTGATGGGCTCGGCGAGGNTGCGGCCGAGGGGAGTCAGCGTGTAGTCGACGCGCGGCGGGCTGGTGGGGTGGACGGTGNGGGTGACGAAGCCGTCCGTCTCCAGGGCGCGCAGCGTCTGGGTGAGCATCTTCTGGGAGACGCCCTCGATGCGGCGGGCGAGCTCGGTGTAGCGCACCAATAAGTGCCTTCTTCCGAAAAGAGAGTCACTCCCCGACAGTGAGTGCCATGACGCAGCTCCTGCCGCCCGGACCCGCCGCCGGTCTCGTTCCGCCCACCGGGCCGACCCTGTCGGTCGCGGACGCCATCCGGACCCGCCGCACGGTTCGCCACTACCGGCCCGACCCGATCCCGGCCGCCACGCTCGACGCCCTGCTTGCCCTGGCCATGGAGGCGCCCACGTCCTGGAACCTGCAGGACCGCTCGATCGTCGTCGTCAGCGACGAGGCGGGCCGGGAGAGTCTCGTGCGCGCCACCGGCGGGCAGCCGCAGCCGGCCGAGGCCCCGATCATCCTCGTCTTCGTCGCGGAGCCGCAGGCCTGGCGCGCCGACCGGGCCGACATCTACGACCAGGCCCGCCGGGCCGGCGCCTGGTCGGACGACTTCATCGCCATGTTCGCGGCCGCCTCCGACGCCTTCCAGCACGACCTCGAACGGCGCGGCCTGCTACGCGAGTACGCGATCAAGGATGCGATGATCGCCGCGACCTACGTGCTGCTCGCCGCCACCGAGCTGGGGCTGGCCAGCTCGCCGATGAACGGCTGGGACGAGGCCGCAGTGAAGGAGACGATCGGCATCGCCGACCGCGACGACCTCGCCATCGCCCTGCTGGTCGCCGTCGGCTATCCCGCCGAGGAACGCCGCCACCCCGGCCGACGTCCCGTCGACCACAACGTCTTCCACCAGCGCTACGGGCGCGCTGACGGATAGGAGCTCACTTCGGTCGGCCAGCGCGCAGCAGGAGGGCCACGGCGAGCGCGGCGGCCCCGGTGGCGACCGCGCCGCCGAGGAAGGCGACCTGCATGCCGTCGACGAACGCCGTCCGCGCGTGGCCGAGGACCGGCTCGCCGAGGTGGGCGGCCACGCCCAGCGAGGAACGGGCCTTCTCGGCGAGGGCCGGCGGGAGCGCGCCGTGCTGGGCCAGGTGGTGGCGGTAGGTGGAGCCGAGCAGGCTGCCGAGCACGGCGATGCCGAGCGCCCCGCCGAGCTCGCGGGACAGGTCGTTGACGGCGGAGCCGACGCCCTGCAGCGCCGGGGGCAGGCTGTCGGTGACGGNGGTGGTCGCGGGCGTCATCGCCAGGCCCATCCCGACGCCGAGGGGGAACAGTCCGGCCAGCAGCAGCCAGTACGAGCTGCCCTGGTCGAGCCGGGACAGCACGACCATCCCGGCGGTGATCAGGAGCAGCCCGGCCACGCAGCAGGCGCGGGCGCCCACGGCGGCGACGACCCTCGGGGCGAGGCGGGCGGCGGGCATCATCCCGGCCGCCATCGGTAGCACACTGACCGCCGCCACGAGCGCGCTGTCGCCACGGACGAGCTGCAGGTACTGCATCGTGATGAAGATCAGGCCGAAGAAGCCGAAGAACTGCAGCAGGATCGACAGCGTGCCCGCGGCGAACGCCGGCCGGGTGAACAGCCGCGGGTCCAGCAGCGGGGTGCGGGTGTGCAGCTCCCAGGCGACGAAGCCGGCCAGCAGCACGATGCCGGTGCCGAGCCCGAGCAGGGTGGTGCGGCCGAGCCAGCCGTGCTCCGGCGCCTCGATGATCGAGNAGACGAGCGCGCCGAGGCCGGCGATCGAGATCACGGCGCCGACGATGTCGAGGGGCGGCCCGTCCGGGGCGGCCGAGTCGGGCACGAACAGCCAGGTCCCCACCGCGGCGAGGGCGGCGAGCACGACGCCGAGCAGAAACACCGAGCGCCACGACCACGCCTGCAGCAGCAGGCCGGAGGCGAGCAGGCCGACGACGGCGCTGGCCCCGGCGACGGCCGCCCACACCCCGACCGCCGCCGCCCGCCGTTCCCGCGGGAACGTGCCGGTGATCGTCGACAAGGTCGCCGGCATCACCAGCGCCGCGCCGACGCCGAGGACGCAGCGCAGCCCGATCAGCGTCGTCGCGCTGCTCGTGAACGGCGCCGCCGCCGACCCGGCACCGAAGATCAGCAGCCCGGTCAGCAGGGCGCGCCGCCGTCCGAACCGGTCGCCCACCGCACCCGCCGGCAGCAGCAGCGCGGCGAAGACGAGGCTGTAGGCGTCGATGATCCACGACAGTCGGGTCTGCGAAGCGTGGGTATCGGCGGCGATCGACGGCAGGGCGACGTTGAGCGACGACATCGCCGAGATCACCGTCGCCAGCGCCCCGCACGTGACCACCAGCACCCGGGTGTGGCGGACGACGGGCCCTGACGTGGACGTCGGGTGCAACTCCGTCGGCGTCGGCGTGGCCGTCGTCGGCGTGGTTGTCGTCGGTGAAGCCGATGTGGTCATCTCGGTCCTCCAGGTCGGTGCGCTGGATCGACCTTGGCGGGGCCGGCTACGGTAGTTCAACCGTGATGAATTCTTCGCCGCGGCGCGGGCGGCGGCCCGGCAGCCCTGATGTGCGGGCCACGATCCTCGCCGTCGCCCGGGATCGGTTCCGCCGCGAGGGCTACGAGGCGGTCACGATGCGTTCCCTGGCGGCGGACGCCGGCGTCGACGCGGCCCTGATCAGCTACTACTTCGGCTCCAAACGCGGCCTGTTCGCGGCTGTCCTGGAGCTCACCCTGAACCCCGCGGACGTCCTGGCCAGCCTGCTCGAAGGCGAGCTGGAATCCCTGCCCCAGCGGGCAATCCGCGCTCTGGTGGCCGGCTGGGACCGGCCCGAGACCGGCCTGCCGCTGCTCACCGCGGTCCGCGCGGCGGCGGCCGACCCCGCGCTCGCGACGCTGCTCCGCGGCGGCCTGCAGCGGGAGATGGTCGACCGCCTGGCCGACCGCCTCGGCGGCGCCGACGCCCGCCACCGCGCGGGCGCGTTCGTCGGTCAGCTCGGCGGGCTGGTGTTCACCCGCTACCTCCTGGCCGTCGAACCGCTCGCCTCCATGACCGCCGATGAAATAGTCCGCACTCTCGGCCCGGCCCTGCGCACCACCCTGTTCGGCCCCGTCCGACGGGCGGCGACCGGCAATGACCACGCCCGTGGGCCGGCGTCGGCGTAGGACGCGGAGCCGGTCGCTGGCCCGCGTAATGATCACAGTCGGGTATGCACCCCAGTGCGGATCACGCCTGTTGGAACGTGGTATCCCGAGGTGTTGGAAATTGGTACTGGAGGGTGCTGGAGATTGGTAGTCTCCGATGATGGAGNGGTCCTACCTGCCACGGCTTGTCGACGGGCTGATCCGCGATCTTGTGACGGAGCTGCCCGCGTTGCTGGTGGTCGGACCGCGGGCGACGGGCAAGACAACGACGGCGGCCCGGCACGCGCGCACCATCATCCGGCTCGACCGGCCAGGTGAGGCGGTTGCGTTCGCCGCGGATCCCGACGCGGCCCTGCGCGGGCTGCCGGAGCCGGTGCTCCTCGACGAGTGGCAGATGGTTCCGTCGGTGCTCGGTGCGATCAAGCGTGCGGTGGATGCCGNCCCCCGGCCTGGCCGGTTCCTGGTCACGGGGTCGGTGCGAGCCGATCTCGAAGCCGACAACTGGCCTGGCACCGGCCGTCTCGTTCGGATGGCTATGACCAGCCTCGCCGTCCGCGAGATCGAGGGTCGGGNCGAAGGGCCGACCTTCCTCGACCGCCTGGCCACCGACAGCGCCGACACGTTGACGCTACCGTCGGACGTCCCCGATCTGCGTGGCTATGTCGAGCTGGCGCTGCGCAGCGGCTTTCCCGAGCCCGCCCTGCACCTGTCGGAGCGGGCGCGGNCCTACTGGCTGGAAAGTTACCTGGATCAGTTGCTGACCCGGGATGTCGAGATGCTGCGGGAGAACCGGGATCCCCAACGCCTGCGGCGGTACTTCGAGGCACTGGCGCTCAACTCCGCCGGCCTGGTCAACGCCAGGACGCTGCACGAGGCCGCGGGCATCAACGCGAAGACCGCCGAAGCCTACGCGCATCTGCTCGCGAACCTGCTGGTGGTCGAGTCACTTCCCGCCTGGACGACGAACCGGCTCAAGCGACTCGTCCGGGGCTCCAAAAAGTACATCGTGGATACAGGGCTGATCGGCGCCGCACTGCGGCTCGACGTCAACGCCGTGCTCCGGGACGGGGACCTGCTCGGCCGGATCCTCGACACCTTTGTGGCGACCCAACTGCGGGCCGAGCTACCCGTCGGCTCTGGGCGTCCCCGCCTGTACCACCTCCGCCAGGACAACGGGCGTCACGAGGTCGACCTCATCGCCGAACTGGGCGCCGAACGCGTGATCGGTATCGAGGTGAAGNCAGACGCGGCACCCGGCGCAGCCGCCGCGCGGCACCTGACCTGGCTACGGGACGAGCTCGGTGACCGTTTCGTCGCCGGAGTGGTGGTCCACACCGGGCCCAGGATCTATCGGCTGGAACCGGGGATCTTCGCCGTGCCGATCTGCGCGTTGTGGGGTTGAGGGTGCCGTTCACGTTGAGCCATCCGGCGGCGGTGCTGCCGCTGCGGCGCCTCGGCCTGCCGATGAGCGCGATGGTGGCCGGGTCGATGGTTCCCGACGTGCCGGTGTTCTTCGGGTGGCCGGAGCTGTACCGGCTCACGCACAGCCTGCTCGGTGTCGTGACCGTCGTTCCGGTGCTGTCGCTGGCCGCGTTGGGACTGTGGTTTCACCTGATTCGCGACGCCCTGGCCGATCTGGCCCCGGATCNGGTCCGGTTGCGNCTGGCTGCGCGGGCGCGGCTCACGGGACGCCAGTGGCTGCTGGCACCGGTGGCCGCGAGCGTGGGAGCCGTGACGCACGTCGTCTGGGACGACTTCACCCACAAACAGCGGTGGGGCGTCCGCCAGGTGGCCTGGTTGAGCGCCGAGCACGGCGCCCTGCCCGGCTACAAGTGGCTCCAGTACGGCATGAGCGTGGCCGGGCTGGTCGTCGTGGCGGTGGCGATCGTCGCCCACCTGCGGGCACTGCCACGCCGAGCGCAGCGGCCACGTCGGCACCCGTCGGGGTCGGTGGTTCTTCCGGTGGTGGGGGCCCTCGCCGCGGGGGCCGGAGCCGGCGGCGGCCTGGCGAACGCGTCAGACGGGCTGCATGCCGTCACCTTTCACGGCGCCGTCACCGGCGTGTTGGCCCTGGTGGCCGGGTTACTTCTGGTCGCCGCCGGATGGCAGGTGGCAAGGCGGAGGCCGACGCCCGGGTAATCCGTGTAACGGTGACGGCCCGCGNCGGTCGCGCGCGGCTGCTCACCGGAACGGTCAGTCCCACATGAGTCCGCCGTCGATGAGCAGGGAGTGGCCGGTGATGAAGCCGGCCTCGTCGGAGAGCAGGTAGGCGACGGACCCGGCGACCTCCTCCGGGGTGCCGATGCGCCCCATCGGGACGAGGGAGGCCCACTCCGCCTGCTGCTCGGGGCCGTAGCCGGCCAGCCCCTCGGTGAGGATCGTGCCGGGGCACACCGCGTTGACGCGGATGTTGCGCCGGGCGTACTGCAGCGCCGCGTTCTTCGTCAGGCCGACCACGCCGTGCTTGGCGGCGGTGTACCCGGCCATCGACGGCGCGTTCTTCACCCCCGCGTTCGATGCCATGTTCACGATCCGGCCGTGCCCCGCATCGACCATGTGACCGAGCTCGGCGCGCATGCAGAGGAACACGCCCCGCAGGTCCACCCCGAGGACCCGGTCCCAGTCCTCGACCGACAGCAGATGCAGGTCCGTCGGCGCGTGCGCGACGCCCGCGTTGTTCACGGCCATGTCCAGGCCGCCGAGCACCGACACGGCGGTGTCGAACAGCTCGGTGACGCTGGCGGGGTCGGCGACGTTCGCCGCCACGAAGGTCGCCTTGCCGCCATGGTCGGCGATGCGCTGGACGGTCTCCTGACCGCCCTTCTCGTCGATGTCGGAGACCACGACCTGAGCACCGTCGGCCGCCAGCCGCAGCGAGACGGCGCGGCCCAGCCCCGAACCCGCCCCCGTGACGACGACTCCCGCTCCATCGAATGACACGACAACTCCCTCGTGACAGTCCCCCGTGAACGTTGTTGTCCTGCGGGTTCATCCTGCTCGGAAAGGGCGTACCTACCCGTTCGTGCCATCGTCTGTCTGCTCACATCACCGGCCCGGACGATCACATCACCGGCCCGGCCGCGCACCTCACCGGTCGGGTAGCAGGCGGGGGACCGCGCGGACGTAGACGATCATGCCGAGGACCTCGACGAGGGTCTGGGTGACGACGACGGCGGCGGCGATCGCGAACCGGTCGGGCAGCGACAGGGCCAGCGGCAGCACGACGAGCGAGTTGCGGGTGGCCCCGCTGAACACCACCGCCCGGGCGGCGGGGACATCCAGGCGGAACAGCCGGGCGACGCCGAGCCCGGTGACCGCCATGACGACGAGGAAGGCCACATACGCGGGCACGACGGCGGCCACCTCGNCGAGGTCGTCGTCGATCTTCGGAGTCTGCGACGCGACGACCGTGACCAGGACGATGACCATGAGCGGCACCATCGCCGTCCCGGCCGTCCCGGCGAACGCCGCGCCCACGGGCCGGCGCGCGGCCCACGCCTGCACCGTCCAGGCCAGCGCGAGCGGGACGACGATCAGGCCGCCGAACGCCGCGAGGAACGGTCCGATCTCGACGACGTCGGCGAGCCCCGGGCCGAGGAAGGCCAGCAGGAACACCGGCAGCAGCAGCATCTGCGCGGCCAGCAGCACCGGCGTGGCGGCCAGCAGCGCGCCGGCGCGGGCACCCGCGAGCCCGCTGAACACGATCACGTAATCGACGCACGGGCACAGCAGGACGAGCAGCACCCCGAGCCGCACGGCCTGGGCGTCGGGCAGCAACGGCAGCATCGTGGCGACGACGCCCGGGACGACGACGAAGTTCACGGTGAGCACCGCGGCGAGGAACCGTCCCGCCCGCAGCGACCGCACCAGCTCGGCCGCCGGCACCTGCAGGAACNTCACGAACAGCAGCGCGCCGAGCGCCGGGTTGATCGCCTGCTCCAGGAACCTCGGCCCGGCTCCGGGCCCGGCGAGCCCCACGACCGCCCCGCCGGCGATGGCCCCCAGATAGATCGGCACCTGCCACCGCTCCAGCGCCCCGGTGATCCGCTCTCGCACCCGTCCCCTTCCGCTGCCGTCCTCCTCCAGGTCGTCGGCCCAGCCCCCCATGCGGAGGCAGTGTGCATGGGAGCGGCGCCGTCTGTCTCTTCCGCAGGGATAATTCGGACACCGAGCCCTGTGGAAGAACCAGGTGGCCGCTCTCCCACGCAGTTCCTAGGCGAGGTCGTCGACGGGCGCCGGCGAACGGGCGGCGGGGCCGAGGTCCGCGTCGTCGAGGGCGGTCAGGGACGGGGGCGGCTCGGCGGCAGGCAGGCTGACCACCATCGTCAGGCCGCCGCCNGGGGTGTCCTCGGGGGTGAGGGTGCCGTTCATCGCCTCGGTCAGCCCCCGGGACAGGGCGAGCCCGAGGCCGACGCCGGTGGTGTTGTCCCGGTCGCCGAGCCGTTGGAACGGCTGGAAGACCTGGTCGCGGTGGGCGGCGGGGATGCCGGGGCCGTGATCGACCACGCGCAGCTCCACCCGGTCGGCGAGGCTGCTCGCGGTGATGACCGGGGGGCGTCCGGGCGGGGCGTGCCGCAGCGCGTTGCCGACGAGGTTCACCAGCACCCGTTCGAGCAGCGCCGGGTCGGCGTCGATCGTCGGCAGGTCGTCGGGGATGTGGATGGCGATGTGCCGGGCGGGCGGGCCGAGCTCGTCGAGGGCGTGCGGGACGACGTCGTCCAGCCCGATCGGACGGGGGAACACGCTCAGCGCGCCGGCCTGCAGCCGGGACATGTCGAGCAGGTTCTCCACCAGGCGGGTGAGCCGGTCGAGGGACTCGTCNGCGGTGGCGAGCAGCTCGTCGCGCTCGTCCCGGCTGAGCACGGCCTCGGCGGAGCGCAGGCCGGTCACGGCGGCCTTGGCGGCGGCGAGCGGGGTGCGCAGGTCGTGACTGACGGCGGCGAGCAGCGCGGCGCGGACCCGGTCGGCCTGGGCGATGGGCACGGCCTGCGCGGCGGCCTCGGCCAGGCGGCGCTGTTCGAGGGCGACGGCGGCCTGCGCGGCGAAGGCGGCGAGGATGCGGCGGTCGGCGGCCGGCAGCGGCCGCCCGGTCAGCGTGAGGGCGAGGCTGTCGCCGATGGGGACGTCCACCGCACCGTCCTCGGGCCGGGTGCAGGGGTCCGGGCCGACGCTGAGGACAGCCCGCCAGCCGTCGCCGTCGCGTTCGAGCAGGGTCGCCGAGGTCATGGCGAAGGTCTCCCGAGCCCGGTCGAGCAGGGCGGGCAGCGCGTCCTCGCCGCGCAGCACGCTGCCCGCGAGCACCGACAGCGTCGCCGCCTCCGCGGAGGCGCGCACCGCCTGGCCGTAGCGGCGGGCGGAGATGTCGACGACCCGGCTGACCATCGCCGCGACCAGGACGAATCCGGCCAGGGCGAGGGCGTTGTTGCCGTCCTCGATGGCCCAGTGGTGCAGCGGCGGGGNGAAGTAGTAGTTCAGCAGCAGACAGCTGGCCAGGGCGCACAGCAGCGCCGGCCAGAATCCGCCGATCAGCGCCACCGTCACCACGATGATCAGGTAGCCGAGCATCTCGGTGGCCAGGTTGAGGGTTCCGCGGGCCTGGACCAGCCCCGCGGTCAGGGCGGGGACGAGCGCCAGGGTCAGCGCGGTCGCGATCAGCCGGCGGCGCGGGGTGAGCCCGCTGCGCACGCGCGGCAGCCGCCAGCCGGTGCCGGCCTCGGCGTGGGTGACCATGTGCACGTCGATCGGCCCGGACAGGTTCGTGGTGGTGACGCCGATGCCGGGGCTGAGGATCCGGGCGAGCCGGCCGCGGCGGCTGGCGCCCAGGACGAGCTGGGTGGCGTTCTCCGCGCGGGCGAAGTCGAGCAGCGCCGTCGGCACGTCGTCGCCGATCACCTGGTGGAAGCTGCCGCCGAGGCTGTCGAGGAGGGACCGCTGCCCGGTCAGGGCCGCGGGGTCGGCGCCGGTGAGTCCGTCGGAGCGGGCGACGTGCACGGCGAGCAGCTCCGCGCCCTTGGTCCGGGAGGCGATCCGGGCCGCGCGGCGGATCAGGGTCTCGCCCTCCGGGCCGCCGGTGAGCGCGACGACGACCCGCTCGCGGGTCTCCCACGTCCCACCGATGTGGTGCTCGGCCCGGTACCGGTCGAGCTGGTCGTCGACCTTGCCGGCCAGCCACAGCAGGGCGAGTTCGCGCAGGGCGGTGAGGTTGCCGGGGCGGAAGTAGTTGGCCAGCGCCGCGTCGACCTTGTCCGGGGCGTAGATGTTGCCGTGGGCCATCCGCCGCCGCAGCGCCTCCGGGGCCATGTCGACGAGTTCGACCTGGTCAGCCTGGCGGACCACCGCGTCGGGCACGGTCTCCCGCTGCGACACCCCGGTGATCGTCTCGACGACGTCGTTGAGTGACTCCAGGTGCTGGACGTTGACGGTGGAGATGACGTCGACGCCGGCGGCGAGCAGCTCCTGGACGTCCTGCCAGCGCTTGGCGTTGCGGCTGCCGGGGACGTTGGTGTGGGCGAGCTCGTCGACGACCGCCACCGCGGGGCGCCGGGCCAGCACTGCGTCGAGGTCCATCTCGGTGAAGGTGGCGCCGCGATGGTCGGCGAACCGGCGGGGGATCACCTCCAGCCCGTCGAGCATCTCGGCGGTGTGCTGGCGCGCGTGCGTCTCGACCAGGCCGACGACGACGTCGGTGCCCCGGTCGCGGCGGCGGCGGGCCTCGTCGAGCGCGGCGTAGGTCTTGCCCACCCCGGGCGCCGCCCCCAGGTAGATGCGCAGTGTTCCGCGTGGCACGCCACCCATCGTGCTCCTGTCCGGCCTGGGCGGGAACCATCGGAAGGTCCGGACAGGCCGCTTTTTCAAGATCGGTGTTAGCGGGCCGTGAGAAACCCGCCGGACGGCGTGAGAACCGCGTGAGTGATCGCCATTTTCGGTTTTCGTCGCGCTTTACTGGGCCCCTGCCGGGATGAAGGAGGGGCGCATGCAAGACGTGGTGTACGTCCTGCTGACGCTGGGATGTTTCGCACTGCTGGCGCTGGTGCTGCGAGGGGTCGAAAGGCTGTGAACGCGGAGAACATCGCCGGATTGGTGCTGTCGATCGGGTTGGGGATATTCATCGTCGCGGCGCTGCTGTTCCCGGAGCGGTTCTGATGTCGACGTCCGTCGCCGGCGTCCTCGCCGTGGCGCTGCTGGTCGCCGCGCTTTTCGTCACCTACCGCCCGTTCGGCGACCACATGTACCGGGTCTTCACCGGCAGCCGCCACCTGCGGGTCGAGCGGGCGATCTACCGGCTGACCGGGGTGAACCCCGACGCGGGCCAGCGCTGGGGCGTCTACGCCCGCAGCGTGTTGGCCTTCTCGCTGGTCAGCGTGCTGCTGCTGTACCTGCTCCAGCGCATCCAGGAACATCTGCCGCTCAACCTCGGGTTCGGCGCGGTGGGGCCGGCGCTGGCCTGGAACACCGCGGTGAGCTTCATGACGAACACCAACTGGCAGGCGTACTCGGGCGAGTCGACCATGGGCCACACCGTGCAGATGACGGGCCTGGCGGTGCAGAACTTCGTCTCGGCGGCCGTGGGCATCTCGGTCGCGGTGGCGGTGGTCCGCGGCCTCGCGCGGCGCCGGTCGCCGGTCGCGACCAGCGCAGGCAGCCGGGATGACCTGGTCGGCACGGGCGACGAGATCGGCAACTTCTGGGTGGACCTCACCCGGACGGTGATCCGGATCCTGCTGCCGGTCTGTGTGCTCGCGGCGATCGTCCTCATCGCCGGCGGGGCGATCCAGAACCTGCACGGCAACCGGGTGGTGTCCACCCTGGCCGGCGGCCATCAGGCGATCACCGGCGGGCCGGTCGCCAGCCAGGAGGCCATCAAGGAGTTCGGCACCAACGGCGGCGGCTTCTACAACGTCAACTCGGCGCACCCGTTCGAGAACCCGACGTCGTGGACGAACCTGTTCGAGATCTACCTGCTGCTCGCGATCGGCTTCTCGCTGCCGCGCACCTTCGGCCGGATGGTCGGCGACCGTCGCCAGGGCCTGGCGATCGTCGCGGTCATGGCCGCGCTCGCCCTCGGCAGCTTCGCGGTGAACGCCGCCTTCCAGACCGCGCACCACGGGACGGTGCCGGTCGCGGTCGGCGCGGCGACGGAGGGCACGGAAACCCGGTTCGGCGTGCCGGACTCGGCATTGTTCGCCAGCGGCACGACGCTCACCTCCACCGGTTCCGTCAATTCTTTCCACGATTCCTACACGAGCCTGGGCGGCGCCACCCTGCTGGTCAACATGATGCTCGGCGAGGTCGCGCCCGGCGGCACCGGGTCCGGCCTGTACGGAATGCTCGTACTGGCCGTCGTCACCGTATTCGTCGCCGGGTTGATGATCGGGCGAACACCCGAGTACCTCGGGAAGAAAATAGGTTCCCGGGAGATCAAGTTCGCGTCGCTGTACTTCCTGGCCACCCCGGCGATCGCCCTGCTCGGCACCGGGATCGCGATGGGCCTGCCCGGTGAGCGCGCCGGCATGCTCAACTCCGGGGCGCACGGCCTGAGCGAGGTGCTCTACGCCTTCACCTCGGCGGCGAACAACAACGGCTCGGCGTTCGGCGGCCTCACGGTGAACACCACCTGGTACAACACCGCGCTGGGCCTGGCGATGCTGTTCGGCCGGCTGCTGCCGATGCTGCTGGTGCTCGGGATGGCCGGCTCCTTCGCCCGCCAGCAGCCGGTCCCGGCGACCGCCGGGACGCTGCCGACGCACCGGCCCCAGTTCGCCGGGATGCTCGGCGCCATCGCCGTGATCATCGTTGCGCTGACGTTCTTCCCCGCCCTCGCCCTCGGCCCGCTCGCGGAAGGGATCCACTGATGAGCACCACCACCGTCATCGCCGCGCCCGGCGCCGCGCCGCGTCCGGGCCGGGGCGGGCCGCGGCGGGTCGGCGGCGGCCTGCTCGATCCCCGCCAGCTCGGCCGCTCGCTGCCCGCGGCGCTGCGCAAGCTCGACCCTCGAACCCTGTGGCGCAACCCGGTCATGCTCATCGTCGAGGTCGGCGCGGCGTTCACGACCGTGCTCGCGATCGCCGACCCGTCCGTGTTCGGCTGGCTGATCACCGTGTGGCTGTGGCTCACGGTCGTCTTCGCGAACCTCGCCGAGGCCGTCGCCGAGGGCCGCGGCAAGGCCCAGGCCGCCGCGCTGCGTCGCACCCGCACCGACACGATCGCCCGCCGCCTGACCGGCTGGTCGCCTGGCCAGCCCGCCCCCACCGCCGACGCGGTCGCCGCGCCCGACGCGGTCGTCGCGCCCGACGCGGTCGCGGCGGCCGGCGGTGCGGGGGAGCGCGTCTCGGTGGAGGAGGTGCCGGCGCCCGGGCTCGTCCGGGGGGACATCGTCCTCGTGGTCGCCGGGGAGATCATCCCCGGCGACGGCGACGTCGTCGAGGGCATCGCCAGCGTCGACGAGTCGGCGATCACGGGGGAGTCCGCGCCGGTGATCCGCGAGTCCGGCGGCGACCGGTCGTCGGTCACCGGCGGGACGAAGGTCCTCTCCGACCGGATCGTCGTGCGGATCACCCAGCAGCCCGGCGAGAGCTTCATCGACCGGATGATCGGCCTGGTCGAGGGCGCCGACCGACGCCGCACCCCGAACGAGATCGCGCTGAACATCCTGCTCGCCGCGCTCACCGTCATCTTCCTGCTCGCCGTCGCCACCCTCCAGCCGCTGGCGATCTACACCAAGGCACAGCAGCCCGCCATCCCCGACTCGGCGGCGCTGACCAGTCACGGGATCACCGGCATCGTGCTGGCGTCCCTGCTGGTCTGCCTCATCCCGACGACGATCGGGGCGCTGCTGTCCGCGATCGGCATCGCCGGGATGGACCGGCTGGTCCAGCGCAACGTGCTCGCGATGAGCGGCCGGGCGGTCGAGGCGGCCGGCGACGTCAACACGCTGCTGCTCGACAAGACCGGCACGATCACCTTCGGCAACCGGCAGGCCCGCGGGTTCCTCCCGGTCGCCGGGGTCGGCGAGGCCGTCCTGGCCGACGCCGCCCAGCTTTCCTCGCTCGCCGACGAGACGCCGGAGGGCCGCTCGGTCGTCGTGTTCGCCAAGGAGCATCACGGCCTGCGCGAACGCTCACCCGGCGAGCTGCGCGCGGCGACGTTCGTCCCCTTCACCGCGCAGACCCGGATGTCCGGCGTCGACCTCGCCGACCCGGACGCCGGGGCCGCGCCCGAGACCGGCGTCGAGGTGCGCCGTCAGATCCGCAAGGGGGCGGCCAGCGCGGTGATCACGTGGGTGCGCCAGGCCGGCGGGACGGTGCCCGCCGAGCTCGGCGAGATCGTCGACGGAATCTCCGCCGCCGGCGGGACGCCACTGGTCGTCGGGGAGATCACCGGCACCGCCGCAGCCGCCGACACTGCCGCGGGCGCGGCGGCGCACGCGCGGGTGCTCGGCGTCATCCAGCTCGCCGACGTCGTCAAGTCCGGCATGCGGGAGCGGTTCGACGAGATGCGCCGGATGGGCATCCGCACCGTGATGATCACCGGCGACAATCCGCTCACCGCGAAGGCGATCGCCGAGGAGGCCGGCGTCGACGACTTCCTCGCCGAGGCCACCCCGGAGGACAAGCTCGCGCTGATCCGCGCCGAGCAGGCCGGCGGCAAGCTCGTCGCGATGACCGGCGACGGCACGAACGACGCCCCGGCGCTCGCCCAGGCCGACGTCGGCGTCGCGATGAACACCGGCACCTCCGCCGCGAAGGAGGCCGGCAACATGGTCGACCTCGACAGCGACCCGACGAAACTGATCGAGATCGTCGAGATCGGCAAGCAGCTCCTGATCACTCGTGGGGCGCTGACGACGTTCTCCATCGCCAACGACGTCGCCAAGTACTTCGCGATCATCCCGGCGATGTTCGCCGGCGTCTACGGCGGGCTCGACAGCCTGAACATCATGCGGCTGGCCACCCCCGAGTCGGCGATCCTGTCCGCCGTCATCTTCAACGCGCTCATCATCGTCGTCCTGATCCCGCTGGCCCTGCGCGGCGTGCGCTACACGCCGAGCAGCGCCTCCGCCCTGCTCTCGCGCAACCTGTCCCGCTACGGCCTCGGCGGGATCATCGCGCCGTTCGTCGGCATCAAGATCATCGACCTGCTCGTCCAGTTCATCCCGGGGGTGGGTTGACCCATGTTCGCGCGACTGCCCGGCTGGGCCCGCCAGCACCTGGCCGCCCTGCGGATCCTGCTCGTGTTCACCGTCGTCGTCGGTCTCGCCTACCCGCTGGCGATCCTCGCCGTCGCCCAGCTCCCCGGCCTGCACCACCGCGCCGACGGCTCGTTCGTCAGCGGCGCCGACGGCCGGCGGGTCGGCTCGTCGCTGATCGGCCAGTCGTTCACCGACGCCGACGGCAACGCCGTGCCGCGCTACTTCCAGAGCCGGCCGTCGGCCGCCGGGGACGGCTACGACCCGACGTCCACCTCGGCGTCGAACCTCGGTCCGGAGGACGTCGTCGACAGCGTCGACGACCCGGCCACGCGTGGCACCGACGAGTCCCGGCAGAGCCTGCTCACCCAGGTCTGCGCGCGCAGCCAGGCGGTCGGGGCGCTCGACGGCGTCGACGGCCGCCGGCCGTACTGCACCCCCTCCGGAGTCGGCGCCGTGCTCGCCGTCTACCACGCGGGGCCCGGCTACGACGGCCGGGTGACGCGGGTCGTCAGCGCCAACGAGCCGTGCCCGACCCGCCCGTTCCTTGCCACCTATGCCGGCGTGCCGGTGCGCTGCCGGTCGCTGACCGATGACATCGCCGCCGGCCAGCGCGTCCTGATCCGCGGTGACGCCCCCGCGCACCCCGCCGTCCCCGCGGACGCGGTCACCGCCAGCGCCAGCGGCCTCGACCCGCAGATCAGCACCGCCTACGCTGACCTTCAGGTCAGCCGGGTGGCCCGGGTCCGCGGCCTGCCCGCGGGCCAGGTCGCCGCGCTCGTGCGGGACCATACGACCGGCCGGAGCCTCGGCTTCCTCGGCGAACCGGCGGTCAACGTGCTCGGCCTCAACCGGGCGCTGGACGCGCTCACCCCGGCGCGGCGGTGAGCCCGGCCGGGTCGGGTGCGTCGGCCGGATCGGGTGCGTCGGCCCGGTCGGGTGGGGCGGCCGGGTCGGGTGGGGCCGCCGGGCCGGGTGGCGAGGGGAGCGGGGAGCCGGTGGGACGCATCCTGATCGTCGAGGACGAGCCGCAGTTGCTGCGTGCGATGCGGATCAACCTGCATAGCCGCGGCCACGAGGTCCGCACCGCCGTCGACGGCGGCCACGCGTTGCGCGAGGCCGCCAGCCACCCGCCCGACCTGGTCGTGCTCGACCTCGGCCTGCCCGACCTCGACGGCATCGACGTCATCCGCGGCCTGCGCGGCTGGACCAGCGTGCCGATCATCGTCCTGTCCGGCCGCACCTCCGGCCACGACAAGATCGCCGCCCTGGACGCGGGCGCCGACGACTACGTCACCAAGCCGTTCTCCGTGGAGGAGCTCCTCGCCCGCATCCGCGCTGTCACCCGCCGCGCCGGCGGCGTCGAGACCGGCCCGGTCATCATCATCGGCCGCCACCGCATCGACTTCGCCGCCAAGGCCGTCACCACCCTCCCCGACCCCGCGGCACCCCCAGCCGACGGCGGTACTCCCGGCGCCGCCGAGACCGCAGGCACCGGCGCGGCGGCCGCCGAGGCCGGGGCCGCCGAGGCGGGGCAGGTGCCCGAGGCGGTGCGGCTGACGCCGACCGAGTGGCGGCTGCTGGCGACCCTGGTCCGCGAGCCCGGCAAGCTGATCAGCTCGCGGTCCCTCCTTGACCAGGTCTGGGGCCCCGGTCACGCCGACGACACCTCGTCCCTGCGGCTCTACGTCAACCGCCTACGCCGCAAACTCGAACCCGACCCGTCCCGCCCCCGCCACCTCACCACCGAACCCGGCATGGGCTACCGCTACCAGCCGTAAGGCCGTCACAAGACGCTCGAACAAGCCGTTCTTGCAGGTCAGCGGGTCCGACCGCTTTTTCTCGGCAAATAGTTTGCCCCGAAAGAACCGGCGACCGGCCGATTGGCTATGTTGTTGCCCCGTCAGCGCGACAATGCAGGCGCACGAAGCGGTGGGGACACGGCATGGCGATGAGGCTGGGTAGTTCATACACCCTGGAATCCCTGATCGGGCGGGGTGGGATGGGGGAGGTGTGGCGTGGGCAGGACCAGTCCGGCCGAGTCCTTGCCGTCAAGCTCCTGCTGCCGGAACTCACCACCGACGAAAAAATAGTCGCCCGGTTCATGCGGGAACGATCGGTACTCACCCGCATTCAGTCGCCGTTCGTGGTCCAGGTCTGGGATCTGGTCGCCGAGCACGGCCGGCTGGCCATTGTGATGGATTTCATCGAGGGTTCCGACCTGCGCCAGTACCTGCGTTCCCGGGGAACCCTGTCCCCGGCGGAGGCGGTCGCCCTGACCGCCGACATTCTGACCGGTCTCGGCGTCGCCCACGACCTCGGCATCGTCCACCGCGACCTCAAACCCGCGAACGTCCTGCTCGACGGCGACGGCCCGATGCTGCACCCCAAGGTGACCGATTTCGGCATCGCCAGCGTGATGGACGGCTCCACCGAGCTGACCACCAGTCAGGGCATCCTCGGCACGCCGACCTACATGGCCCCGGAGATGGTCGCCGGCGGTGAGGTCGGTCCGCCCGCGGACGTCTACGCCGCCGGCATCATGCTCTACGAGCTGGTCAGCGGGGTTACACCGTTCGCCGGACTGATGCCGCTGGCCGTCATGCGCGCCCACGTCGACCTTCTGCCCGGTCGTCCCCCCGACCTCGACGACGCGCTGTGGACCGTCCTGTCGGCCATGCTCGCGAAGAACCCCGGGGACCGCCCCGGGGTGGCCGACCTGCGCGCGCTGCTGCCCAGCCTCGCGGGCCGACCCGCGAGGCCGCCGCTCGGCTCGCCGCCGCCCGCCACGACCGGACCGCAGCCGGGCTTGGCCGACGCCGCTCATCCGTGGGTCGCCGCCCCGCCACCGGCACCGGACCCGGGGACGTCGGACCCGGTGACGTCGGACCCGGCAGTGTCGGACCCGGCAGTGTCGGACCCGGCGACGTCCGACCCGGCAGTGTTGGCACCGGCAGTGTCGGACCCGACGACGTCCGACCCGCCAGTGTTGGCACCGGCAGCGTCGGGTCCGGCTGCGGGGGCGCCCGGGCCGGTGTCGGGCCGCCCTGACAGTCCGATAGTCACCTCCCGCAACGGCAGAACGCAGGGCCGCCGCTGGCGGCGGGTGTCGGTCATCGTTGCCGTGGTGGCGGTGGTCCTCACTGCCGGGGCGACGGCGTTGGAGCGCGCGGTGAACAACGGGTCGGACCCGGACCCCCAGCAGAACCTGGCGGCCAGCCACCCGGGACCCGCCCGACCGTCGACCACATCCGCATCCACGGCGACTGCCGCCGCATCCACCGCCACCGCCACCGCCGTCGCATCCCCGGCCACCGCTGACGCAGCCTCGGCCAGCACCGAACCCGGCAGCGCGGCGCCGGCCGCGCCCACCACCGGGACCGGATCGCACCCGGCGTCGGACCCTGTGGCCAGGCCCGGCGCCGGCAGCGCCTCGACCGGGCTCGCGGTTCCCGCCGCCGCACCGGCCGTTACCGGGTCGCAGCCGCTGGCCGTGAGTTCAGGCAAGGCCGCGCCCGCACCGGCACTGGCGGCTCCTCCGGCCCAGCCGACGACCAAGTCCTGGGCCGACACCGCGACCGGCGCCTGCCTCGACAGCGACGGCTCCAGGATTTACACGCTCGACTGCAACGGTGGCGAATGGCAGCAGTGGACTNGGGACGGGCTCCGGTTCCGCAACCTTCATACCGGTACCTGTATGGTCAGCACCGCCGGCGGGTACACAGCGGACGGCACCGCAATGCCGGACGCCCTCTACGCGACCACCTGCGACGGGTCGGCCGGCCAGCAGTGGGTGGTCGCGTCGAGCACCCGCTTCGGACAGGCCTTCCGCAACGCGGGAACGGGTAAATGCCTGGACAGCAATCACGAAAGCCCGAACGGAACCGGATACCAGGCATACACCCTGCCCTGCAGCGGCAATAATTATCAGAACTGGACCTAGGAAAGGGACCNCTGCCGTCGGGCAGCCGGCGGGCCAGCACCGCGCGGCCTGCTGCGTGGCCGTCACGCCGACGGGGTCAGCATCGTGGTGACCTGGCTGCTGGTCAGATTCACGCCGAAGTACTGGCGGTAGAAGGACGTGACCTCGGCGCGGTTCCGCGGTTCCGCCGAACACCCTGATCGTCGACTGTGGGGGTTCGCGCTGAGCGCGCGGCAGGGCTACCACCAGCCGCGGCGGCGCGCCCAGCGCAGCACGGTCGCGGACATGGCGGCCATGACGGCCAGGACGATGAGGAGTTCGGGGTATCGGGAGCGGTCGTTGACGATGAGGTTCATGCCGAGCACCGAGGACAGGGCGGTGATCGGGAGGGTGACGGCGGCGATGACGGCAAAGCGTTCGGCGGCAATGGTCATTTTCGTCTCGGTCAGGGTGCGGTAGAACTCGATCACTCCCTGCAGGTAGTCGCGCTGCGCGTCGGCGAGGGCGCGGATGCGGTCGAACTGGTCGGCAAGGTCGTCGACGAGCGGGCGCGCGGCCAGCAGGGCCCGGATCGCGACGCTGTCAGGCGCCACCGGGGTCGGGTGCCCGCCGGGCGGGCCGGGCGGGCCGGGTGGTGCGGTGCGGGCGAGGACGGACAGCCGGTCGAGGGCCTCCCGACCCAGGGCGCCCATGGTGCGCACGGCCAGCAGTCCGTGGCGGGCGCGGAACAGCTCGTCGAGGAGCTGCTCGGGATCGCCGAGATGACCGCCGGTGACGCGCTGTTCGAGGCGCCACACCTCGCCGGTCGTCGCCTCGATGAACGCCTCCTGGCGCCGCGCCAGCGCCGAGCCGATCGCGTAGACGAGGTCGAACGGGGAGGTCGGGCGCAGCCGGCCCGTGTCGAGCCGGGCCGCGATCTCGCCGGTCTCCCGCAGCATCGCCGCCAGGTCGACGGCCGGGTTCGCCGGCCCGTGCACGGTGACGAGGTAGCGGGGCCCGATGAACTGATCAAGCTCGACGTAGTGCACATGGCCACCCGCGCCGCGTTCGGGCGCGTGCAGCACGACGAACACGTGATCGGCGTAGGCCCGGACCTTGGGCACCCGGTTGCGTTCCACGCAGTCGCGCACGGCGAGAGGATGGAACCCGAAGATGTCGGACAGCACCTGGGTCCCGGCGTCGTCGCAGCTCGGCATGTCCACCCAGACCAGCCCCTCGCCGGCGGCGATGAGCCCGCGCAGCGCCTCGGCGGGGTGCCGTTCGACCCCCGCGTCGGTCAGCAGGCGGATCTCCACGCCGATCAGCCCCCCTCGAACGCTCGCCGCACCCGGTGGCGCCGCAGTTGCCTGCCGTCGGCACGGGACGGCCGGCCGCGCTGCGCCGCGTTCCATCCGCCCGATCGGACCATTCGGTGGAAATTCCGGTTCCCGCGCGGATCCGCGATGAATGAATGTCACGTCCGCGCGGTGTGCCGCGGGAAATGATAGCCATCGGGGGCCTCCAGTCGCGATCCAGACCCTGAGCCGGGCGGCGGTGATGTTAGTGGCGCGTGATAACGCCCGGCATTCCCGTTAGTGTTCTGCGAGTGTTCGCCGTGATTCCGGCCGGTCGCGATTCACTGTAGGTGGACCGGTCCGGAACGCACGTGAGGTGATCATCGTGTCCGGGGATGGACGAGCGCCGCGAGCTCGCGGCCGGGGTCGCAGGGGGGGCGTCGCGGTCGCCGGGGTCGGCTGGTGGCGGCGGATCCGCGGCGCGCTGCCCCGCGCGGCGCCCGGTGGCGGCGACCCCCGTTGTCCGGCGGACCTGGCGGCGTTCGTCGCGTTCGTCGGCCCGCTGGCGATCTGCGGACTGCTGGCCCGCCTCGGCGCGACGCCGCCGGTGGCCGTCGAGGTGGCGCTGCTCGCGCTGCTGACCGCGACGATCGGCTGGTTCGCCCGCCCCGCTGCGGGGCGCTATGCGTCGTCTGTGGGGCGCTGTGCCTCAACGGCTTCCGGCTCCATGAGCTTGGTACCCTCGCGCCGCATCCGGCCACCGACCTGGCGGTGCTGGGCGCGCTGGCGGCCACGTGGCTCGCCGCCTGGTCCGCCCGGGCGCTGTCGTTGCGGATCGTGTCGTTGCGCGCGGGCGTGGGCTGGCCGCCGACGGGACCTTCGGTGCGCGAGACAGTCGTCCCCGACATTCCGAGCCAACGGGTCTCGCCCGGCACCGGCACCGGCTCAGACTCCCGCTGAACGCGGCGTTAGCGTGGCGTGAGAAAACGCGGGGTCGGCGTTAGCATCCCGTGAGAGATTGTCGCGCCGCGCCTGCACCGCGGTTGACTCCCATCGGATGCCGGTGTGGGCGGAGGTGGGGCGCGGCGATGGCCGGTGATGTGGCGCGGCGGCTGCTGGTGGGGCGGCCGATGCGCAGTGAGCGGCTGGCCGAGACCGAGCTGCCCAAGTGGCTGGCCCTGCCGGTGTTCTGCAGCGACCCGCTGTCATCGGTGGCGTACGCGACCGAGTCGATCCTCGTCGCGCTCGCCGCCGGCGGGCTGACGCTCTACCACGTCAGCCCGTACATCGCGGCCGGGGTGGCGCTGACCCTGCTGGTGGTCGTCACGTCCTACCGGCAGACGGTGCACGCCTACCCGAACGGCGGCGGCGCCTACGTCGTCGCCTCGGAGAACCTCGGGCGGACCGCGGGGCTCGCGGCGGCCAGCGCCCTGCTCGTCGACTACGTGCTCACCGTGGCCGTGTCCGTCGCCGCCGGCGTCGGCAACATCGTCTCCGCGGCGCCGGGTCTCGCGGGTGACGCGCTGCCGATCGCGCTCGGGTTCGTCTCCCTGCTGATGTTGATGAACCTGCGCGGGGTGCAGGAATCCGGGCGGATCTTCGCGATCCCGACGTACGGGTTCGTCCTCGGCATCTACGTGATGTTTGCCTGGGCCGCCTACAAGGGCCTCGCCGGCCAGCCGATGCGCGCCGAGACCGCCGGTTACCGGCTCCGGGCGACCAGCTCGACGTCCGGTGTCCTCGCGGTGCTGCTCATCCTGCGCGCCTTCGCGAACGGGTGCACGGCGCTGACCGGCGTCGAGGCGATCAGCAACGGCGTGCCGGCGTTCCGGCGGCCCAAGAGCCGCAACGCCGCGGCGACCCTGTCCGCGATGGCGGCGCTGGCGGTCACGATGTTCGTCGGCATCACGATCCTCGCGCTGGTCAGCGACGTCCACATGGCGGACAGCCCGGCAGACTATGTCGGGCTGCGCCCCGGGACCGAGGTGCCGACCGCGATCTCCCAGATCGGCGCGGCGGTGTTCGGCAAGACGTTCTTCTTCTACTGGAACACCGTCTTCACCGCCGGCATCCTCATCCTGGCCGCGAACACGGCGTTCAACGGCTTCCCGGCGCTCGCCTCGATCCTCGCCCGCGACCGGTTCCTGCCCCGCCAGCTCTACAACCGCGGCGACCGGCTCGTGTTCAGCAACGGCATCGTGCTGCTCGCCGTCGCCGCCGGGCTGCTGCTGGCGGCCTTCGACGCCGACACCCAGTCACTGATCCACCTGTACATCATCGGCGTGTTCGTCTCGTTCACCCTCAGCCAGGCCGGCATGGTGCGGCACTGGCAGCGCGCGCTGGCCGCCCCAGAGCGGGCCTCGGCCGGGGGTGCCGCTGGCGGGGGAGAGGGCTCGGATGCCGCGGCCCGGCGGCGCACCCGCCGATCCCAGGCCATCAACGCCGTCGGGGCGACCGTCACCGCGCTCGTCCTCGTGATCGTCCTGGCGAGCAAGTTCCTCGAGGGCGCCTGGATCGTCGTGGTGGCGATGCCGCTGCTGTTCGCGCTGATGACGGGCATCCGCCGGCACTACGACCGGGTCACCGAGACGCTGCATGTGCCCGATCAGGTGCGGCTGGTCCGGCCGAGCCGCAACCATGTGATCGTCCTGGTCTCCCGCCTGCACATGCCGACCGTGCGGGCACTGTCCTACGCCCGGGCGCTGGCCCCGAGCGAGCTGGAGGCGGTGACCGTCGCCGTCTCCCGCGAGGAGGCGCAGGCCCTGCTCGAGGACTGGGAGAGCCACGGCGTCNACGTGCCGCTACGGATCCTTGACTCGCCCTTCCGGGAGATCACCCGGCCGGTGCTCGGNCACGTGCGCTCGCTGCGCCGCGCGGGCCCGCGCGACGTCGTCACCGTCGTCATCCCGGAGTACGTGGTCACCCACTGGTGGCAGCACCTCCTACACAACCAGAGCGCCCTGCGGATCAAGGCCCGGCTGCTGTTCCAGCCCGGTGTGGTCGTGATCAGCGTGCCGTGGCGGATCGACCGCCCGCCCCCGGACGCGGCCTCCCCGGTGGTCCTGGACCGATCGGGCTAGCGGCCCGTGACGGTGCGGGGGATCAGGTCGCAGTGGAGGTTAAGTGAGGGTAGCCTAACCAAATATTCGAGGGCCTCGGCTGGTCGGCCGGGATGTCCGCGGGGCGCGGGTCCACCGGTGCCCCGCGCGGACACCTCCGGCGGCAGCCTGGCAACGGGGGAGGACGGGTGACGCTCGCACCCTGGCGGCGGCTGAGCCCGGCGGCCCGCTCCGCCCAGCCCGGGCTGGCCCCGGAGACCGCACCGCCGGCTCCGGAAAGCGTCGGCGATCTGCCGGCTCCGGGCGGTACCGGCGATCTGCCGTCGGCCTGCGACGGTGCCGACCGCCCGCCCGCCCGGCTGCTCGGCGAGGGGCTGACCCTCGCCTACGATCGGCGCATCGTCGCGCAGGGCCTCGCGGTGCGCATCCCCGACGGCGCGTTCACCGTGGTCGTGGGTCCCAACGCCTGCGGCAAGTCCACCCTCCTGCGCGCCCTGGCCCGGGTGATGCGGCCGGCCGCCGGCACGGTTCGTCTCGACGGCGCGCAGATCGCGTCGCTGCCGTCGAAGGAGATCGCCCGGCGCCTCGGCCTGCTGCCGCAGACCGCGATCGCGCCGGACGGCATCACCGTCGTCGACCTCGTCAGCCGCGGCCGGTATCCGCACCAGACGGTCTGGCGTCAGTGGTCCACCCGCGACGAACAGGTCGTGCGCGAAGCCATGGCGGTCACCGGCGTCACCGATCTCGCGAGCCGGTTCGTCGACGAGCTGTCCGGCGGGCAACGCCAGCGGGTGTGGCTCGCGATGACGCTGGCGCAGGAGACGCCGATCCTCCTGCTCGACGAACCGACCACCTACCTCGACATCACCCACCAGTTCGACGTGCTGGACCTGTGCGCTGACCTGCACGAGAATCACGGCCGTACGCTGGTCGCCGTCCTGCACGACCTCAACCAGGCCTGCCGCTACGCCACGCACCTCGTTGTGATGGCCGCCGGCCGCATCGTCGCCGAGGGCCCGCCCGCCGAGATCGTCACCGCGGAGCTGATCGAGACGACCTTCGGACTCGCCTGCCGGGTGATCCCCGACCCCGAGACGGGCACCCCGATGATCATTCCTGCCGCCCGGCGCCGGGCGTCCTCGCCGACGGCCGGGGTCGCCCCGGCGGGCTGACCTCACTGACCGGATGCGCGGCGGGCCGAGGGCGCCGTTGAGTGGTGATCCGCGGAGCCGCCCGCCCCGGAGGGCATCCCAAGCCTCCAAATCGGTTAGATCATATGATTTGAACGGTGTTGCGGGTCACAGTCGACGGGTCGTCGGCGACGGCGGTCCGGCATCGGGGTCGAGGCCGCGCCTCGGCGGTCGGCCGCCCGCCGAGGCGCGCGGACCGGCACGCGGCGTTGGCCCCGGCGTGGGCTGGGCCCCTTCCCTGCGAGCCAGGCAGAGTCATCCCCGAGAGTCAGTCGGGGCCATCCCCGAGAGCCAGGAGGAGCAGATGACAGCAGCACCGGAAGCCGCCACAGGCTTATCCGCCACCTCCGCCGGACCGTCGGCCACCGAGCCCGTCGTACCCCCGGCCCCCGTGTCGCCGGCCCCCGTGCCGAGGACGGAGCCGACGGCCGAGGGGCGCTTTGCCGGGACCGTCGTCCTGGTCACCGGCGCCGGCCGCGGGCTGGGGCGCACGATCGCCGAGGCGTTCGCCGTCGAGGGCGCCACGGTCGTCGTCGCCGCCCGGACCGCGCGGTACGGCGAGCGCACCGTGCGGGAGTTCCGTGAGCGGGGGCTGTCGGCCTCCCTGGTGCTCGGCGACCTGNCCGAGCGGGCCGACGTCGCGAAGATGTTCGACGAGGCGGTCACCCGACACGGGGCGCTGGATGTGGTCGTCCACAGCGCCGCCGACAACGCTCAGGGGCTGCTCGCCGAGATCGACGACGACGCGCTCGACTACCTGCTGCGCAGCAACGTTCACGCGCTGCACTGGATCACCCGGGCGGCGGTGCCGCACCTGAGGCGGTCGAAGCTTCCCGGGCGGATGATCTTCATCTCCTCGGGTGCGGCGAACCGCGTCTTCTCGCCCGGCCTGAACGCCTACGGCTCCACGAAGGCGTACCTGGAGTCGTTCGCCCGCGGCCTGGCCGGCGAGCTCGGTCCGCTCGGCGTGCGGGTCAACGTCGTCGGTCCCGGCCTGACCGTGACCGAACGGATGCTCGGCCACCTCACCCACGCCCAGGCCGACTCGCTGGCCAGCACNTACCCGCTCGGCCGCGCGGGCCTGCCCGAGGAGATCGCCGCGGCGGTGCTGTTCCTCGCCTCCCGGGAGGCCTCCTACATCACCGGTGCCTCCCTGCTCGTCGACGGCGGGGCGAGCATGGTCCCCTTCCCGGCTCGCGGTGCCATGAACGACTCCACCAGCCACTGACCCGGCCAGCGCACTGACCCGGCCGGCGCACTGACCCGGCCAGCGATTTCAAGGCCGACCCCGGCCGCATCGTGCGGCCGGGGGACGTCCGAATGGCCGGTCAGGGTTTTGTCACCCGTGGGTCAGGTAGCGAGCCGATATTCCCGGTCGGGGGCGGAGTCCGGCTGGTTACGAATTTCTTGCCTTCTGGTCAGTCGGCGGAAGGCGGACCTCGGTCAGGAAGAACTCGTCGATTCTGCGCACCACCTCGGCGAACTGATCGAGATTGGCGGGTTTGGTGACGAAGGCGTTGGCCTGCAGGTCGTAGCAGGCGGCGACATCCGCTGCCGCGGCCGACGCGGTGAGCACGACGACGGGGATCGATCGTAGATCGACATCGGCCTTGAGCTCGGCGAGTACCTCCCGGCCGTCCCGGCGCGGGAGGTTCAGGTCGAGCAGGATCAGGTCGGGTCGCCGCGCCATTCGGCCCGCTCCGAGGGTGCGTAGATACGTCATCGCGGCCACCCCGTCCGCGGCCACCCGCAACTGCGCCGGCACTCCCTGGTCCAGTAACGCCACCTGGATCATCAGGGCATCGCCGGGATCATCCTCCACCAGGAGAACTTCGGTCGGAGCCGAATCCGGCACTGAACCTCCTCACGCCCGGATCTGCCTTCATTCGCTCTCGTAATACCATTTCGCGGGAAGTGGCCGCCGGCTCCGGGGAGCCCCCTCGCCACCCGCGGGCCCGCCGTGGCCGGGCCCGCCATCGGCCAGCGCACCGCGTCCCGAGGCCCCACCGACCGGCGGGGCCGCCGCGTGGCGGGCCGCTCACCGGCACCGGTCGTGAGAACGCCGCCGGAGATGCGCGTCGGCGGTGGGAAAGCGGCCGGCTCCGGGTATAACCGGATCACCGGCGACCAGCGGATCAGAAGGGCAGCCGATTTCCGGGTGGCGCCGCGTCGCGGTCGGCTGCGACTGCTTCTCGCGCGCCGCGGACCACGGCAGACGGCCGAAAGGCGGGTGTGGCAGTGGAATGTGGCGAACCGGTCCTCTGGGGAATCTCCTTCGACGCGACCCCCATCTCGGGCGTGGTGGTCGAGTTCGTGAAGACTGCCCGGATTCTCCACCAGCGCGGCTACCGCGTCCACCTCGACCTCGGGTACGACGTGAAGGCCGACAAGAACGCGTTCTTCCAGCCCTATCGGGACGAGGCCGCGCTATTGCCGGACTGGGTTCGACTGGCCCGGATCGACGGGCTCGACGCCACGCCGGGATATGACGCGGATTTCGTGACCGCCGTGCTGCGGGAGGTGGTCCAGGCCGGCGATGAGCGGCTCGTGCCGCAAATCGACACGGTCGCCGAACAGATCAGTCGCCGTGTCGTCGACACCCAATACCAGGAACTTAGGTTCTGATCGTGTAGGTTCGAGGGGTGCCGAGACGCGGTCAGGTGAAGGAGAAGCCCGAGGACCGGTTGGTGGACCGGGTCGGGCTGGGGGTGCTGGCGGCGCAGTTCCCGGACGCGCTGGTCGACCGGGTGGTCACCGAGACCGGTCGTCGCGAGAAGCGGACGCGGGACCTGCCCGCGGCGCTGATGGTCCGGTACGTGGTCGCGTTGGCGTTGTTCCCCTCGGATGGCTACGACGAGGTGATGCGGCAGGTGAAGGTCGCCGACGACTGGCTGGCAGACAGTGCCGGGCCGGTGAAGGTGCCGGCGACCACGGCGATCA
>NZ_LJJX01000071.1:0-29893 GCF_001421075.1 Frankia sp. CpI1-P | reverse complement strand
CCAACACCAGCCTGCCACACCCCAGAACTAAACAGCGACGGTCTACTAGTCCGGGCCATTGATCCGGATCGCCTCAGTAGTGCGGTCTGTGACAACCGTATGTCGGATGGGTGACATTCCAGTATCGCTGCGGGAGTCGAGTAGTTCTTCCATGGTCCCGTTGTCCGGCTGACATGGGAACCGACCTCCAGGGCCCCCTCCGATCCGGTAGCCCGTTGGTGGGCATGGCGGGACCGCCTCGGGCGTGGTGATGTGGAGGTCGTCACGCTCGTCCAGGGCTCGCCGTCGGCGGCCGGCCACGCCACCCGCCGTCGGAATTGCGGTGTCCCAGGTCACGGCGTTTTCGACTCGCTTGGGTGGCCCCTNGAGCGTCGTTGTACCGGCCTGCCCCGTCAGGGCGGAGAGGGTTGATCAGATGTTGGCCCGTATGCTCCGACTGGTGTCCCAGCCTGGCTGGACGGAGGTCCGCCGATGACCACGCCCCCTGGGTACCCGGTGCCCTCTGGGCAGCCACCCCCCGGGCGCCGGCCGACGCAGGCCGGCCCGGTATCCACCGCTGCTGTGCGGGACCGCGAGGTCGGCGACCTCTACCGGCCGGGCTTCGCCACGGGCGGCCAGAGCGGTTCCGGTGGGCGGGGCGGTTTCGGCGGCCAGAGCGGATCCGGTGGGCCGGGCGGCACCGGAGGCCGCCGGGCGGGGCGTACGGTGCGCCGGCTGGCCGTCGCGGGCGTGCTCAGCGTGGTGNCCGGAGTGCTGGTCGGCATGCTCGCGCTGCCGGTGGTCGGCGCGGTGGGGTTGACCGTCAAGAACAGCGCCGACGACTTCATGAACCTGCCGGCGAACCTCACGGTTCCCCCGCTGGCGCAGGCGTCGCGGATCCTCGACGCGCGCGGCAACCAGATCGCCGTCCTGTCCGGCGAGCAGAACCGTGAGGTCGTGCCGCTGAGCCGGGTTCCCCAGGTGATGCGCCAGGCCGTCGTCGACATCGAGGACTCGCGTTTCTACGAACACGACGGGCTGGACTACAAGGGTCTCGCCCGCGCCTATCTGACCAACCGGGAGAACGGCGAGGTGACTCAGGGCGGGTCCACGCTGACCCAGCAGTACGTCAAGAACGTTCTGCTGATGTCGGCCACCACGCCGGAGGAAAAGAAGGCCGCCACCGAGCAGACGGTGCGGCGAAAGCTGCGGGAGGCGCGGTACGCGCTCTACCTCGAGGCGCACCTGAGTAAGGACGAGATCCTCGAGCGCTACCTGAACATCGCCTACTTCGGCGACGGCGCCTACGGCATCGAGGTCGCGGCGAAGCACTACTTCAACGTCGACGTGGACCGACTCACTCTGCCGCAGGCGGCGACCCTCGCCGGCCTGGTGAAGAACCCGACCTCCTTCAATCCGGTGCTGCATCCCCAGGCGGCCCGGGAACGGCGCAACGTGGTGCTCGACCGGATGCTGGAGCTGCATCACCTCAGCCAGGCCGACTTCCGTCAGGCGCACGACAGCAAGCTGGTGCTCGACCGTCCCGCGCGGTCGGCCGACCCGTGTGCCGACTCGGGCGCGCCGTTCTTCTGCGCCCTGGTCCGCCAGCAGCTCCTCAACGACAGAACCTTCGCCCCCACCGAGGAGGACGCCCGCAGGTTGCTGTTCGAGGGCGGCCTGACCATCAGAACGACGCTGGACCCGGTCGCGCAGCAGTCCGCGCAGTCGGCCGCGGCGGAGGTCATCCCGATCGGCAACCGGGTGGCGGCGAGCGTCGCGATGATGCAGCCGGNCACGGGCCAGGTGCTCGCTGTCGCGATCAACCGGGAGTACGGGGCGACGGACGACGGCAAGCCGGCGAGCCTGTCGACGGATTTCGTGCACACAAAGGAGGTCTATCCGGTCGACGAGGACTCCTTCTCGCCGGGATCGACCTTCAAGGTGTTCACCCTGATCTCCGCCCTGGAGTCCGGCCTGCCGCTGTCCACGACGCTGCACGCCCCCGTCTGCTATCACTCCGACGTCTTCCCGAACCCGGATCCGCAGGGTAAGAACTGCTACGGCAACGCCGATCCGAGCGAGGACGGTTTCTATTCCCTGACGACCGCGACCTGGGGGTCGGTCAACACCTACTACATCCAGCTCGCCGAGAAGCTGGGCGTGTTGAAGACGGCCGAGGTCGCCCGCCGGATGGGCGTCTCCTCGTGCCGGATCCGCCCGGCCAAGAACGACGATCCGGAATGCAAGGGGATCGACGGGATCAGCCGCGTCGACGGCTCGTCGATCCTCGGCTCCAACGAAATCAGCACGATGGACCTGGCCACCNCCTATTCGACGCTGGCGGCGCGGGGGCGTCGATGCGACCCGCGCACCGTCCTCGCGATCACGCAGCGGGTCGGCGGCGCCGACCGGCCGCTGCCGTTCAACGCGGGCGCGCCCTGCCAGCAGGTGCTCGACCCGAAGATCGCGGACACGGTCAGTGCCGTGCTGCAGGGCGTCATCAACCACGGGACGGCCAGCGGCAACGGGCAGATCGGCCGGCCGGCCGCGGGCAAGACGGGTACCGCCGAGGGCTTCAGCACCGCCTCGTTCGCGGGGTACATCCCGCAGCTCGCCGCGGCGGTCACCCTCGCCGACCCGCGCGGGCCGACCTCGCATCCNCTGACCAACGTGCTCGGCCGCAACGTCTTCGGCGGCGGATACCCGGCGCAGGTGTGGTCCCGGACCATGATCCGTACGATCAACGGCCTGAGCCTGCCGGTCGAGCCGCTGCCGGCGCCGGACGACACCCAGCCGCAGGTGCCGGCGAAGGTTCTACCCAACGTGGTCGGCCAGCCGCAGCAGGTGGCCGAGCAGATGCTCGTCCAGCTCGGGTTCCACGTCACGTCGCAGCCGGTCCCCGCGCCGGTCGCCCCCGGGATCGTGGTGTACATGTCGCCGTCGCCCGGCGGCCCGGTCTCCATCAACACGGAGATCAAGCTGTCGATCTCCGGCGGGTTGACCGGTACGCCGGTGCTGCCAGGAGGCTCGCCGCCGGCGGGGCTGGGGCAGCCCGTCCCACCGGGCGGGGGGCCCGGCCTGCCCGGCGTCTTCGGGGCGAATCCGCGCGAGCAACTGAGCTCACCGGCCAGCCCCGGGACCAACCCGGCGGACTGGGCCCGCCGGCCGCGCCGCAACCGCAGGTAGCGCCGACGGTCAGCCGCCGGTGAGCCTCGCCTTCACCAGGGCAGCCACCCGGCCGCCCTCGGCCCGGCCGGCCACGGCGGCCTGCACGGCCTTCATCGCCGGGCCGATCGCCTTCGGCCCGGAGAGGTCCAGCTCGGCGAGCACGCGGTCGATGATGGCGGCCAGCTCGTCGTCGCCGAGCTGGCTAGGCAGGTACTCGCCCAGCACCTCGCCCTCGGCGCGTTCCCGGTCGGCCTGTTCGGCGCGACCGGCCGCGGCGTAGGCGTCGGCCGCCTCCCGTCGCTTCTTCACCTCGCGGGTCAGGACCTGCGAGACCTCCGCGTCGTCGAGGACGCGGGCGGTGGCGCCGGCGACCTCCGCGTCCTTCACGGCGGCCAGCGCCAGCCGGAGAGTGGACGTCCGCAGCTCGTCGCGGGACTTCATCGCGGTGGTCAGGTCGGCGCGGAGCCGCTGGTGCAGCGTGCTCCGTTCCGTGGGGGTGCTCATAGTCAACGAAGCCTATGGTCCGCGGGGGACCTGGTCACGCCTGGCCACGGCGGTGCGACGGCCGGGGTGGCGCCCGGCCACGGCGGACCGGGGGTGAGACTGTGTTGTACGGCCCGAGGCACGCCGCCGCCACGGGAGTGGTCCCTCTGGCGCGGTGGGTCCGCCGGGTCGAATGCGCGGCACGGGGGATGGCGCCGGGGCGCGAGAGGTCGGGGCACGAGAGGCCTGGGCGCGAGAGGTCTGGGCGCGAGGAGGTCGTGGTGGCGGGTGTGGGGGCGGGTGTGGGGGCGCCGAGGCGCCGGGTGGCGCGCGGGGCCGCGGGGCTCGCGGCATCGGTCGCGGTGGTCGGGGCGGGCGCGCTCGCCTACGGCTCGCTGTACGAGCGCAACGCCTACACGCTGCGTCGGCTGTCGATCCCCGCGCTTGCCGCCGGCTCGCGACCGCTGCGCGTGCTGCACCTGTCCGACCTGCACGTCACGGCGCGCCAGCGGGACAAGCTCGCGTGGTTGGCCGAGCTGGCCCGGCTGCTGCCGGACCTGGTCGCCCTCACCGGTGACGTGCTCTGCGCCGAGGACGCCCGCGAGCCGCTGCTCACCGCGCTGGNGCCGCTGTACTCGTTCCCGGGTGTGTTCGTCCCGGGGAACAACGACTACTTCGTCCCCACGCTGCGCAGTCCGCACCGGTACCTGCGCGGCGATGCGCCGGCCGAGCCGTCCGGCGTCCCGCTGGACTGGGCGGGCCTCGCCAAGGACCTGACCGCGGCGAGCGNCTGGACGGAGCTCACCAACACCCGGGCCGTACTCGCGGCCGGCGGCCGCCGGATCGACGTGCGCGGGGTCGACGACGCCCGGCTGCGCCGCGACCGGCCCGACCTCGTGGCCGGGCCCGCGGAGCCCGGCACGCAGCTCGCGCTCGGCCTGTCGCACACGCCGGAGCCGCGGGTGCTCGACGCCTTCACCGCCGACGGCGTCGGCCTCATCCTGTCGGGTCACACCCACGGCGGCCAGATCCGGCTGCCGGGAATCGGGGCACTGGTGAGCAACTGCGGGCTCGACCGATCCCGGGTCCGCGGGCTGTCCCGCCACGCGACCGCCGCGGGAGCGTCCTGGCTGCACGTGTCCCCGGGCCTGGGGACCTCGCCCTTCGCCCCGGTGCGCCTCGGCTGCCGCCCCGAGGCGACCCTGCTCTGCCTGACCGCGGTCCCGTCTGCCTGACCGCGGTCCCGTCTGCGTGACCGCCGGCCGAACCCGTGACCACCCCCTGCCCTGAACCACCGCTCCGTCGGGTATGCTTCATCTCGGTCGCNGGGTGTGGCGCAGCTTGGTAGCGCGCTTCGTTCGGGACGAAGAGGTCGTGGGTTCGAATCCCGCCACCCCGACCACGCAAAGCCCTGGTCTCAGGCTCCTACGGGAGGGCCGGACCAGGGCTTTCGTCGTCTCTGGGCTCGCCACTGAAGCGATCACCCCTGGCCTGCTCCACCGATGGCCCGTGGGCAGGGCGAGGTAGCGTCGCGCTGTGAGTCCGATTCGTGAGGTGCTCGCCCGGGTCTACGTCGAATCGCTGGACGACGTGCTGCCCCTCTACCAGCGACTGGCTTCGGACGCGCCCACGCGCCGCTTCCGCTTTCGCGACGTCGAGCTGGCGTGGGTCGGGCCTTTCCTCCTGGTGGCGGGGACGCCCGCCGCGCTGGCGCCGTTGCGCAACCGGGCCGCGACCGTGCTGGTCGATGACCTCGACGCTGTCGCCGCGACGATCGTCTCGGCAGGCGGCGCGCTGCTTGAAGGGCCCGGCGAGTCACCCAACGGATCCCGACTGATCGCCGAGCATCCCGACGGGACGGTGTTCGAGTACCTGCACATCGTGACCTAGCCGCGGTGTCGGACGGGTACCGGCGCCGTGGTCGGCGACCGCGCCACTCCGCGGCGACCGCGCCGCTGGGAGGCGGGCGGCACGAGGTTCGCGTGGCGCGGCTCGGCGGAACACCAAGATCGTCGAACTGGCCCGCGCGGGCGTCGGTCGGGACGCACCCTCGTCGGCACCTGACGCGTTGNGGCCGGTGCGGGTTGTTTTCGTGGCCGGCCGGTCATGGCGCGGTCCCGGGAGCCGGGTGCTCTACCGTGTACCCAAGTACTTCCCGGGCTCATGATCGATCATTGACCCGGCTACGTTAAGATCGCACGATGGAAAAGGGGAAGCGGGAGACTGTGGCCAAATACCGTCGAGTGGTCGTAAAACTAAGCGGCCGGGCGATCGCCGGTTCCGCCGAATTCGGCTTTGATTCGAATGCGCTGGAACATCTCGCCCGGGAAATCATCGCGGTGCGTCAGTCCGGGGTCGAGGTGGCGATCGTCGTCGGCGGTGGAAATCTCTTCCGCGGCAACCAGTCGGACCGGTGGGGGATCGATCGGGTCGAGGCCGACAACATCGGGATGCTCGGCACGGTCATCAACAGCCTGCTGCTGCGGGGCAAGCTGACCGCCCTCGGGGAGGACAACCTGCGGGTGATGACGGCGGTCCCGGTCCCGGCGGTGGCCGAGCCCTATATCCGGCTGCGGGCCGTGCACCTGCTGGAGAAGGGGGCGACGGTCATTCTCGCCTGCGGGAACGGTCAGCCCTTCCTCACCACCGACTACCCGGCGGTGCAGCGCGCGCTGGAGCTGGGCGCGGACGCGGTGCTCGCCGCCAAGGACGGCGTCGACGGCGTCTACGACAGCGACCCGAAGATCAACCNGGACGCTCAGCGCTTCTCCCACCTCAGCTACGACGAGGTGATCAGCAGGGGGCTGCGGGTCATGGATCAGTCGGCATTCATTCTTGCCCGCGACTTCGGTATCCCGCTGCACATCTTCGACATCGAGCAGCAGGGTGCGATGACGGCGATCTGTCGCGGCGAACACCGGGGGACCGTCATCGACACCACGGGTGGGAAGTCGGGTTCCGCGGCGCTGGCGAGTTCCGCCGAAACGGTGGTGTGAGCCGCGCCGCGCCACCGGTCGGTGAAGTTCTCGGCACTCGCCGCCCGCCGACGCCGGGGGTTGTACTCCCGCCGCGGTGGGTTGACGGTACGCCGCGCAGTTGTTGTCTTTTCGGTAAAGACGAGGCCCGATTTGGTGCTATGACGCGTCTTTTGTCGGGATCTGACCGGCTAGCCAGGCCGGGCCGGTACCGACACGTGGCCGGTACCGGCGCCGGGCTCAGCGGCGGTGGATCGCCAGGGGTGGATCAGAAGCAGGAGTAGGTGGTGCTCGGGGAGGTGTCCGTGGTCGACATGCCGTCCGCGGTGCCGGTGGTCACGGTCTTGAACTGCGCCTGACCGTTGAAGCTGCAGGGCACCGAGGTGCCCTCGCCGATGCCGCTGCCGCCCCAGTACGACTTCTTGACCGGGTCCCCGACGGACATCCACTGCCCGTTCGCGTACTTCCGCAACTGGTTGCTGATCTGCATGTTGCCCGAGTACCGGGGGTCGCAGGTGATCCCACCGTTCGCGAAGATCGTCGAGCCGCCGGTGGGCGGCCAGGCGGTGACGGTGCAGCCGGTGGACTGAATCGGGGTGGATGCGTCGGCGGGGATGGCGCCGAACAGGCCGGCCGCCACGGCGCCGGTCGCGCCGACGGCTGCGGTCCGCAGTGCTGCGCGGGTGCTGGGCACGATTTCCTCCAGGTGGGGGATGGGCGGTGGGGGATCGGGATGGGCGGTGCGGGTTCAGGCTGGTGCCGCGCCGAAGGAGTAGACCGGCCGCGGCGGAGGCCCGAAGAAGGTGCTGATGGTCTCCAGGCGCGGCCGCTCGGTGAAGGTGACGACGTCGAGGCCCGCCAGCACGATCTGTCCGATGCTGTTGCGCAGTCCCCACTCCCAGCGGGCGCGACGGTGGTGCACGTCGACCCCGCTGGTGCGCACCGGCCGATGCCCCGGGTAGGNCGCGAGGAACTCGCCGATGAGATCGGCGAACTCGATGATGCCGGCGGCCTCGCCCAGCGGGTTGGCGTAGGTCACCGCGGGGACGCAGCAGTCGGCGAGCAGTTCGTCGCGCCGGGACACCGCGGGTTCCGCCCAGGCGGCGTAGAGGCCGTCGGCCAGGGCCGCGAGCCGTTCGGCCGTGGCGGCGTCGCTGCCCGCGCCGACGCTGTGTGCGTCGTGTCGCGCGGCGGGCTGGGTGCTCATGGGGTGAACCTCCGCCGGGCCTCGGCTCGTTGCAGCTTTCCGGAGGGGGTCTTCGGCACCGAGCCCGGCTCGAGCACCAGCACCGCGTGCGGGGTCACCCCGAGCGCGGCGCGGACCTTCTCGGCGACGGCGCTCCTCAGCGCGGCGGGATCGGCCCCACGGGTCTCGACGGCCACGGCGAGCCCCTCCCCGCCGAGATGGCCGGGACGCGGGTAGGGGAAGGCGACGATGTTGCCCGCGCGGGCACCCTCGGCGCGGGCCGCAGCCCGCTCCACCTCCTCGGGGTAGATGTTGCGGCCGCCGAGGATGATGACGTCCTTGCGGCGACCGCAGACGACCAGTTCGCCGCCGGTGAGGTAGCCGAGGTCGCCGGTGGCCAGCCACCCGTCGCGGGCGCGCAGGGCCGCCGCCGACTCGGGATCGTCATGGTAGGAGGCGGTCACCGAGGTGCCGCGGACCTGGACCTCGCCGACCTTCCGCTCGGGCCGGATCCCGCCCGAGTCCGGATCGACCACGCGGACCGACAGGCCGGGGATCGGCTCCCCGAGCAGCGCCAGCCGTCTCGTGCGCATCGCGGGCACCGCCGGCTCGGCGGGCTCAGCGGGCTCGGGGGACTCGGCGGGCCCGGCGGGCTCGGGGGACACCAGGCGCGCGGCCGGCTCGGGGGGCACGAACCGGGCCGTGCCCGCGGCCAGGGCGTCCGCGTCCACCGTGTCGTAGCGCGGCCCACGCCCCACGGCGGAGAACGTGACCGCGACCGTGGCCTCCGCGAGCCCGTAGGCGGGTGTGAAGGAGGCCGGATGGAAGCCGTGACCGCCGGCGGCGTCGAGGAAGTCGTCGACGACCGCGGGATCGATCGGCTCCCCGCCNCACAGCGCGTAGGCCAGGCAGGAGAGGTCCAGCCGGGGGCCGGTGCGCAGCAGCCGGGCCGCGACGGCGTAGGCGGAGCCGGGTCCGACCGTGTTGGTGGCGCGATGGTGGGAGACGAGCTGCATCCAGCTCGCCGGCCTCGCCAGGTAGTCGGCGGGTGAGGACAGCAGCGTGTCGCAGCGGCCGCACGCCATCGGCAGGATGAACCCGCCGATGAGCCCCATGTCGTGGGACAGCGGCAGCCAGGACAGCATCCGGCCGTGCACGGCCTCGTGGCTGGTCGCCACCCGGATGCCCTCGATGTTCGCCGCCAGGTTGCCGTGGCTGATCCGGGCGATCTTCGGTGCGCCGGTGGTGCCGCTGGTCAGCTGCAGGATCGCGGGGGCGTCGGCGGTCAGCAGGGGCGGGCGCCACGCCGCCGCAGGCGGGTCGCCGACCGCCTCGGCCAGCGGGATCACCCGCCCGGCCCCGCCGGACAGCGCCGGCACCGCGTCCCCCCACGGCGCGCCGACCAGCACGAGCGGCTCACCGAGCGAGTCGAACCGGTCGCGGGTGTCGGCGAGGTAGCGGGCCAGGTCGACGGTGCGGGCGGGGGTGGGGGCCATGGTGAGGCTACCGCCGGCGAGCCAGGTCGCCATCGCGGCGGTGATCGTCTCCCGCGACGTGTCGGCAAGGATGACCACCGGCCGGCCCGGCCCGACCCCGTGCGACTGCAGGCCCGCGGCGACGCGTCGGGCGTCCCCGTAGAGCTCGGCCCAGCCGACCCGCCGTCCGCCGTCCGGCGCGAGGAAGGTCACCGTGTTCGGACCGGTGCTGNCACGCCTCATGCGATCCAGCAGATAAACCATTGTCGACGCCCTCTCCGGCGGACGATCCCGTTATCGGGCGTCGCCGTCCGTGCTGTCCCGGTAGACGGCGAGAATGAGACGGTCCCAGTAGCGACCGCGATAGAAGTCGTGCCGGCGCAGCCGCCCCTCGAGTTCGAGTGCGCCGCCGGCCGATTTTTCCCGATCGGCCCCCGCGAACTGCGGGTAGTTGAACTCGGGCACCTCGAAATACAGCTTTCGGAACGGCCAGATGTCGAAGACGTAACGCACGAACAGGTCCAGTGCCTCGACGGCCAGACCCGACCCGGTGTAGTCGGCCGAGATCGCCGCGCCGACGTAGGCGTACCCCAGGGTGAACTCCGGGTTGTAGCAGATCGCGTGGCCGACCGGCCGGGCCGTCTCGATCGACTCGATCACGAACTGGGTCAGGACGCCCTGCCACAGCTCCTGCTCGAACTGCGGATACGACGGCACCGAGCCCCGGTAGCGCCAGCGAAAGCCGATCTCCGGGGTGACCGCGAGCTCGTACAGGAACGGCGTCGACGCCGGCAGCACCGGCATCAGCCGCAGAAACCGCCCGGCGAACCGCGGCGGTGGCAGCGCGAGCGAGCCGGCGGCCGCGGACGCTGCTGCCGCGGCGGCACCGGTCGTCCCCGGCCCGGCGAGGCCCGGCCCGGCGAGGCCCGCGGGCCCGTCGAGCGACGCTGCGCCGACGCCGATCCCGGCCGGTACGGCGCTCACTGCCGATGCGGCGGGGAGCGGCTGGGAGTCCGCGGCGGGCGGGCCGGCCCGATAACGGTGGTAGAGCTCGCCGACGGTCTCGATTTCCAGCCAGTTCGCCTCGGAGAGGTCGACTCCGAGCTCGATCACGTACAGGCAGAGTTCCAGAAGCCGGAAGGAATCCAGCCCGAGGTCTTCATGGAGCCGGCTGCCGCCGGCGATCGCCGAATCAGCGAGACCCATTTTCCGGGCAATAAGCTGCTCGAATTCGTCTTGTCGGAGCATGCTACCTGTTCTGCGTGCGCGAAAGACGGAATCAAGGATGGACTATTTCGGGCAGTTCGGACATTGGTGACGTTAGCAAACGAGCCGAAGGGCCGCAAAGCCGGATAACCCGTTTCGGCTAGCGCGCCTGCGTCACGCGGCGGTCAGTAGGAGCGGGCGATCAGGCAGACCAGGTCGTCGGGGTCGCCGCCGGCGGGCGGGATCTCGCCGTCGGGCGTCTGCAGGCAGCGGACGGTCAGGGCGTCCTCGGCGAGGCGTGCCTCGCCCTCCTCGCCCACGAGGCGCCACGGGATCCGGGCGAAGCCGGTCTGCGCCGCCTGCGCGGCGTCGGCGACCGTGGTGACGTCCGCCGTTCGGCTCTCGCGCAATGCCAGGGCCTCGGCGTGCAGGCCGGCCTGCACCTCGTCGAGCAGCGCCGGAACCCGGGCGGCCGCCTCCGCCAGCGGCACCGGCGCCTTCGCCGAGGTGTCCCGGCGGACCAGGGTCACGTTCCCGGCGGCCAGGTCGCGCGGGCCGACCTNGACCCGCACCGGGATGCCCTTGATCTCGGCGTCGGTGACCCGGCGGCCAAAGGACAGCCCCGGGCGGGCGTCGACCTGCACCCGCAGTCCGGCGTCGGTGAGCGCCGCGCCGATCTCGCGGGCCTTCGCGACGACGGTCTCGTCGTCGCGCACCGGGAGCACCACGACCTGGGTCGGGGCGAGCCGGGGCGGGATGCGCAGGCCGTTGTCGTCGCCGTGCGCCATGATCAGGCCGCCGACCATCCGGGTCGAGCTACCCCAGGACGTCGTCCAGGCCAGGTGCTTCGCGCCGTCCGCGCCGAGGAAGTCGATGTCGAAGGNCCGGGCGAAGTTCTGCCCCAACTCATGGCTGGTCGCCATCTGCAGGGCCTTGCCGTCGCCCATCATGCCCTCGCAGGTCATGGTGTTCGTGGCGCCGGCGAAGCGCTCCTTGCGGGTCTTCGTGCCGATGAACACCGGGATGGCGAGCACATCGGTGAGGAAGTCGCGGTAGACCTCCAGGGCGATCCGGCGGGCGTAGGCGGCGGCCTCGGCCTCGTCGACGTGCGCGGTGTGCCCCTCCTGCCAGAGGAACTCGCTGCTGCGCAGGAACAGTCGGGGGCGTAGCTCCCAGCGGACCACGTTGGCCCACTGGTTGAGCAGCAGCGGCAGGTCGCGGTAGCTCTGGGTCCACTTGGCCAGGTACTCGCCGATGATGGTCTCGCTGGTCGGCNGCACGACGACCGGCTCCTCGAGCTCCTTACCGCCGCCGATGGTGACCACGGCGAGCTCGGGACTGAAGCCCTCGACGTGCTCGGCCTCCCGGCGCAGGTAGCTCTCCGGGATGAACAGCGGGAAGTAGGCGTTGACGGCGCCCGCGGCCTTGATCCGGGCGTCCACGTCGGCCTGCATACGTTCCCAGATCGCGTAGCCGTACGGTCGGATGACCATGGTTCCGCGGACGGGGCCGTTGTCGGCCAGCTCGGCCTTCGCGAGCACGTCCTGGTACCAGCGCGGGAAGTCGGTCGCACGGGAGGTGAGTACAGCCACCTCGCCACGATATTGCCTGTGCCGGGCGGCGGGGCCATCGGGACGGGGGGCTG
Organism: Frankia sp. CpI1-P; assembly: GCF_001421075.1. Classification (NCBI taxonomy): domain Bacteria; kingdom Bacillati; phylum Actinomycetota; class Actinomycetes; order Frankiales; family Frankiaceae; genus Frankia; species Frankia sp. CpI1-P. Next base: position 17,776 of record NZ_LJJX01000071.1, on the reverse strand, counting down.
GGCGCGNCGTGGCACCGCAGAGGTGCCGCTCGGGGTGCCCGCGCCGGCGCTCGGGCGGGCGGCCCCGATCGGGCCGGGTCAGCGGTGACGCAGGCCTCGGCTGTGCTCCAGTGGGTCGGCGCCCGGCTCCGGCCGCCCGTCGCGGCTGACCTCCTGGAACACCAGGGAGACGTCGACGTCCCCGTGGTGGCTGACCAGACAGGCCGTGGGCGGGACGAGGATCATGGCCGTGGTCAGGTCGGCCGCGGTGGCTCCCGGCGCCAGGACCAGCTCGTGCCGGATCGCCAGGCCGTCGTGGACGGTGACCACCTCGGCGAGGNAGCCGGGCCGGCCGCCGGTGATCGGCCGGGGCTCCGGTAGGAGATCGTCGTTGTCGACGGTGTTCATCTTCTGGCCGTCCTCCTGTATGCGTGTCGGTTCCGAGGCGCGTCACGTGCGGCCGGCGGGCCTGGCGGGCGTCGGGCTCTTCTCTGGACCGGGACAACTTCGCTACGTCGCCTCGATGTTTCTCATTGCTACCATCGTGCGGAATCGTCCTCCGCGATCGAACTTTCAGGTTTCGACTGGATGCTGTCAGCTACGTCGATGTTGCTTACAAGCAAAGCACGGGAACGGGTGGAACGCCACCGGCGATCTCCGGGCAGAACGGACGTCCGGTGACTGTGGGCGCAAGTCCTGATCATCTGCGTAGCGCTGCGTGCGGGTTGGCCGCTTCGCCGGCTCCGTCCCACTGCGTCGCCGGGCGCAGNGGGCCGGGTCGGGCATGACGCGCGCGGATGAACATTCGGTATCAGCGGCGCAAGATTCCCGAGCGGCTCGATGTCGTTCGATGACGTCGAAAAGCCGGCATCCGGGCTTCGGGCCGGCCGGCGCGGCGACGCATGGGCGGCCGGGCCATCCTCCAGCTCGGGCCGCCGACCGTCCNGGCGCCCACGCCTTCTTGTCGTCGACTTGTCCGACGGTTGTCCCGGAGTTCGCAGGCGTAGAGGTGGTGGACGGTGGCCGGCGATGGCGTCGGTCCGACATGATCGGCCGCCGGAGGCGCCGGCCGTTGGTGACAGTGCGCTTAGAGTTCAGTACGCGGTGTTCTGGAGTGGTGGCAACCGGTCCGGTCAACAGGCCATAAATCGTCCGACATAGATGTGTTCCGGTTGGTGACGGGTTGGCGTATGCGCTTGTTCATCTTTCGTTCACTCCGGATCGCTTCGATTCTCGCCGGCACCCCAGTCCGGGGGGCGGACGACAGTGCGCGCCATGAACGGCGCGGGGACGAAGGGTTGCTTGTGATCCGAGGCAAGCGTCAGGCCGCCGTCGGGGCCGCGATGGTGGCACTGCTCACCGTGGCGGCGTGCGGAACTGACGACAACAACGACTCCGGCGGCGCGGGCGCGGCGCCGTCGAGTAAGGCGAGCACGATCTCGTGTGCGAAGGGGTCCATCACGGGCTCCGGCTCGTCCGCGCAGAAGAACGCGATCGACGAGTGGGTCAAGGCCTACCAGAACGCGTGCTCCGGCGCGACGATCAACTACCAGTCGACGGGTTCCTCGACCGGTCGGCAGCAGTTCATCAGCAAGCAGGTCGCCTTCGCCGGTTCGGACTCCGCGCTGAAGGACCAGCAGAAGACCGACGCGGACGCGCGCTGCACCGGCGGTGCCGCGGTCGACCTGCCGATGGCCGTCGGCCCGGTGGCGCTGATGTACCACGTGTCCNGCGTCAACGGCCTGCAGCTGTCTGCCCAGACCCTGGCGAAGATCTTCGCTGGCAAGATCACCAAGTGGAACGACCCGGCCATCAAGGCCGAGAACAGCGCCGCCTCGCTGCCGGACGCCACGATCGCCTCGGTGCACCGCTCCGACGGCTCCGGCACGACGGACAACTTCACCAAGTTCCTCAAGGGCGCGGGCGGCGCCGACTGGACCTTCGACTCCGGCTCGGACTGGAAGGCTCCCGGCGGCCAGGGCGCCAAGGGCAGTGACGGCGTCACCTCGACCGTGAAGTCCACGGAGAACTCCATCGGCTACGCCGAGCTGTCCTACGCGGAGAACGCCGGGCTGTCGACCGTCAAGGTCAAGAACGCCGCCGGCGAGTACATCGAGCCGAGCACGGACGGTGCCTCCCTGGGCCTGAGCACCGCCAAGGTCGCCGATGGCGACGACCTGAAGCTGACCTTCGACTACGCCACCGCGACGAAGGGCGCCTACCCGGTCTACCTGGTCACCTACGAGATCGCCTGCACCAAGGGTCTCTCGGCCGACCAGGCCGCGCTGGTCAAGTCCTTCCTGACCTACACCGCCTCGGACGCCGCTCAGTCCTCGATCGGCGACCTCGGCTACGCGCCGCTGCCGGACGCGGTCGCGACGAAGGTCCGCGCGGTCATCGGCAAGCTGGCCTGACCCGCAGCCTGTCCGATCGCACAGCTCACGCAGCACGGCCGCCCCGAGCCGCCCGGACCATGACGGTCCGGGGCCGGCCGGGGCGGCCCGCACGACCCGACCGGCCCGGCCGGTGCCCGCGGTGGGGTGAACAACCCACCGCGGCTTCGTCGATGTACGGCGGCCGCGGCACCCACGTCCCGCCGCGCGTGCCGCGTCCGGGACCTTGATCGCCAAGCCCCGCTCGGGCACCAAGGAGAGGACCATGACGACGGAGCCGGACAGCTCGGCGGACGCCGCCGAGCCGCGGGGGGCCGCCACGGCGACGGCCCCGCCGGAAGACCCACCGCCGGCCGGCGGGCCCGCGGTCGCGGCCGCGGGCAAGGCGCGGGTCGGGGCGGCCGACCTGATCTTCAAGAACCTCACCCGCACGGCCGGCCTCGGCCTGCTGGCGCTGATCGCCGTGATCGCGATCTTCCTGGTGCTGCGCGCCACCCACGCCCTCAACGCCAACACCGGGAACTTCCTCACCACCGAGGAGTGGTTCCCCAACGCCACCCCGCCGAAGTTCGGGGTGGCCGCGACCCTGTACGGCACGGTCGTCTCGGCGGCGGTNGCGATGATCATCGCGGTGCCGGTGGCAGTCGGGATCGCGCTGTTCATCACCGTGTACGCGCCCCGGCAGCTCTCGTCCGTCCTCGGCTACATCGTCGACCTGCTCGCCGCCGTGCCGAGCGTCGTCTACGGACTGTGGGGCCTGATCGTCCTCGCGCCGCACATGAAGGGCATCCAGCTCTGGCTGAACGACTACTTCGGCTGGATCCCGCTGTTCAGCGGCGACTCGGTGGGGCGTTCGCTCTTCGTCGCCTCCGTGGTTCTGGCAATCATGATCCTGCCGATCGTGGCCGCCCTGTCCCGTGAGGTCTTCCTCCAGGTGCCGATCGCNCACCGCGAGGCGGCCCTGNCCCTCGGCGCGACCCGGTGGGAGATGATCAGGGTCGCGGTGCTGCCCTACGGCAAGCCCGGGGTGATCAGCGCGTCGATGCTGGGTCTCGGCCGGGCGATGGGCGAGACGATCGCGGTCGCGCTGGTCCTGCCCGCCTCGTTCAACATCTCCGCGCACCTCCTCTCGCCCGCCGGCAACACGATCGCCGCGAACGTGGCGAACGGCTGGGGCGAGGCCAACGACATCGGCCGCGGCGCGCTCATCGCCTCCGGCCTGGTGCTGTTCATCGTCACGATGATCGTGAACATCATCGCGCGGGCCATCGTCGCGCGCCGCCGCGAGTTCTCCGGGAGCTCCGCATGAGCACCGCGACCGTGTCCGGACCGGACATCGACAGTGACCCAGACCGCCTACGCCTGCGCGGGCAGACCCTGCCGCGCTGGGCGCCGCTCGCCGTCGCCGCCGGCGCGGTGGTCGTGTCCCTGCTGATCTACCTGCTCACGCCGGTCGACAGCGAGATCCAGATCGTGCTGATGGCCGCGCTCCTCTTCGTGATCGCGACGACCGTTGTCTCGACGGTCGTCGAGGGCGGGCGCCGGGCGCGGGACCGGTTCGCGACGACACTCGTCTACACCGCGTTCCTGCTCGCCGTGATCCCGCTGGTCGCGGTGCTGGTCAGCGTGATCAGCAAGGGGGCCGGTCGGCTCGACGCCGGCTTCTTCACCCACTCGATGAACGGCATCGGCGCCCGGGACGTGGGCGGCGGCATCTACCACGCCATCATCGGCACGGTGGAGCAGGTGCTGCTCGCCAGCGTGCTGGCGGTGCCGTTCGGCCTGCTCGTGGCGATCTACCTGGTGGAGTACGGCCGCGGCCGGATCAGCCGGGTGATCAGCTTCTTCGTCGACGTGCTCACCGGCCTGCCGTCGATCATCGCGGGTCTGTTCATCCTGGCGTTCTGGGTGCTCGCTCTCGACCAGGGCTTCTCCGGGTTCGCGGGCGCGCTCGCGCTGGCCGTGCTGATGATCCCGACGGTCGTGCGCTCCGCCGAGGAGATGCTCAAGCTGGTTCCCAACGAGCTGCGCGAGGCCGGGTACGCGCTNGGCGTGCCGCAGTGGCGGACCATCCTGCGGGTGGTCGTGCCCACCGCGCTGCCCGGGATCGTGACCGGCGTCATNCTCGCGGTGGCCCGGGTGGCAGGCGAGACCGCCCCGGTGCTGCTTACCGTCTTCGGCACGAACCTCATCAACTCGAACCCGTTCTCGGGCGAGCAGTCGTCCCTGCCGCTGTACATCTACTCCCAGGCCGGCCAGCCGCAGCAGTTCGCGGTCGACCGGGCGTGGGCGGNCGCCCTGGTGCTGATCATCATCATCATGGTGCTGAACCTCGTCGCCCGGCTGTTCGCCGGNCGCAACCGGTTGAAATGACCCGGACCCGGGCCGGTGGCGCCGCCACCGACGTCGCCGCCGCCGGCCCGTACCGCCCCGCGTTCCCGTACCGTCCCGCGTTCCCGTACCGTCCCGCGTTCCCGTACCGTCCCGCGTTCCCGTACCGTCCCGCGTTCCCGTCCGACATCGAACAGCGTCCAGACAGATCGTGAGTCGAGGTTGCCATGGCCACCCGCATCGACGTAACCGGGCTGACGGNGTACTACGGCAAGTTCAAGGCCGTAGCCGACGTGAACCTGACCATCGAACCGAAGAACGTCACCGCATTCATCGGGCCGTCCGGGTGCGGAAAGTCGACGGTGCTGCGCACCCTCAACCGGATGCACGAGGTGCTTCCCGGCGCCCGCGTCGAGGGGAAGGTGCTGCTCGACGGCGAGGACCTCTACGGGGCCGGCACGGACCCGGTGAACGTCCGCCGCACCGTGGGGATGGTCTTCCAGCGGCCGAACCCGTTCCCCACCATGTCCATCTACGAGAACGTGATCGCCGGCCTGAAGCTCAACGGCGTGCGCAAGAAGGCGCTGCTCGACGAGCGGGTCGAGGAGTCGCTGCGCGGCGCGAACCTCTGGGAGGAGGTCAAGGACCGGCTCGGCCGGCCCGGCGCCGGCCTGTCCGGCGGCCAGCAGCAGCGGCTGTGCATCGCGCGGGCGATCGCCGTCGAGCCCCAGGTGCTGCTCATGGACGAGCCCTGCTCGGCACTCGACCCGATCTCCACGCTGGCCATCGAGGACCTGATCACGAAGCTGAAGTCGAGCTTCACGATCGTCATCGTCACCCACAACATGCAGCAGGCGTCGCGGGTCAGTGACGCCACCGCGTTCTTCTCTCTGGAGAAGACCGGAGACCCCGGCCGCCTCGTCGAGTTCGACAAGACCTCGAAGATCTTCAGCAACCCGACGGAGAAGCGGACCGAGGACTACGTCTCCGGGCGGTTCGGCTGACGCCGGCGGAAGTTCACGGTCAGGACAGGCGGATGCTCCCGGTACGGCGTGAGTCCGCTCAACCGGGGGGTGCCGACCGTGGTCCGGTGGCCGGACGGAACGGGGCTGCGGCACAGGTCAGGTCGGCTGGTCGGCCCTCGCTGCTGATCGCGGACTCCGAGGTCGACGACGGCATGCTGGACGCCATCGCCGGTGGTGGGGTCGAGGTGAGCGTGGTGGCCGACGGCGCGCAGGCCCTGCTGGAAATCGGTCTCCAGCAGCCCGCCGCCCTGCTGATCAGCGCTCGGTTGCCGGTCGTCGACGGGGTCACCGTCGTGCGGACGGTCCGCAGCGTGCCCGGGCACGACGACGTGCCGATCCTGCTCGCGGTCGGTCCCGACGACCGGCCGGCCGCCGCGGCCGGCCTGGACGCGGGCGCGAGCGCCTGCGTGGGCAAGCCGTACCGCGTGCCCGAGGTGCTGGCGATGGTCGGCGTGATCGGGACGGGGCGCCCTGGCCCGCAGTCGCCCCGGCCGGCGGAGGATGACGTCCTGCGCGGCGGCCCGGTGCTGCTGGACCGGGCGGCCCACGAGGTCCGCCTCGACGGCGCGGTCGTGTCGGTCCCGCCTCGGGAGTTCCGGCTGCTCGCGCTGCTGCTGGAGCAGGCCGGACGGGTCGTTCCGCGGGAGACCCTGCTGCGGGAGGTCTGGGGCTCGGCGCACACCGAGACCAACACGCTCGCCGTGCACGTGCGCCGGCTGCGCCGCCGCCTCGGCGAGGCCGCCGGCGAGCCGACGATCATCGAGAGCATCCGCGGGGTCGGCTACCGGTTCCGTGCCGCGCCCGACCCCACCGCCTGACCGAACCTCACATGCTGGACCCTGCGCCTGCCTGACCCTGCGTCTGCCTGACTCCGCGTCTGCTCGACCTCGCGCCTGCTCGACCTCGCGCCGCCGGGTCAGCTCGGCAGGGCGTAGACGCCGGGGGCGACGCGGACGACCAGGCCGTCGTCGATCAGCCCGGCCAGCGCCCGGTCCCGCTGGACCGGGTCGTCCCAGACCTGATCGAGGAGGTCCTGGCCGACCGCCTGCTCGGCGTCGCGCAGGACGGCCAGCAGCCGCCCGCGGACCTGGCGGTCCGTGCCGGCGTAGCCCTGCGGCCGGCGCGTGGGGCCGGTCCCGGCCGGACTGCCCGCCCTCACCCAGGCGCAGCGGTGCAGCAGCGGGCAGGCGGCGCAGCGGGGGGTACGGGCCACGCAGACCAGCGCCCCGAGCTCCATCAGCGCGGCGCTGGTCATGGCGGCGGTCTCGGGGTCGGTCGGCAGCAGCTCGGCGACGGCGGCCAGATCGCGGCGGCTGACGGTGGCCGGATGGTCCGCCNGGCCCTCCACGGCGCGGGCGAACAGGCGGCGCACGTTCACGTCGACGACCGGGTGGCGCTGACGGAAGGCGAACGCGGCGACCGCCCGGGCCGTGTAGGTCCCGATCCCGGGCAGGGCCAGCAGCGCGTCGAGGTCCGCCGGGATCTCGCCGCCGTGCCGCTCGACGACGGCCGCCGCGGCCTGGTGCAGCCGCAGCGCCCGGCGTGGGTAGCCCAGCCGGCCCCAGGCCCGCACGGCCTCGCCGGCGGGCTGCGCGGCAAGCGCGGCCGGGGTCGGCCACCGGTCCAGCCAGGCCTGCCAGACCGGCAGCACGCGGGTGACCGGGGTCTGCTGCAGCATGACCTCGCTGACCAGGACCGCCCACGGCGTCGTCCCGGGACGCCGCCAGGGCAGATCCCGGGCGGCGGCGGCGAACCAGTCGAGCACCAGCCCGGCGAGCGTCTCAGGCCCGGCCGATGCCGTGGCCGTGGCTGGGGTCGATGCCGTGGCCAGGGCCGATGCCGTGGCCACGGGCGGGAAAGCGGGCGCGGTCCGCGGTGCGCTGGTCATCCCCGCCATCGTGCCAGGCCGGCGGGGGGCGGCCGCGGGACGGGTGGTCAGACGTAGCGTTCGAGGATGCTCGACTCGGCCAGCCGTGACAGGCCCTCGCGCACGGCGCGGGCCCTGGTCTCGCCGACACCGTCGACCGCCTGCAGGTCGTCGACCCCGGCGGCGAGCAGCTTCTGCAGCGTGCCGAAGTGGTCGACGAGCCGGTCGACCACCATCCGCGGCAGCCTGGGGACCTTCGCCAGCATGCGGTAGCCCCGTGGGCTGATCTGCCGATCCAGGATGTCCGCCCCGCCGGAGAAGCCGATCACCCGGGCGAGCACGGTGAGGTCGAGCAGGTCGGTCGGCGACATCGCGGACAGCTCGCTGAGGACCTGCGCGGCCGACCCGGCCTTCGACCCGGCGGGCAGATAGTCGCGCACGGTGAGTTCGCGCTCCGTCTCGACGCCGGCCATCAGCTCCTCGAGCTNCAGCGACAGCAGCCGCCCATCGGTGCCGAGCTCGACGACGTAGCCCTCGATCTCGTCCGCGATGCGGCGCACCATCTCCAGCCGCTGGCTGACCGAGATCGCGTCCCGGACCGTGACGAGATCCTCGATCTCCAGCGCGGACAGTGTGCCCGCGACCTCGTCGAGGCGGAGCTTGTAGCGCTCCAGGGTGGCCAGCGCCTGGTTCGCCCGGGACAGGATCGCGGCCGAGCCGTCGAGCACGTAGCGCCGCCCGGCGACGTAGAGCGCGATGATGTNCATCGACTGGCTGACCGAGATGACGGGGTACTCGGTCTGCTTGGCGACCCGCTCGGCGGTGCGGTGGCGGGTACCGGACTCCTCGGTGGGCACCGTCGGGTCCGGCACGAGATGCACTGCGGCGCGCACGATCCGCTGCAGGTCCGAGGACAGCACGATCGCGCCGTCCATCTTGGCCAGCTCCCGCAGCCGGGTGGCCGAGAACTCGACGTCGAGCTCGAAGCCGCCGGTGCACAAACCCTCGACGACCTTGTCGTGGCCGAGCACAATCAGCGCCCCGGTATGCCCGCGAAGGATGCGCTCCAAGNCGTCGCGGAATGGAGTTCCGGNGGCGACCGCGGCCAGTGTCGCCCGGAAGATGTCGTCTCCGGGTGGTCCCGCCATCAGGCTCCCTCAGCTCCTCGGCTCCCCGCTGTCTGCCACCTCTGCCACTTCTGCCGCGATGCTATCGGGGCGACCGGAGTCGGTGCGGTCCAGCTCTTCATGGGGTAACGAAATTACTCAAAACAGACATATTTCTTGTTACGCTTCATGCATTCGGGTTATGGCGCCGATCAGATCGGGCACCTCGGTGACTTTCATGCCCTCGGGCCCGGGCCCGGCACCCGTGGGCACGAGCGCCCGGCGAAATCCCAGCCGGGCCGCCGCGGCGAGCCGCTGGCGGACGGCACCCACGGCCCGCACCTCCCCGGCCAGCCCCACCTCCCCGACTGCGACGAGATCGGCTGGCAGCGGCCGGTCCCGCGCCGCGCTCACGACCGCGAGCGCCGTCGCCAGATCCGCCGCGGGTTCGGCGAGGCGCACCCCGCCGACGGTCGCGGCGTAGACGTCGGCCTTACCGAACCGGACCTTCGCCCGGCGCTCGACCACGGCGAGGATCATCGCCACCCGGGCCGGGTCCAGCCCGGACACCGCCCGTCGTGGCACCTGGGCGGACGTCTCGGCGACGAGGGCCTGCACCTCCGCGACGAGCGGCCGGCGGCCCTCCACCGTCACGGTGACGCACGTCCCCGGCACCGCCTCCAGGCCGCCCGCCCCCGAACGGGACAGAAACAGCCCGCTGGGATCGGCGATCCCGTGGATGCCGGAGTCGCTCATCTCGAAACAGCCGACCTCGTCGGCGGGGCCGTACCGGTTCTTGCCCGCCCGCACGAGGCGAAGCGCGGAGTGCCGCTCACCCTCGAAATGCAGGACCACGTCCACCAGATGTTCCAACAGGCGGGGCCCGGCCACCAGGCCATCCTTTGTCACATGGCCGACAAGCACCGTCGCGAGGCCGAGTGCCTTCGCCGTGCGGATCAGCGCGGCGGTGACCTCGCGCACCTGGGTGACGCCGCCGGCCGCCCCCTCCACCCCGGCAGCGGAGATCGTCTGCACCGAGTCGACCACCAGCAGAGCCGGCGAGACCTCCTCGACGTGGCGCAGCACGGCGCCGAGATCCGTCTCGGCGGCGATCCACAGATCCTCGTGGAGCGCGCCCGTCCGCCCCGCGCGCAGCCGCACCTGCGCGGCCGACTCCTCGCCGGTGACGACGAGGGCCCGGGCCCCGCCGGCCGCGCTGCGGGCGGCCACCTCCAGCAGCAGCGTGGACTTGCCGACGCCCGGCTCACCGGCGAGCAGGATCACCGCGCCGGGGACGAGACCACCGCCGAGCACCCGGTCCAGTTCGTCGATGCCCGTGGGCCGGCGGCGAGCCGCCGTGACGTCGACGGACACCACCGGCTGCGCCGGCGCCGTGACCTCCGTGGCCGTGATCGCCCGCCCGGCACCGCCGAGACCCGAGGTCCGGCGCGGCGCAGGCGCCTGGGCCTCCAGCGTCCCCCACTCCTGGCAGCGCGGGCAGCGCCCGGCCCAGCGGACGGACTCCGCCCCGCAGCCNCTGCACCGGAACCCGCCCGACGCCGTTCGACCGGACGCGCGACCGCCGGCCGCCGGCCGAGTGGATGTCATGGGCGCCACGTTAACCGGCCGGTCCGACATGTCGGAGCCAGCCGCGCGTGGGGGCGCCCACAGGTGTCGTGTGACCAGGACCGGAGCCGACGACGCCGTACCAGCCGCAATCGGCGCCCAGAGCCCCTGCCGGGCTGGCGCCGCCGGTGCCCTGGACCGGTGCCCTGGACCGGTGCCCTGGTGCGCCGGCCCTGGTCCGCCGGCGCCCAGGTCGGTGTTCATCCCGGCCACCGGACGGTCAGCAGTTACAGGAGGTTGTTGGCGTTCCGCCGGCCCACGACCGTCGTCAAGCTCCTGCAGTTCCCGGCGCAACTAAGTGGGGCCGACGGGCTGATGGCCCACGAGGGAGCACGGCCGGGAGTTGCGGCATGGTCCCGCGGAACCTCGGGAGCGCCCATCCGGGTCCAGAGCGCCACGGTCCCGCGGAACCTCGGAATCGCCGATNCGGGTCCAGGGCGGCACGGCTGCGCGCTCGCCACGCTGATGCCCGGCCGTCGGCTGCCACGAGCACTGCCCGCGGTGCGGCAGCCGGGCCGGGCCCGGCCTCGGCGGGCTCAGCCCGCGGTCGCGGTGGCGGTGGCCGTCGGGGTGGGGGTGCCGGCGGCCGGGGTGGCGGTGCCGGCGGCCGGAGTGGCGGTATGGGCGGAGAGAGAGGCGCCGGCGCTCGGCGAGGCCGAGCCGGTGGCGGGCGTCTGCGTGCTCGTGGTGGCCTCGGTCGGGGCACCGGAGGCACCGGGAGCGGCCGGCTCCACCGGCACGTCCAGAGTCACGCTGCCGGCCTTCGCGAAGGTGAAGGTGATCGGGAGCTGGGAGCCGATCAGCAGGTTGCGCTGCACGCCCCGCAGGGTGGGTGCGTCGGCGTCCGCGATGAAGATCTGGCCGCCGCCGGGGGCGAGCTGCGCCGACTTCGGCGGCTGNCCGCCGCCGGCCTCCGGCGAGGACACCGAGACGAGGGTGTCCGGCTCGCCGCCCCCGTTGAAGAACGCCGACACGATCGGCGCGGAATCACCCTGGGACACGGGCCCGGCGACATAGACGTTACGCAAAGTGATGGAACCTACGGACCCCGCGACGCTGTTGGTCGTGGTCCGCGCGAGGTTCGTCAACGCGTCGTTGCCGGAGGCGCAGCTCGCCAGGCCGGCCGAACCGATCACCGAGGCCAGCAGGGCGACGCCCACCCGGCGGGAGGTCATCCGCCGCCGCAATGCTGAGCGCGGCGCGGCGTCGTCGCGGGGTGCGGCGGCGGGCGTCGCCTCGGCGACGGCGGTGACTGACGGGAAACGGGCACCCGGACGGCGGCTCACAGCTCGGTGGCTCCTCCTGCACAAGACCGGCGCGTTGGGCGGCGCCGGTGCTGGTCGACGGCCGTCGCGTGGACGGCCACCCGGCGGCGCGCCCCGGCGCCGGTAGTCGGACCCGGCGTGCAGGGGTCACCCCCGGTGCCCGGAGGACCTGCCGCCGACGGCCGGTGTCGAGTGGCCATCCACGGAGGTCTCCGTGCGGGGCTAACACTAGCCACCCGGCGGCGCCACGTGCCCAGGCCGCCGGCCCCGGCCAGCCCGCGTGGGCCGGTGGGCGGCGCGTGCCGGGACGGTGCCCGGGCGCCGGCAGCCGGGCTGACCGGCCCGACAGGCCACGAAGGGCCGGTCGGGGACGTGGGCAGTGTCACGCCGCGCACCCGGCCGGCCCGCGGGCGAGCCGGCCGCGGCCGGTGCCGGGGCCGGGCCGGCGGACCGCGCCGCCGCCCGGCCGGTCGCCACCGTGTCGGCGCGCGAGCGGGGTCTGTCCGCGCTACGTTCGCCTGGCGGTTGACGCTCGGGCGCGCAGCCAACGTCCGTCGACCTGTCGCCTGTTTTACCTGGTAGGGCTGTTCGTGTCGGTGCGCGGCGAAGTGCGATCGGCGCGTGGATCCGGGTCGGGCGGTGTCCGCCGTCGCGAACGGTGGCCGGAAGGCTCCGCCGGGCCCCTCGGCTTGGCGTTGCGGCCCTTGCGCTTGCAGCGCGCGTCTGACCTGCGGCGATGCGTGCGTGTTACGCTGGTAGAGGCGGAAGGGGCACGTGACACATGGCGTTCCAAGTCGGCGAGACCGTTGTTTACCCGCATCATGGTGCTGCTCTGATTGACGCGATAGAAACCCGCGTCATCAAGGGCGAGGAAAGACTCTATCTCGTGCTGAAGGTCGCTCAGGGCGATCTGACTGTCCGGGTGCCGGCCGACAACGTCGGCATGGTCGGGGTGCGCGACGTCGTCGGGCAGGATGGGCTGGAACGGGTGTTCGAGGTGCTCCGGGCACCCCACACCGAGGAGCCCACCAACTGGTCCCGGCGGTACAAGGCAAATCTCGAAAAGCTCGCCTCCGGCGACGTGAACAAGGTTGCCGAGGTCGTCCGCGATCTCTGGCGCCGTGATCGCGAGCGCGGTCTTTCTGCGGGTGAGAAGCGGATGTTGAGCAAGGCGCGACAAATCCTCGTCAGTGAGCTCGCGCTCGCGGAGGGCACCAACGAGGACAAGGCCGAGGNGATGCTCGACGAGGTTCTCGCCGGCTGATCCAGGCCTTGTCGGCCCGGTCGTAATAGATCGGGTGTCGGCCGGTTCATTCGGTCGGCGTGAAACTACCGGAATATGATTTCCGGCCGGGAGGTCGGCCCCTCCGGACGCCCTGTCGTCCGGCGGGCCGGGTTCGCTGGCCGGCGTGGTCCGATGGCGGCGCTCGCACCCATCCGGCTGCGCACGCCCGATCGGCGTACCGGTCGGCCGGCTCGCATCCGGTCGGCCGGATAGGCCATGCTCTCGTGGTGGATGGCACACGGGAGGTCTGGTGATGGGCGAAGGTCTCCAGTCGCGGGCGAGCGGCCCGCGGGTCGCGGCGATCGTGCCGGCTGCCGGCCGCGGCGAGCGGCTGGGCGGGGGTACCCCGAAGGCTCTGCGAGCCCTGGGCGGTAGGCCCATGCTGGTGCGTTCGATCGAGGCGCTGCGGCGTTCGGAGTCGGTGACGCAGATCGTCGTGGCGGCACCGCCGACTCTGGTCGAGGTCGTGGCTCAACTGCTCGGGCGGGACGTGCGCGTGATCGCGGGCGGCGCGGAGCGGGTGGATTCGGTCCGCCGGGCCCTGCGCGCGATCGACGAGGACGTCTCCGTCGTCCTCGTCCACGACGCGGCCAGGCCGTTGACTCCGCCTGCGCTCGTTGACGCGGTCGCCGCGGCAGTGCTGGCCGGTCATCCGGCGGTGATCCCCGTGCTCGGCCTGACGGACACCGTCAAGGAGGTCGGCCCGGACGGCCGGGTGATCCGCACCCCGCCCCGCGACCGGCTGCGGGCGGTGCAGACCCCGCAGGGATTCCGGCGTGACGTGCTCACCGCCGCGTATGCCCTGCAGGACATTCCGGCGACGGACGACGCCGGCCTGGTGGAGGCTCTCGGGGTGCCGGTGACGACCATCCCCGGCGCTCAGGAGGCGTTCAAGGTGACCCAACCGCCCGATCTCGTACTCGCCGAGGCGTTGCTTGCCCGCTGCGCCCCGGGCGACCCCCGCGCGGCTGCGGACCCCCGCGGTGGGACCGACCCCCGCGGTGGGACCGACCCGCGCGGTGGCGCGGACGTGCGCGCTGGCTCGGATGTCCGGAGCCTCGGGTGAGCCCGGACACGCCCCAGCCGGCGGATGGCGGCGTGGCGCCCACCGACCGCCCGGCGCCGGCCTCGAGCGCGGTGACGACCGCGGTGCTGCCGCGCGTGGGCATCGGCGTCGACGTGCACCCGTTCGCGGCCGGTCGGCCGTGCTGGGTTGCCTGCCTGGAGTGGCCGGGAGAGACGGGCCTCGCCGGGCACTCGGACGGGGACGTCGCCGCGCACGCGACCTGTGACGCATTGCTCACCGCGTCGTGTCTCGGCGATCTGGGGAAGGTGTTCGGCACCGACCGGCCGGAGTACGCGGGGGCGTCCGGTGCGGTCCTGCTGGCCGAGACGGCCCGGTTGCTCGCCGTCGGTGGCTGGGTGATCGGGAACGTGTCGGTGCAGGTCATCGGCAACCGCCCGCGGATGGCGGCGCGCCGTGAGCAGGCCCAGGCGGCGATGTCCGCGGCCCTGGGCGCCTCGGTGAGCCTGTCGGCGACGACCACCGACGGGCTCGGCCTGACCGGCCGGGGTGAGGGGCTCGCGGCGATCGCCACGGCCCTGGTCGTGCGCGCCTGAGCTCCGGCCGCGTCCGAGCGGGTATGCCGATCCGTCATCGCTCGGTAGTGTGCCGGCGGTGNATGAAAGGCTGAGCCGTCGTTGGCCGCTCCCCGAGGAGCCCGAGGAGTGTGATGGCTGGTCGCCTTCCCGAGCCGGTGCGGGCCCTCGCGGACGCGCGGACCTACGTCGTCCTGNCCACGGTCCAGGCCGACGGCTCGCCGCGGATGACCGTGCTCTGGGTGGATCGTGACGAGGACGAGCTGCTGCTGTCCACGGCGCGCGGACGTGCGAAGGAACGGGACATCGCCCGTGATCCGCGGGTCGGGCTGATGTTCCTCGACCAGGACGACCCCTACTCGTACGTCGAGGTGCGCGGCACGGCCACGCTCACCGAGCAGGGGGGCCGGGAGCTGATCGACCGGCTGTCGCTGAAGTACACCGGTGACATCTACCGGTGGGACGATCCGGGCGAGGTCCGGCTCGTCATCCGGGTCGTGGCCGACCGGGTGCTGACGGTCGGCTGACACGGGCTGCGTACCCGCCGCCGGGGCCGGAGCCGTACCCTTGACAGATGGGTCTCCACCTCTACGACACGCGCAGGCGGCGCGTGCGGCCATTTGAGCCGCTGCGCCCCGGTCACGTGGGCGTCTACGTGTGTGGACCCACCGTGCAGTCGCCGCCGCACGTGGGCCACGTCCGCACGGCCCTGCCGTTCGACCTTCTGCGCCGGTGGCTGGTGCAGTCCGGGCACGAGGTGACGCTCGTCCAGAACGTGACCGACATCGACGACAAGATCATCATCAATGCGGACCGGGACGGCACCTCGGTCTGGGAGCTCGCCACCCGTCAGACCCGTGCCTTCGACGACGCCTATCGCACGATCGGCATCCTGCCGCCGACGATCCAGCCGCGCGCGACGGGACACATCCCGGAGATGATCGCGCTGATCTCCGCGCTGATCGCCGGCGGCCACGCCTACGCCGGCGCGGGCTCGGTCTGGTTTCGGGTCGGTTCCTTCGCCGAGTACGGGGTCCTGTCCCACCAGCGGCCGGACGCCATGCTGCCCTCGGCGGAGTCGGAGCCCGGCAAGGCCGATCCGCGGGACTTCGCGCTGTGGAAGGCCGCCCGGCCCGGCGAGCCGTTCTGGTCNTCGCCCTGGGGCGACGGTCGTCCCGGCTGGCACCTGGAGTGCTCGGCGATGGCCGGCAAGTACCTCGGCCCGGCCTTCGACATCCATGGCGGCGGGCTCGACCTGGTCTTCCCGCACCACGAGAACGAGCGGGCGCAGACGGTCTGCGCGGCGGGCGGCGCCGGCGGTGGCGCGGCCGGCGAGATGGCCCGGTACTGGATGCACGTCGGGCTGCTGACCACCGGCGGCACGAAGATGTCGAAGTCGCTCGGGAACTCGGTGCTCGTCGCCGACGCCCTCGATGTCGTCCGCCCCCAGGTACTGCGCTATCACCTGTTGTCGGCGCACTACCGCTCGACGCTTGAGTACACCCCGGAGGCGCTGGGCGAGTCGGCCGCCGCGCACGACCGGGTGGAGACCTTCGTCCGCAACGCGCTGGACATCCTCGGCGGCCCGGGTGAGGCGGCGGCCCTGGCGGCCGACGACGGCCCGGCTGCGGCGGGGGCTGGGCGAAGGGGACGGACCGCCCGGGGCGGGCCCGGTAGCGAGGCCGTGGGCGGCACGGCGGGGGACGCCGAGGCGGGGCTGACCCCGCAGCGGGTGTGGGCGGACTTCGCGGCGGCCATGGACGACGATCTCGCGGTCGGCCGCGCGCTCGCGGCCGTCTTCGGCGCGGTCGGCCAGGGCAACCAGGTGCTGTCGAAGGCGCACAGCCGCAAGCTGGCGGGCTGGGTCGACGTCACCCGCCGGATGCTCGGCGTTCTCGGGCTCGACCCGCACGAGCAGTGGCCCTCCGCCGGCGCCGAGCTGCGGCCCGCGCTCGACGGGGTCATGCAGATCGCGCTGGATCTGCGCTCGGCGGCGCGGGCACGGAAGGACTACGCGGAGGCCGACTCGATCCGCTCGCGGCTCGCGGCCGCCGGTCTCATCGTCGAGGACACCCCCGAAGGGCAGCGCTGGTACCTGGCCTGAGTCCGCCCGGCGGCGGCCCCGCAGTCGTGGGGCTGCCGCCCGGCCAGGCCCCCGGCCACGACGGCGCGCTGGTTGTCGGCCGGTCGCACCACCCGGGCAGACGACGACTCCGCGCGACGCTCGGCGCCGGCCCGACTTCCGGGCCGGCGCCGGTCGATCAGCGGGCGCGCAGCGTGATGCGTGTCCAGGCACCCAGGTAGACGCGGTCGCCGTCCCGGAGCGGGACGGGCTGCCCGGGTTCGATCGGGTCCGGCTCGTCGTTGAGTCGGGTGCCGTTGGTCGAGCCGGGGTCGCGCACGGCGTAGCCGCCGTCGGGGAGCTGCTCGAACAACGCGTGGCTGCGCGAGATGCCCGGATCCTCCGGCGCGCCGGACAGGTCGATGTCCGGGTGGATGCCACGCGACTCGCTGCGCCGGCCGACGAGCATCTGCGCGCCGGCGAGCGCGAAGACGCGGCGCGGGTAGAAGGTCGGGAACGGCACCCGGTGGTCGTCGCCGCTGTCGTAGTACTCGCGCTCCGCCTCGACGATGGCCTCCCAGACGGTGGCCCCCGTCGGGGGACGGTCGCGGTCCCACCCGCCGGCGCCGCGCGGGTCGTCGGCGATCGGATCGCGCCGGCCGCCCCGTCCGGCGTCGTGGCGCGGGTCGCCGAGGTCGGGGTCGCTCAGCCGCGGGTCGTCGAGCCGCGGATCGCCTCCGGGTCGGGCGTAGCGGGGATCGGTGGTGTGCCGCGGATCCCCGCTGCGGCCAGGCAGGCTCCGCTCGGGCGCCCCCGCGGGCGCCGCGCCCGGGTCGAGGCCCAGCGGATCGGCCTCATAGCCGTACCCGTCGTCACGCCGGCTGCGGCGGTGGGTGTCGGACTCGCGGTCCAGGTCCTCGCCGTAGCCACCCGCCCCGCGGCCCTCCCGGGCCGGCGGGTACCCGCCGCGGTCGGCGTCGGGGTAGCCGGCGGGGGCGCGGTCGTCGCGTCCGGTGGGGTAGCCACCGCGGTCGGCCCGGTCGGCCCGGTCGTCGGGAGCGCGGCCGTAGGGGTCGCGGTCGGCGTCGGGGTAGCCGGCGGGGGCGCGGTCGTCGCGTCCGTAGGGGTCGCGTCCGCGGTCGGCCCGGTCGGCCCGGTCGTCGGGGGCGCGGCCGTAGGGGTCGCGGTCGGCGTCGGGGTAGCCGGCGGGGGCGCGGTCGTCGCGTCCGTAGGGGTCG
>NZ_LJJX01000070.1:0-30479 GCF_001421075.1 Frankia sp. CpI1-P | reverse complement strand
GGAAACACCGCGACCAGAACCCGCCGGCCGTCCCGCCGACGATGACCGCCGTGGGATACAAGCGTCTCCCCGGTGGCCTGCCGGTCGCCGAACAGCCGGAACCGGACAGGCGCATGATGACACCGTTCACCCTCAACGAGATCCGCCATGTCTTCGCCCTGTTCACCGAAGCCGTTCTCCCACCCGCCATGATCACCTGGTGGTCGGACTGGCNCCGCGGCCACCAGGCCCNCGCCCGCTACTACCACTACCAGACCCGGATCTACGCTGCCCAAANCATCGCCCGGCAGGCAGCAGCCACATAAAGATCACTGGTGCTGTAGTACTAGGAAGAAATTCGGCGGTGACGATGTCGAACTCGAGGGAATCGAAAAACATCGACGACCGGTCCCGGAGAGCGGACTTCGCGACCCATCTTTCGGCGATGTGCTGAGATCCATGCATCCCGACAGCTCGTGAGCGCATGATCTGGACGGGGCCGCCGCCCGTAGAATGGTGATCTCGCTGGAAGGCTAGGAGAAGTCGAGTTCGGGAATTCCTGGCCGAGTGACTTCTCGTGATCCGTTACCGAAATCGCGCCCGCTGTCGCCGTGATCGGCGCGGCACAGGCTGGGGTCACCTCCGGCACGAATCCCATGCTCCCCCGCCGGGAGTGATCGCGGCCATAGGCCGTTCGGCAGATTTTCGGGGAGGTCGTTCCACGGATCGCCGACGCTCTTGTCTGGTACCCCGTCGGCCACCGCAGTCCCGGTCACCGAATCTGTGACGTGGCGGGAGGGGNACGGACCTCGGCCGGACCGTCCACGTCGGCCATCTGGTGTCGCGCCCGGGGCGATGCAGTGATGGGCAGCACGGCGCTGACCTGCCATCCCTGCATGCGCGGGCCCGCCGCCAGAGTGCCGCTCTGCGCCTCGACCCGCTCGGTGAGACTGGTGAGGCCGAAGCCACCTCCCTGGCGGTCGGGATCGGCCAGGTCCGGCGGCGACTGACACTGCCGTCCGTCGTCGGTGACCAGGACATGGAGAGCTTCGGCGACGACGTCGTGGGGCGCGCGGAACACGGCGATTCGCACCTTCGTCGCACCGGCGGCGTGCCGCCGTACGTTGGTGAGCGCCTCGACCACCACTCGGTAACCCAGGCTGCTCACATGGTTCGGCAGTTCCTCCAGCGCGCCGGACGCGAGATCGAGGGATGCCTCGATCGATCCGGTTCGGGTGAACCTGGAGACCAAGGAGGGAAGCTCGCCCAGATCCCGGGGCAAGCGGGGGGTGACCTCCGCGCCGCCCGGCTGTCCGACTACCTCGCCGCGTTCCACCCTGGCCGTCTCGGCAAATACCTGGACTGTACGGTCCATTGCGGCCAACGCCTGGGCGCCGGCGGCTTCGATACGGGGCAGCAGTTCGATAGCGCGGCGTGGATCCTCCCTGGCAAGGACCTGCGCGGCCTGAGCCAACACGACGACGCCGGTGACATCGTGAGCGGCGAAATCGTGCAGATCACGGGCCAGGTCGACGCGTTGCGTCCGGCGTTCGGCGACCACCGCAGCGCGGCTCCTGGAGTCCAGCGAGCGCAGGTAGCATCCACCGCCGACCGAAGCGGCCGACAGAAGGGCCCAGGCCAGGCAGAGTCTGCTCGCCTGCCCGAAGGTCGCATGCGGGTCGACGCGCAGGATCAGCCGCAGCGGCAGCAAGGTGACGGTGATGATCAACGGCGTCCCCAGGGTCAGGGATGTCCGGGGACTCGGGCGGCGCACCGCCGGGACGATGAGGACCAACAGCGCGACTGTTTCCAGCAGCCACCAGTTCGCCGTGGCATTCACGGCTGGTCCGGGATAGAGGAACGTCACGGCCAGGGAGACGCCGNAGGCGACAAGCGAGGCCGGTGGCACCAGTCGAATCCGGTCCGCCAGCCACAGAGTGGGCAGAAGCGCGGCTGCGACCGCGACTACCGCGGAGAAGCCGATGAGGGGTCCGACCTCGGGCAGCGTCACAAGCGCCGCGACAGTGACAGCGGCAACCGACGTGCCGTATGCGATTCCACGCANGGCCCTGCGTACCTGACTGGTCACGCAGCCGTATCCTAGCGCGCGCACTGTGACAAGACACCGGATGTCTCGGTTGTCGGCATGAGCCGCCCAGCGTCGAAGGCTTCGGTGCGGTGATTCTATGATCACGGGGAGAGACTCGGATGAAGCTCGCCGTCGGTAGATAGGTGAGCGGGTGCCGTGCCGCCCGGACCTCGGCGACGAGCGCAGTCCCACAGCTCTGGTCAGACCATCCCCTGGTCCTCTGCCGTCGCCCGCTGCGGCACATCGACGCGTCCACCGCCCCGGCGACCCTCCGACTGCACGGCGTCTGCGAGGAGTTCACGGTCGACCTGTCGGCGTCGACGAGCTGAGGCGGACGACGTCGGCGTAGCGCTCNAGAGCGTCGATGCAGGCTGCCACGCTGTGCCCGGGGGGCTGNACGACGAACCAGGTCGCGCCCGCGTCCCGGGCCTGGCCCAGGAAGTCCAGATGCTCGTCGGGGGAGNCGTTCGGGTCCTGGAGCCACGTGCTCTGCAGGGACTGGAGCTGGACGTCGACGGTGACGTCCCGTCCGCGCTCCCGAGAGGCAAGCTCGTTGACTTCCGTCACCGCCGACCTGAGCTGGGCGAACGACGTCAGGGCGGGCGTGCGCGTCGTGCTGGCGATCGAGTCGGGGATCATCAGGGGGCTCCAGCCCTGCACCCGGGCCGCCCGGCGCCGGGCCACGGCGCTGTTGCCNCCGACCCAGATCGGCGGTCCGTCCGGCGTGACGGGCATCGGCAGAGCGGCGATCGAGGCGGCGGTGAAGTGCCTGCCCTCGTAGTCGAAGGGGGATCTGCTCCACACGCCCCGCAGGACTTCGAGCGCCTCGTCGAACAGCAGGTTGCGCTCGTCGAAGTCCACGCCCAGGGCCCGGAACTCCGAGCGCAGATAGCCGGTTCCGACGACGACGGTCAACCTGCCCTCGGACAGGATGTCCACGGTCGCCGCCGCCCGGGCCGTGAGCAGGGGATTGCGGTACGGCAGCACCAGCAGGTACGTCATGAGGCGAAGCCGGGTCGTTGCCGCGGCGCAGAACGCCAGCGCCGGGACGACGTCGAGCGCCTCGTGCCCGCCCGACCTGAGCCACTTCAGCGACGGCGCCGGGTGTTCGGTGAAGGCGACCGCCGCGTAGCCCAGCCTCTCGGCCGCCTGGACCACTCGGGTGACCCCCGCCGCGGTCACCAGCTCGGGGCTGTAGTGCGGGTCCGACACGGGGAACTCGACGGTGACGTGCACGACGGCGCTCCTGACTGCGGTGGCGGGTGGCGGGTGGCGGACGGCGGACGGCCGCGGCGGGAAGCGAACGGCCGCGGCGGACGGCGGACGGCCGCGGCGGACGGCGGACGGCCGCGGCGGACGGCGGACGGCCGCGGCGGACGGCGGACGGGTGGGCTGCTGGATCAGGGCTGCTGGTCAGGCACCGCCGCTGGCCGTCACGCACTGGCCGGTGATCCATCGGGCATCGTCGCCGGCGAGGAAGGCCACCACGTCCGCGATGTCCTCCGGCTGCCCGAGCCGGCCGAGCGGGACCAGGCTGCCGTAGTGCTCGGCGAGCTGCGGGGTCATCCCGTTGCGGATCAGGTCGGTGTCCACGATGCCGGGGACCACCGCGTTCACCGTCACCTTGCGGGGGGCCAGCTCGGTGGCCCAGACGCGGGTGAAGGCCTCGATCGCCGCCTTGCTGCCNGCGTACGCGGACAGTCCGGGCTGGCGGGTCGACGAGCTGCCGCTGCTGATGCTGATGACGCGCCCACCGTCGGGCATGAGCTCGACCGCCCGCTGCGTCACGAAGAACAGGCCACGGGCGTTGAGGCCGAACGTGGAGTCGTAGATCGCCGGCGTCGTCGCGGCCAGCGTCGGCATGCCGCCGGCCCCGCGCCCGGCGTTGTTGACGAGCACGTCGACGCGATCGGTGCGGGCCCGGATCCGCGTGAACAGATCGTCGACCTGGGCCAGATTGGCGACGTCGGCCTGCTCCGTCCAGGCGTCGCCGCCGTCCGCCTCGATCTCCTTGACCAGGCTGGCGGCCTGCTCGGCACTGGTCGCGTAGTTCACGATGACGGCCGCGCCGTCGCGGGCGAGCCGACGGGCGATGGCTCGGCCGATACCGCGGCCGGCGCCGGTGACGAGCGCGGTCCTATCGGAGAGGGTCATGTCGACCTTTCGGGTGCTCGCGGGGGACACGGCCCGACCCGGCACGTCCGGGTCCGGCGCGTTCTGTCGGCGGTGGGTGGGCGGCGGTGGGTGGGCGGCGGTCGGCGGTGCCGTTCCCGCGGACGGTCAGGGGAGGATCACGGTGCGGACGGACTCGGTGTCGGCGAAGGCGGCGGTGATGTCGGCGGCCGACAGGCCGATGCGTGTGGAGACGAGCCGTTCGAGGTTCAGGCGGCCGGCCTCCGCCAGGCGCACCAGCAGCGGGAAGTCCACGTCGATGTCGGCGGACCCGTACACCGCGCTGGTGAAGTTCCGGCCGCTGCTGACGTGCTCCCAGGCGCCCAGGTCGAGGACCGCGGTCGCCTCCGCCGCTCCGACGGCGACGACGGTTCCCGCCGCACGGGTCATCCGGTAGGCGGCCAGCGTCGTGTCGACGCGCCCGGCCGCCTCGAACGCCGCGTCGACGCCCCGGCCGGCGGTGAGGTCCCGGACGGTTGCGACGAGGTCGTCGGTGACCGCCGGGTCCAGCACGTCCGTCGCGCCGAGGTCCGCCGCCAGCCGACGCTTGGCCGGGACGGGTTCGATCGCGACGATGCGGCTCGCCCCGGCGACGGCGGCGGCCTGGATCACGGCGAGGCCGACGGCGCCTGCGCCCACGACGGCGATCTCGTCACCCGGGGAGACCCGCGCGGTGTTGAAGACCGCTCCCGCCCCGGTGACGACGCCGCACCCGATCAGCGCGAGCTGCTCGTCGGGAAGGTCGGTGCCGACCGGGACGACGGACAGCTCGTGCACGGTGGCCGTCTCGGCGAAGGAACCGAGCCCGCAGAACGCGCTGACGGCACGCCCGTCGTCGGTCCGGTAGCGAGGCGTCGCCCAGATCGCCGGCGTCTGGGAGCACAGGTACTTCAGGTGCCGGCGGCACCACCAGCACCGCCCGCAGGCGGGAATCGACGCCCCGACCACGCGGTCGCCGACGCGGACGCGGCTGACGTCCGTGCCGACCTCGACCACCCGTCCGGCCAACTCGTGCCCGAGCGCCAACGGCAGCCCGAAGGGCAGGTGGCCGGCGAGCACGCTGTGGTCGCTGGCGCAGATCCCGCTTGCGCCGACCGCGACGACGACGTCGTGCGGCCCAGGGGGGAAGGTCTCCAACTCCGCTGTCGCGAAGCTGTCCACGGCACTGGCGATGCCGACGCTCATCTGCTGATCTGCTCCGATGCGAGGCGGGACCGATGCGAGGCGGGACCGGTGCGTGCGGGCGGTGCGACGAGGTGGAGTCGAACTCGGAATGTGCGGCAGGTCATACGACCCTGTCGTCGCAGAGGCTAACGTTCGTTCGCTTCAGTGGTCAACTGGCGAGTTTCAGGCCCGAGTTGGCAGGGTCGATGCGATGGTTCGCAAGGTGGCTGGCTAACGAACGTTGACTTTCCCGGCGTGGGAGCTCTACCTTCCTGCATCACCGCTGTGACGTCCGGCACAGGCCGGCCGCTCGGCGGAGGACCCCGGCTCCCAGGCAAAGGACCGACGATGTCGATCATCCCGTTACGGCGCGCGGGCATCGCCCCGCGCGCGCTGGCCGGCACGGTGCTCTCTGCGCTCGTCCTGACGACGGCCGCCTGTGGATCAAGCGGTTCCGCGGCGGGTGGAGCGGCCGCGTCGGCGGACCCGAGCCTCTTTCCCGGCACGAGGCCGTCGGCGTCGGCGCCGGTGCGCGTCGCGATCATCACGAACGAGGGCGGGGCGGCGATCAGCCAGCCCGAGACGACCGCGGCGGCCAAGGCGGCGGTCAGCTACGCGAACGACAACCTCGGCGGCATCGGCGGCCATCGGATCGACATCGTGCTGACCTGCCCGACGAGGGAGGACGTCGCGACCGCCCGGACCTGCGCCAACAAGGTGGTCGAGGCGAAGGCGGACGCGCTGGTCGTGACCTCGACGGGCCTGGGCGCGACGATCGCGCCGATCGTGACCGGGGCCGGTATCCCGTACATCACCGCCAACGGCGCGACGGCCCCCGAGCTGACCTCCCCCGCCTCGTTCGTCTGGACGGGCGGCTTCCCCTCGATCCTGCGGGCGTGGGCAAAGTACGCCAAGGACAAGGGCTACCGATCGTTCACCGCGTTCGTCATCGACTCCCCGTCCGCCATCGGCGCCGCCCAGCAGTTGGGGGCGCCGGCGTTCAAGGCCGCCGGGGTGGACTTCACCGTCGCCACCGTCCCGGCCGGCACCCCGGACGCCACCCCGATCGTCAGTGCGGCGCTGCGGCGCAAGCCCGACGCGGTCGCCGTCATCGGCGAGTCGACGGTGTGCATCAGCGTCATCAAGGCCCTGGAGACCGTCGGCAACAGCGCCGACACGCTGATCACCCAGCCCTGCGTGGAGCGCAGCGTCCTGGACGCGGTCGGGTCCGCCATCGACGGCACCCAGGTCGCCACCCCGTACGACGTGATCAGCAAGGACGATCCCGAGGTGCGGCGCTACGACGCGATCATGGCCAGGTACGCGCCGGACACCCCGACGGGCGGCTACGCCGGCATCGGCTACCAGGGCATGATGTCGTTCATCCGGGCGGCCCAGGGCATCCGGGGCGACATCAGCCCCGCCGCCGTCACCGCGGCGGTGAAGAGCGCGAAGAACGTGCCGCTGCCGATCGGGCACGGGATCACCTTCACCTGCGACGGCACGGCGCTCCCGCCGCTGATCTCGGTGTGCTCGAGCAGCAACATCTTCGAGCGGTTCGACGGCGGCAAGGCCACCAACGCCCAGGTGGTGGNGCTGCGATGATCCGGGTCGTGCAGTGCTTCACCGGCGGGGTCGGTGCGGAGAACGTCCGCCGGCTGGCCCGCCATCCCCGGATGAAGCTGGTCGGCGTCCTGGTCCACAGCGCGGAGAAGGCCGGTCGCGACGCGGGTGACGTGGTGGGCCTCCCCCCGCTCGGCATCACCACCACCCGCAGCCTCGACGAGATCATCGCGCTGGCCCCCGACGCGGCGATCTGGAGCGCGCAGGGCTACGACCCGGAGTCGATCGCCCGACTGCTCGCCGCCGGCGTCAACGTCTACACCGGGCTCGGCGGCTACTTCCTCGACGGCGAGCCGGAACAGGCCCTGCTGGCCGACGCCTGCCGCACGGGCGGCTCCACCTTCGCCGCCGGCGGCAACATCCCGGGCCTGATCAGCGACGTCCTGCCGATCTTCCTGACCGGCTACACCGGCTCCGTCCGGCACATCGACGCCGTTCAGCGCAACCACGTGGCGCACTACCCGTCCGCCGCGCAACTGCGCGACGGACTGGGCCTCGGGCTCCCACCCGGCGAGACCGAGAGCGCCACGGCGCTGGACGCCGGCTGGCTGTGGCTGATGACGTCCTCGGCCAGGATGGTGGCCGCGGCGCTGAGCGTCCCGTTCACCCGGATCGAGCAGACGGACAAGCGGACCGCGCTGGCCGCCGAGACCGTGACGCTCCCCGGCAGCGGCCTCACCATCGAGGCGGGCACGGTCGGCGGGGTCCGCTGGACCTGGACCGCCTACAGCGGGCCGACCGCCTACCTGACAATCACCAACGAGCAGACCGCCGTGCTCGGGCTCGGCGCGGGCTGGCGCGAGACCGAGCGGGAGCCGGCGTGGACCGTGGAACTCGACGCGTCACCGCCGTTGGTCGCCACCCTGACCTGGCCGGAGGGGACCGCGGCGGCGGCGGCCAACGCCCAGCTCAACTCGGCCCGGGCGATCAACGTGCTTGCCGCCCTGGTCGCCGCGCCGCCCGGCTGCGTCTCCGTGCTGGACCTGCCCATGATCACGTCGAGTGACACCGTCCTGGGCGAGGCCACGCCATGAGCGGGAACGGGCTCCTCGCGGGTTCCGCCCGGACGGTCACGACGATCGCCGGAGTGCGGGCGGCGGCGGACGCGGTGCGCGCCGCCGGTGGACGGGTGGGCTTCTTCGGGACGAGCGGCGCCCTGCACGAGGGGCACCTGACGGTGATCCGGCGCATGGCGGCCGAGTGCGAACTGTCGATCATGCCGCTGTTCCTGGCCCCGGTCCCCGGCGTGACCTCCGACGCGGTCCCCGCCTACGACCGGGACTTCGACGCGGACGCGGCCCTCGCGTTCGACGCCGGGGTGAACCTGGTGTTCCGCCCGGCCGTGGCGGAGATGTACCCCGATCTCCCGGTACGCACGGCCGTCGTGCCGGCCGACGAGCTGGCCGCGCCGTGGGAGAACGCCGAGGACCCGTCGTTCCTGCGGATGGCGGCCACGGCGCTGGCGAAGTACTACAACATCGTCGGCCCGTGCCGGGCGTACACGGGCGAGAAGGACTGGGTGCCGCTGACGGTGCTGCGCCGGATGGTCGTGGACCTGTCGATCCGGGCCGAGATCGTCGCGTGTCCCGTCGTCCGACTCGCCGACGGCCTGTGCGCCTCCAGCCGTAACAGGAGGCTGTCCGCCGCGGACCGAGCCGCCGCACCCACGCTCTATGCGGCGCTGAGGGAGGCCGTCGCCGCCGTCGAGGCGGGCGAACGGGACGCGGGGGCGATCCGCTCCCTGCTGCGGCGACGGATCGCCGCGGTGGCGCCGGTCGACTACGCCGAGGTGGTCGACGCCGCCACGCTCGCCCGGGTCGACCCGCTGGCCGGCGAGCTGCGGCTGCTGGTGTCCGCCGACTTCACCGGCACCCACCTGTTCGACAACGTCGGGGTCACCGTCCCAGGCCCGGCCACCGGCCGTCGACCCTCGGGCTAGCGACGGCTACCTGTTACCCGTTACCCGTTACCCGTGAACCGTTGCCCGTGAGCCGTTGCCCGTGAGCCGTTGCCCGTGAGCCGTCGCCCGTGAACCGTCAGGCAGCCAGCGAGAGCGCGCGCTCGNCCATCCCGATCAGCCGGGTGCGCGCCGCGGTGCCGATGTCGCTGTACTTCGTCGAGTTCAGCAGCCCGAAGATCGCATGCACCTCGATCTGGGCCTGACGTTCGGTGAGACCGGGCCGCAGGGCGCGCAGGGGCGTCACCCACAGCCTGGTGTAGGCGAGCTGCCGGGACCTGACCTGGTGGTCCGCCTCGGCGGACAGGTTCGCCATGTCCCGGTCGTGCACCCTGATCAGATCGGGCTCGCTGGTCGCGAAGCCGGCATGACACGCGATGAGCTGGCGCAGCGCGTCCGCGTCATCGCTCGCGGCCGCGACGACGGCCTGCCCGCTGTCGAGCATCCGC
This sequence comes from Frankia sp. CpI1-P, assembly GCF_001421075.1. Taxonomy (NCBI): domain Bacteria; kingdom Bacillati; phylum Actinomycetota; class Actinomycetes; order Frankiales; family Frankiaceae; genus Frankia; species Frankia sp. CpI1-P. The sequence continues at coordinate 21,046 of NZ_LJJX01000070.1, read as the reverse complement.
TGACCGATGTCGATCANCAGCTCGGCAAGCACCTCGTCCTTGCTGCCGAAGTGCTTGTACACGGACGGCCCGCTGATGCCGGCGGCGGCGCCGAGGTCGTCGATGGACGTCCCGTGGAATCCGCGGGTGGCGAACATGCNGGCGGCCTCGAGCAGCAGCCGCTCGCGCGTCCGCTGGGCGCTCGGGCGCACCGCGCCGGCTTTACCCACCCGCATCCTCCCCCGTTCCTCGCGCAGTGCGACGCCCGATGACCGCGACGCCCGATGACCGCGGCACCCGACGACCGCGACGCCCGACGACCGAGACACCCGACGACGCAGCCTCGTGCCAGGTTAACGGTCCCTAGCCGGGGAAGGAGCGGCCGGACCGGGTCGTCGACACCTGACATTCAGAAGCATCAGAAGCTCATGTTTAGGTAGTTGATCCGCTGCCATCCGTGCCGATCTAGTCTCGTGTCGGTAGCCGAGACTGCCCTACGTGCCGATCCGGCCCGCGGGCCGCGTACTTGGCTGGATCTTCCGGCTTCGCCGGGTTCGCCCGGCCCAGCTAGCGCGAGGAGAGACGTGNCTGAGCAGCACGATGGCACCGCGGACCCGGTGGACCATCCGAAGATCGACGTGACGACGCCGCATTCGGCTCGGATCTGGAACTACTGGATGGGCGGCAAGGACAACTACCCGGTGGACCGCGAGGCCGGCGACGCCTACATCAAGGCGTTCCCGGGAATCGTCACCCTGGCCATGGAATCCCGACGCTTCCTCATCCGGGCCGTCGGCCACCTCGCCGGTGAGGCGGGCGTCCACCAGTTCCTCGACATCGGCACCGGCCTGCCGACCATGCAGAACACCCACGAGGTCGCCCAGCGCCTCGCCCCCGCCTCCNGGATCGTGTACGTCGACAACGACCCGCTCGTGCTGGCGCACGCCCGCGCCCTGCTGGTCAACACCACGCCGGAGGGCGTGACCACCTACGTCGACGGCGACCTCCACGAACCGGACCAGATCATCGCCGGCGCCAGGAACGTGCTGAACTTCTCCCGGCCGATCGTCGTCATGTTCATGGGAATCCTCGGCCACCTCGCCGACTTCGACGAGGCGCGCGCGGTCGTGGCGCGGGTGGTGGACGCCGTCCCTTCCGGCAGCTATCTGCTGCTGTGGGACAGCACCAACACCAGCGAGGGATTCGACGAGGCCCAGCAGGGCTACGACGACACCGGCGCCGTCCCCTACATCCTGCGCAGCCCGGACCAGGTCGCCCGCTTCTTCGAAGGCCTGGAACTCCTCGAGCCGGGCGTGGTGTCGATCTCGCAGTGGCGACCGGACGCCGGGGGCGCCGCGGCGGTGGACGGCTACGGCGCGGTGGCCCGCAAGCCATAGGTCGAATCATCCCTCTCCGCCTACGCCCACGCCGGCGTGCCCTCAGGAGCTGCAGGCGCCTGGGCCCGAGGCCGCCCAGGCGCCGGCCTCGGGCCCAGAGGCGGCCCTGCCCAAGCACCCGCGCCGCGCCCGAACCCACCCGCTACGCTGTAGGCACTCGACGCTCCAGCACTGCCGGACGCCCGGGGACCAGGCTCAGGGGGCGGTAGCTCAGCCGGTTAGAGCAGCGGACTCATAATCCGTCGGTCGTGGGTTCGAGCCCCACCCGCCCCACACGCTCCCTTCTCCTGCTCGCTGATCTTCGATCAGCTTCGCCACCTGCCGTTATGTCTGCCCGGGGGACGACCCCCGGACCCCCGGCGGCCGGCGTTTTTCTAGATCGAGGATCTTTGGTGGCAGCCACGGTGGCAGCCAGAGTGCACACGTCGGTCTATTGCGCGTCGTCTTCCTCGTCTGGGTCGTCGTTCTGGCTGCCATCGTCGTTCTCGGTGTTCCACAGGNTCTGGCCCATGCGGTCGGCGGCGTCGGTGGACAGTTCCGGGGCTACGTGGCTGTAGGTGCCGAGGGTCAGGCTGATCTGCGAATGGCCCATGATCTCCATGACGACCCGGGGGTGGACGTTCTGCGCGAGCAGGAGGCTTGCCATGGTGTGGCGGGCGTCGTGCAGGCGGGCGGAGCGGACTCCCGCAGCCTTCAGGAGGTTCTTCCAGGCCCGGTGATCGGCGCTGGGGTCGAGCGGATGGCCGATGGGCTGGGTGAAGACCAGCCCGTGTTCGTTGCTCCAGACGTTGCCGGCCGCGTCTGCTTCCTGCTGCTGGGCTATGCGGTGTGCCCGCAGGTCGGCCGCCAGGCTGGGCGGTAGAACGATGGTTCGCCGGCCCGCCCGCGACTTCGGGTGGACGATGACGAGCCCGCCGCCGGTGCGCTGCGGGCATCGGCGCGCCAGGCCGCAGGACTTCGGATCGTCGCAGCCGTGAGCCCAGGCGCGGCGCTGGAGCGCCTGCCGAACGGTGAGTGTCGCGGGCGTGCTGTCGAGGTCCACCGCGTCCCAGGGCAGGCCGAGCGCCTCTCCCTGTCGAAGGCCGANCGCGAGCGCCACGGACCACCGGGCCGGATTACGTCCGCCCTTGGCGGTGTCGAGCACGGCTCGCGCCTCCTTCGCCGTCAGCGGGTTCACTTCGTCCCGCTGGACGGATGGAGCGTCCACGAGCGTCGCCACGTTCCGCGCGGCCTTCCCGCGTCGGTGCGCAATCTTCAGGGCGCGAGAGATGATCCGGTGCATCTGAAGAACGGTCGCCGGTGCCAGGCCCTCCGATTCGCACGCGGTGTAGAAGACTTCGAGATGTTCGGGTTCGAGCCGGTCGAGCCGATATCCACCGAGAGCCGGAACGATCCGGTTCCNGACGTACCCGCGGTAGGTCGCAAGGGTGGACGGTCGCACCTTGCGGCTGGCGATCGTGTCGAGCCAGAACGTCAGCCACTGGTCGACCGTCAGCGGCTTGTTACCGGTGACGACCTTGACGCCGTCCTCCTGCTGCCGGTGGAGCGTGCGCAGCTTCTCGGCGACCTCCGTCCGGGTCTTGCCGGAGAGGTACTTGCGTTGCCGCTTTCCGTCTTTCCAGCCGAGATCCACAGTGGCCCGCCACCGGCCGGAAGCGTCTTTGTAGATGGCTCCTTCACNGGCTCCGCGCCGGCCCTTGCGCGCGGCCATCAGGCCACGTCCAGGGGGTTGCCGTCGGGCCATTCGACGGCGTCGCACCAGGGGCAGCCGTAGGGGCTGTCTTCCATGTCGCAGGCGAACTTGGTCTCTCCGTCGGCCTGCGGGTAGGCGAGTCCCTGGCCGCGGTCGGCGCGGTCGAGGTGGTCGTTCAGCGCCTGTACGAGGCTTACCCGGGTTGGGGGTGGGGTGTTCGTGGGCATGGCGGGTTTGGCTCCTTGCCGAAAGAACGGGCGCGCGGGTCGCGGGTGGCGTGGTCCGGCGCGGGTGGGGTTTCCGTTCTCTGGCGCTGGGATGGTCTGTCGGGTCGCCGGCCGCGTCCAGGGCGCTGCGCGTCGCTACGCGATCGGCCTTCGGCCGACCCTGGACCCGTCCACCGCCCCGACAGCTTCAGGCGCTACCAGAGAACGGAAGAAAAATGGGTGGGGCAGGGGATCCGCTACGGGCGGGTTCCGCTTGCCGCCGCCGGTGCCGTCGGGGTGATGCCCCCGGTGGGCTCGGAGTTCGGGCCGTCGGGCACCGCGCGAAAGACCATGGTCAGGTCGATGTCGCCGAAGTGCTCGGTCAGGAAGGCATCGACCGGCAGGCGGGACATCGCCTCACCGAGGTCGCGGGCGTCGGCGCCGGGGCGAACCGTCAGTGCGTACACGCCGGGCCGGACGATGCTGGCCACGATCAGCGGCACATCTCCGCCGGGGGTCGGGCGGGGGTCCGGGGTGTCGGACGGGAAGATAGGCATGGGTCTCTCTCCTGTTCGCGCAGGAAGGGATCAAGGTTCCGGTCGGGTGTTGCCGCACGCGGCCGGAACCGCCTCAACGTGACTGGACGACCGTCCAGTGGCGCCTACGGTACACGCGGCGCTGGACGGTCGTCCAGTAGATTGCGGGTATGACGCAACCGCTCATGGGAGCGGCGGAGATCGCCCGCCGGCTTGGGGTCGGGCGAACGCGGGTGAACCAGCTTCTGAAGGAAGACCCGACGTTCCCCGCGCCGTACGCCTCCCTGGCCGCCGGTCACATCTGGCGGACCGACGACGTCGAAGCGTGGATTGCCGAACACCGGCCCGACCCCCCGCCGTCCGGCAGGCGGTGAGCGCGGTCATGCCGCCTGTCCGTCGTCGAGGCCGCGGAGCCGGTTGACGAAGGCGTGCAGCGAGGCCGACGGGATGCGTCGGGCGCGTCCGATGTGGACGGATTCGAGGTCCCCGCTGTTCAGCAGGTCGTAGATGGTGCTGCGGCTCACGCCGAGCAGGTCAGCGGCCTCGGTCGGGGTGAGCAGGAGCTTGGTCACGCGGGCTCTCCAGGCTTGCCGGGACAGGGGTGATCAGGCCGCTTCCGCCAGCGGCGGCCCGGTTGCCGAACCCCCGCTGGCCCCTGCTCCGGTGTCCTGTCCGAGCTGTGCGCGCCAGGCGTGGCGTTGCGCGATGGCGTGCAGGATCAGATGTTCGCGTCGGGGCGCGGCCGGATCCCCGGGCCGTAGCAGGGTCCAGGCGAGACGGGCCGGATCGTCCTCGGGTGCAGCCGGGCCGGTGCCGGTGGCGCCGAGTGCCGCGAGTTGCTGGCGGATGAAGTCGACCCGGTCGTGGCGGTGGTCGGTGAGGGTCTTGCCGGACCAGCGGCGGGAGACCAGGACGCGCCGGCCGCCGAAGCCGAGGGTTTCGCGCCGGTGTGCTTTGCCGGTGCACCGGCCGGGGGTGAGGTCCCGGCGGGGGTTGCGGGGTTGGATGCCGTAGCGCAGCCAGTTCGCGCACGTCGGCGCGCAGGGTTCGTAGCGCAGGGCGTCGGCGAGCCGGTCGACGTGCGCCCGCTGCCGGTCGCTGTCGATCTCATGGCAGGCGTCGAGGCTCTTGGTCAGGTACTTGGTCAGGTAGCCGATCATTCGGCCGGTGGTCGCCGAGTTCGCGGTCACCCCGTCGGCGCGGAGCTGTGCGCCGAACCGCACCACATGGGCGGGTTCGTCGTCCTCGCCGATCGCGTCGAGCGCCGCATCCCAGGACGGCAGCGGGACACCGGTGGTCGGGTCGAGGTAGCCGCCGGTGGTGTCGTCCCAGACGGGCAGATGATGATCGTCGTAGACCGGCCGGTCCGCGGAGGGCCACCAGACCTGGTGGTAGGTGGCAGCCGCGACCAGGCGCAGCATCACCCGGGGCACGGTGCCGCGGATCGCGGCGTGCAGGTGCGGGGCCAACCGGCGTTGGGGTTCGAGTGCGGCGAAGTACTGCACATCCCAGCCGACCGCGCGGCGCAGGTTCTGCCAGAACCGGTCCAGCAGCTTCGGGAAGTGGATCGCATCCCGCGCCGCCCGCCGGTAGTCGTACGAGGCCGGGTCCACCGGGGTTCCGTCGGCGCGCACCCGCCCGTACGAGTCGCAGGTCAGGGTCAGGAACATCGACGGCCGCCACACCGTCCCGTCCGGCGCGGTGAACGTCCGCCCGACCGTGNGCCGCTCCACCGGAAGCCGGGGCAGGTCGGGGGCATCCTGGCGACGCTTCGTCGAGCGGACCCGACGCGGCCGGTCCCGGTCTTCCGGTGCGATCCGCCCGCGGACGCCGAGGTCGGACAGTTCCTGGTCGACCTGGCCGATCAGTTCGTCGATCTCCCCGACCTGGCCGGTGTCGCCGGCCGCCAGGACCTCACCGCGCGCTTCTTCCAGGTCCGCTCGCAGCGTCGCCAACGCTTTGGCGTCGTCCGTGGGCGGGTCGGGGTCGGGAAGGGGTTCGTCGTCGAGATGCCATCCCGTCTTGCACTGCGCCATCCGCAGCCGCCGGGCCCGGTCCGCGCACGGCGGGCACTTGCTCGCCAACGTGGCGCCGCAGGGAACGGGGATGATCTGCGTTTCGCCGGTGTCCAGGCTGGTCCGGCGCATCGCCAGCGGCCGGACACACACCCCGTTGTCCAGCGCGACCGCCTCGACGACGTGGCGGGCCAGCGGCGAACGCATCCGCGCAGCCCGGGAACCAGGCCGCTCGGTCGGGGNGGGGATGGAGGNGGGAGGGGTCATCGACAGGGGGATTCCTCCGGTGCGTCGGGGGCGATGGGTCCGGTCGGGTCACGCGGCCTGGTCGAGGCCGTCGAGCGGGTCGGAGTCGTCGTCGAGGTAGTTGCTCACGTCCGGAGTCCAGCCGCCGGCCGCGGATGCGGGTCGGTAGTGGGCGACGACCCGGCCGATCTCGACGTCATCCACGTAGGCCGCGCGGACCCGGATCGGGTCGGGGTTGCCGTCGTGCAGCACGTAGCCCACCCCGGGNAGCGCGCGGGGGATCTCCTCGGCGCGGGCACCGCGTTCCCGGGCACCGTTACCAAGGACAAGGTCGGCTTGGTCGGTTTCGGTCATCCGCAGCGCGACGCGGACCGGGAACAGGTCCCGGAACGGCAGCACCTCCTTGCGCGGGTCCTGCACCGCGGCCACGACCACCACCCCGGGTGCGCGGCCCTGGGACAGCAGCAGTGGCAGCGCCGCCCCGATCCGCTTCTTCAACTCCCGGTCGGTCACATAGGCGGTCAGCGAGGCGATCTCGTCGACCACGACGACGATCAGCGGCTCTTCCCGGGTCGGGGTGTGCAGGCGGGTGTTGCCCGCCAGCGTGGCCGTGCGGGTCTGCATCCGGCTCACCGCGTCGTCGAGGAGATCGGCGATGGTGTCCGTGGTGGTGGCGAAGCGGGTGAACAGCGGACGGCCGAAGGTCAGTTCCATCCCGCCCTTCGGATCACACACCCACAGCTCCACCAGCCCCGCGGCCACCGCCGGTGCCAGTCCTCGCAGCAGCCCCCACAGCACCGAGCCCTTCCCCGCCCCGGTCGCCCCCGCGATCAGCACATGCGAGCCGCGCACAGGCAGGGTCCAGGGGGATCCGTCCTCGCAGCGGCCCACCGGCACCGCCGACAGGCCCGCCACCAGCTCACCCACACGCGACGACCGGTCGGAACGGGGACCGTCACCGGCAGCGCCGGCCGGGTCAGGGCCGGCACCGTCGGAGTCGTCGAGCGCGGCCGGGGGAACCGGGCGGGTCAGCGAGTCATGCCGGTGGAACACGACCCGCACGAACCGGAACGTCTCCGCATGCACCTGGCAGCGGCGTGCCCGGAAGACGTGCCGCAGTGCTTCGGCCTGCTCCGCCCACTGCGCCGGGGTCTGGCCGGGCAGCAGTTCCACCCGCAGCACGTCCACGGACCGCGACGAGCGGATGGAGCGGATCCGGGGGAAGTACTCGTCGAAGGTCACCTGGTCGCCGGTCGACGTGGGCATGCGGATGGCAAGGTCGGTGTGGACCATCGCCGGCTTCCACCGCCGCTGGTAGACGAACGTCAGCCGGGCGCGGCCCCACAGCCACCACACCACCGGCCAGAACGACCGGCCATGCACCCGCCACCACACCACCCCGACCGCCACCAGGCCGCCGAGCAGCACGCCCAGCCCGAGCAGGCCGAACCGGTGCACGAACAGCAGCACCCCGACCACCGAGCCGACCGCGACCCGATGCCGCCAGCAGCCCCGCACCACCAGCGCCAGCCCCTTGCCGGCCACCGCGAGTAGCAGCATCCACAGCGGNACACGCACCTTCTCGGTACGGGTCGGTACCCGCGGGAAACGCTGGTCACCGTTGATTCTGGACATGGCAATACCACCCGCTTTTCGAGCGCACGAAACCAGGGACAGGAAGGGTGAAGGGAAGTTCCGGGCGGCCCGGAATCCGGAAAACGGGTATCCGGGCCGCCCAGTCGAACCGGCCGGGTGCGAGCTACGCGGCCCGCGGCCCCGAGTCGGCGGCGTCGTCGGAGTCGAACCGGATGCGTTCGCACTCCACGAGGTAGTCGTTCACCGCCGCGATCAGTTCATAGGCGAAATCGACATGATCCGAGGTGACCGCGTTCGACATCGCCGACAGAGACACCGACGTCAGGCCGAGACGGACCGCGAGGATCGGTGACCGGTCCGGATAGGTGTGGCAGGCCACCGACCAGTCCGCGCCGACGTGAAGACTGTGATGCGTCGCCGAGCGCAGACCGTCGATGGCCGGCCGAATGCGGCCGGTCATGCCGCCACCGCCGGACCCGGGCGCCGGCCGTTCAGCCCGCCGGGCGCACGCATGGCCGACGCCCGCATCGAGTAGGCGATCTTCGGCCGTTCGGCGTTGCGCCGGTCGATGTAGGGCGTGAGCGACAGGCCGTCGAACTCGACGGGCCGAAACGGCGTACCGGGCAGCAGGTCCGGCGGGACGGGCTGCACCGCCGCCGTCATCCGGATCTTCACCTCGTTGGTCCGGGCCGCCGGGTCGGCGTCGATGACCTTGACCTGCCAGACCAGGTCTCCGGTCTCCTCGTCGCGCTGCTGCGCGTCGGGGGTGCCCGCCCTGACCTTGTCGAAGTCGTTGACCGGCTCGACGCCGACCACGAACGCCCCCACCGGGAACACCACCCCGAACGCGACGGGAATGCGCCTTGGCACCGCCATAGATCCACCATCCTCTGTCGTTCCATCCCGCCGGGCGTCGACTCCGTCCAGCGGGTACGGAACGACAATGCTCCGCCGAACAAGCGCGTATCAAGCGCTATATCGGCGGTGCATGAGCAGTAGGGATCGAAGAATGTCGTCGGTGCATGACGTCATGCAGGGCATGTCGGGTCGATATAGGCGTTGACCAGGGCAGCCCGGGGCATTGCCCATTCGCTAGCATGCCGAGCATGGCTGATCGTCCCGGTCGCGCGAAAGCCCCCGATGCCCCGCCGGATACCGATGGCGAGAACTGGGCGGCGGTGGCCGTGGCCATCACGGAACGGATGTCGACCCGGAGGATCGGACAGCAGGAGCTTGCCGACCGCGCCGGCATTGCNGTGTCGACGCTGCGGCTGGTGCAGCACGGAGCGACGCGCCGCGTGCGTACCCGGACCCTGACGGCCATCGCCCGTGCGCTGGACTGGCCAGACGATCATCTGGTGCGCGTGCTCACCGCCGGTCAGAGCGCGGCGGGGGACGACGGGGAGGAGACGGCCGCGGTCGCGCGGCAGATTCTCGAAGGGATCCGCGACATCCGGGACGACCTACGGGCCCTGCTGCGCCGCCTCGACGACCTCGACCGGCAGCGCAGCCGGTAGACCAGCCAGCCCCAGAGGTAGGCCGACGAGTTGAAGTCCGGACATGGCACGGCCCCGGATCCGCATCGGGAAGGGATCCGGGGCCGCGGTGGCCGGTATGGACGCGCTCACGGGCACCGGCCACGTTCAGGGGAATAGGACGTTCGGGTGGGAGGACCCGCGCCCCGTGCCGCTGAGGGGGTCGGCGGAGTGCGAGTCCTCCCGGGTGGTGACGGGCTCGATGTCGGGGGCAGCCCGTCACCGGCTCACAGGCGGACGGGCGCCGCCAGGTCCGCAGACATCGCCTCGGCGACCGTGTCGAGGCCGGCGGAGGTCTGCCCCCGCCGGACCTTCAGCGCCCGGTCGATCTGCTCCCAGCTCAGCAGCCGGTAGCCCTGGGCAAGCATCGAGATCATGAGGTTTTCCGCGTCGGCGAACAGGGTGCCGCGAGTCTCGGCGTGCGCGGTCAACGCCTCTCGGTCGCCGTCGTCGCAGACCCGCCCGTTCAGCAGGCCCGCGAGCAGTTCGCCGGCGAGCCGGGTCATCCGGGCGCTGATCTCCGCCCGCTGCTGGGTGAACGAGTGGCANAGGTCCGCAAGCCCGTTGACCTGGTCGAGGTCCAGGCCGATGTCTCGCCGGTGGTGCAGCTCCGGCAGGAACAGGCCCGCGGCCGGGGCGACACTCGCCGCGCCCGCCGCACGTAGGTCGGACAGCATCATTTACCTCCGGTTGATCATTCTGGTCGAGGGGACAGCCGCCCAAGTGCGGCGGTTATGGCTTGCGTCCGACTCCGGCGTAGCCCCAGATCGTTTCGGTGTCCCTGGGCGGCTCGTCCGGCCTCCACAGCGGCAGGCGAACCACCCCGGGGTCGAGGACTTCCGTGCCCTCGAAGAAGCGGCAGACGTCTGCGAGGCCACGGAGAACGAGGGGCGCGGCCGTGGTCGCGTAGGTGTCGACGATGTCGCCGACTCCCGGGGGCGCCAGATCCCCGGTGGCGTGCGACACGATGAGGTAACTGCCCGACGGCAGACCGTCCAGCAACCTGCGCACCAGCGCGTGCGGTCCGTCGTCGTCAGTCAGGAAGTGCAGCACAGCGACGAGGAACAGCGCGATCGGCTGGTGGAAGTCGAGCGCGTCGCGCAGTTCGGCGGCGTCGAGGATGAGCCCGGGATCGCGCAGGTCGGCGTCGAGATAGGCCGTGCGTCCCTGCACCGTGNTGGTCAGCAGCGCGCGAGCGTGCACCAGGACCACCGGATCGTTGTCGGTGTAAACCACCCTGGCCGCCGGGTCGACGTTCTGCACCACCTCATGCAGGTTCGGACTGGTCGGAATGCCCGTGCCCACGTCCAGGAACTGGCGGATCCCGCACTCGCCGGCCAGGAACCGCGCCGCCCGGGTCATGAACGCCCGATTCGCCCGCGCGACCCGCGGAACGTCCGGCGAGGCCGCCACCACCCGCCCGGCTGCCGTCCGGTCCGCCGGCAGATGGTCCTTGCCGCCGAGGTAGAAGTCATACATCCGGGCGGGATGCGCGGTCGTGAGATCGACCGGCGATGTTTCCCGCTGCGCTGTCACCGGGCCAGCCCCACCCCGGCGGGCATGGCCGGCAGCACCACGGCGCCCGAGAAGTGCCGATCCCGTACGTAGGTCCAGGCCGCCGCCCGCGTCGCGAAGAACCCGATCACGCCCAGCAGCACGCCGCGCGGTCCGCGCACCACCACCGCCCACAGCACCCGGCGCACATCGTCGCGGCCCCCAGGAGCCATCGAGGTCCCGCNGGCCGCCGAGCCGCCGCCGCTGTTCATCCGGGCGCACAGCAGTTCCCGCCGGGACGGCACCCGGGCCATCTGCTCGCGTCCCGAGCCGGCGTCCGCTGACGGTGGCAAGCCGAGACGCGCCCTCCCGACGTCGGGTCTACCCCTCCCATCTGTTCGTTCGGCGACCACCATCCGTATCCCCTTCCTCGTCTCGTCACCGGCGCGCCGTCCACGGGCACCCGGGAAGACCGGCGATCACGGCCCCGCCGACAGTCCGTCGCGCTCTCACCGTGACCAGGTCTCGGGTCGACGCCGCCCGCGGAGCCGAACTCGGCACGAACGGCGTCGACTGCCGACAAGACTCACCGAGACCACCCGACCACGGAATGTCGAGGCGGCATGGATGGACGGCATTCCAGCGCCGATCCGACCGGCGCCAACCGTGCAGATCAGCGCCGGTCCGGCGCCGTTTGACCGCCTGATCCCGGCTTGGGATGTCGACACGACATCGGCGCCGCTATGCTCACCGTGCTGGTCTGCTCACGCGGATTGCCCNGACCTGTCACCGACCGAAGAGCGACGAATGACCGCTGACCCCGAGACCGCCTGGCAGCGCTACACCGTGTCTGCCGAGCTGCTGCACCGCGACGACATGGCCGCCGCCCTACGCGGCCGGGACTTCGGCGCCGCGTTCCTGCTCATGCGCAAATGGGATCATGTCAGCCAGGACCGCATAGCCTCCTCGATCGAGGGCTTCAGCCAGTCGAGGATCAGCCGCATCGCCGGGGGCAAGGCGAAGGTCGAGGAAGTCGAGGTCATCGAGCGCATCGCCGACGGCCTGCGGATTCCCGGCGCCATGGTCGGCCTGGCGCCCCGCCCCTGGGAAGTCCCCGGAGCCGCGGGCGTCGCGCCCCGACCGCCGCGGGAGACGCTGCGGGTGCCCACCCACCTTCGGGAACAAGCGGGTGGGGCGTTCGGCGCGCCGCCGGTGGTGCCCCGTCGCGACGAGGTCACCGACTCGATCCGCCAGCTTCTCGCTTGCATCGAACCCCCTGCCGCCGGCCGGGGCCGCCGGGTCGAGCTGCCCCCGATCGACCTCGAAGCGAAGATCCTCAATGCGTGGAGTTCGGGTCGGCCACGGGAGGGATCCCCGGTCCTGGTGATGGTGGCCGGGTTCCCAGGGTCGGGGAAGACGGAGTTCGCCCGGTTCATCTGCGAGATCACCGGCTGGTCGCTGCTCGACAAGGACACGATGAGCCGCCCGCTGACCGAGTCCCTGTTGCTGTCGATGGACACCGACCCGAACGACCGTCAGGGCGAGGTCTATACGGGCCGGATCCGCCCCTTGGAGTACCGGGCGATGTTCGACACCGCGTTCGACAATCTGCGCTTGGGCCTGCCGACGGTGGTCACGGCGCCGTTCGTGCGTGAGCTGACGGACGCGGCGTGGATGGAGCGGATGAAGAAGCGATGCGCGAAGGCCGGCGCGGCGATCGCCGTGGTCTGGCTGCGCTGCGACATCGACTCCCAACGTGACTACCTCGAATCCCGCGACGCCGCCCGCGACACGTGGAAGCTGTCCTACTGGGACGAGTACGTGGCCACCATCGACCCTGACCAGCGGCCGGTGTGCACCCACTATGTAGTCGACAACAGCCGCCACGCCCGCAGCAACCTTGCCGAACACGCCCGCCGGCTGGCCAGCCGGATCCGCGATGCGTCCTGACGCCGTAGTCCTCTACGGCCCACCCGCCGCCGGAAAGGACACCGTCACCGCCGCCCTCACCGCGTTGGACGATCGGTACGTGCACTTCGATCGGCTGAAAGTAGGCGCGAACGCCGGTGCCCCCTACCGGGCGGTGTCCGCGGACGAGCTTGACCGCCTCCAGGCCAAGGGGGCAATTCTCTATGCGAACGAGCGGTACGGGAACGTCTACGCCGTCGACCGGCCCCGCCTGGACGACCTCACCACCGCCGGCCGCGTGCCGGTCGTGCACCTTGGCCAGGTCGCCGGCATCCACGCGCTACACGCCGAATACCCGGCCCGGTGGGTGACGGTCCTTCTGTGGTGCCCCCGCGAGGTCACCGCTACCCGAGCCCGCGAGCGCGGGAGCACCGACGTTGCCGAACGACTGACCGTCTGGGACGAGACGAAAACCGATCTCGCCGCAGCAGGCGTGGACGTGTTCGACCTGGTGCTACGCACCGACCAGCGACCGCCCGACGAGGCCGCCGTTCACATCCACCGCGCGCTGACGGACCGAACCCGAGCCGTCCCGTCGGTACGGGACAAGGTGGACTGACCGCGATGCAGCTTGTCCTTCCCGCCCTCACCTTCCGCACCCCCGGCGGCGCCCTCGACACCGCCGCCACCGCCGCCTACGCCCGACGTGCCGCGGGCACATGGGCGCACCGCTTCATCCTGTCCGGCACCACCACCGGCGGACACCAGGCCAGCGAAACCGACCGGGCCGCGGTCGTCGACCTGTGGGCGGAAACGATCGGGGTGGACCGGCTCACCGCATGCTGCTGGACACCCGCCGACATCACCCACGCCACCCGCACCGGAGTCATCCCGATGGTCGTCCTACGAGACCTCACCAGCGACACCNAGGCCCTGAACCTGTTCGCCGCATTGCCGAGGCCGTGCTACCTGTTCAGCCACCCGGAGTTCAGCCCGACCACCCTGACACCCGAGCTTGCCGCCACCGCCCGCGCCGCCGGTGTCCTGCCCGCAGCCGCGAAGGTCTCCAAGGTCCCCCTAAGCAGCATCGCTGCTCTTCGCACCGCGACCGGCCCGGACTTCACCCTGTGGGACGGCACCGCCCGCCACATCACCGCCAGCCTCGACGCCGGAGCCGACGGCATCGTGACCGCACCCCTCAGCCACCTACCCGACCCGTTCCCCGCCGCCCAGGCCGCCCAGGTCCAAGCCGCCATCGACGCCGCCCAACNCCNCCTTGACNCCCAGCCTGGCCGACACGCCCGCACCGCCGCTCTGTTCGTGATGGCCACGGCCGGACACCCGAGCACCGGTGTCTGACGTCGTGTCTGCCGAATTGCTCGTTTTAGGATCAAGCTGGGCGCCACGCGGCCGCCTGCGCGCGGCCGTGGACGGCCGTGCTCGCCGGGCGCGTCGCCGGTCGATCACACGCCAAGTCTCCAGATGCCGTTGCGTACTTCCGTCACCACACGAGCCAATTACCATATGGATGGAGGCTTCTCGTGAGGGTTTCAAAAACAGATGAAATCTGTGGCATGCCTGCTCCGACCGCACGAGAACTCATGCGGGCGATTGCCCACGACTCGGTTGACGACGACTACATCGCATCGTGGCTTGACGTAGCAGCGAGCGCGGCGACTAGGATTCGCGAGAGCTTGGTCGCCGAAGGTTATTTGGAATGCTCCAGCGAAGATGAGCGGGACTCGCTACACGTAACAACAATAAAAGGAAATGCGCTCGCCCAAGCCAGCTTCTCTCCTCAAATTCACCGCCGCACCGCCGAGAAGAATATTTCAGGCATGCTAGAACGAGTCCGAGAATACAACCGCGATAATACGAAAATTCTTGCGATTTCTCGTATTCAAATTTTCGGCAGCTTTCTTGATTCTTCTAGCGACAGAATCGGTGATATAGATCTCGCAGTCACGATACTGCGTAGACCCGACAAGGATAGCTATATCAAAGCACTTTACGCGTACTGTAACGCTAGCGGGCGTCGATTCGGCACCCACCTAGATTTTCTGGACTGGCCTAGGGTTGAGGCTATACGTACGGTGAAGGGGCGGTCGCCAGCGATCAACGTGACGAACGAAGACATCACTCGTTTTACCGATCGCTGGCGCGATATCTACATGATTGACAAGGATGAGCAAGCCATTCAACCGCCGAAGGATGCGCCAGCCGAACTTTAATCGACCTAACCCTGTCCCAGAAAAGCCGTGATGGCTGTCGCCGTGCGCATCGTAGGTGGTGTCCGCATAGCACAGGCTAGAAATTATACTAGGCGGTTCCCTATACGACATTACTTCCTTTCAAGCGATATTTCGCCCCAGCTGTCACCGTGCCCGGGACTCTCTCGATCAGCTCTTTCTGGATTAGCCTTTGGAAAATCCTTCGCATTTCGACGTCGCGCGGAATCCCGGCGATTTCGCGCCCCTGCCTATTGTTGATAGTGCCATTCTCTTTAAGATAATTCAATACAATTGTACCGGGCGAGTCAAGCTTATCGTGTCTAATTAGAACAATGACCGAGTTTTCAGTCTCGACAACCTCGGGTTCTTTCAGGCGCATCTTGGTCATGGCAGCGAATGCGGTATTCAAGCCCTCGCCTACATTCTTGTTCGGCGCTCCAGGAAACTTGTGTAGTAGCCGCTCAATGGATTCATTCCTTGAGAAGCGGGCCGCAAGGATATTTCGGGGTGTAACGTGCCCCGGAAGACGGCCAGGGCTTTCAACTTCAACGCGATCGTCAAATATTCGTACATGGACGTTATCTTTGACCGCATAGTCCCGGTGAATGACCGCATTTGTAATAATCTCATGAAGCGTCTCGTTGGGGTATCGGACCGGTTCCAGGTCTCGATCCTTGATTCCCTCGATAAGTCGCGTCGTAAGGGCGACGGCGTCAATGATTTGCCGATATGCCGAACCTTCGACAATATTCGTCTTGCCGCCGACCAAAACATCCCGTACACCTTCGGCGGCATCCGTCGCGTAACGGTACACAATTACCGAAGCTTTGGGAAGAACAATTTGAGGCTCATCCGCATATAGGACCAAACCCGCAACTGTGGGCTTACCCTCCCTAATTAGAAGCTGTTTCCGGAGCCACGGCATAGCCTCATTAGTTGGTACAATCGAAAGCATAAACTCCGTAATTTGATACGAATCGGTAATTAGATCAAGTGGCGCGTCAACGGTGTCCGTCTCGTGAGAGACTAGACCCTTTTGCAAACGCAGCGTGTGCATTTCTTCGTCACTACTGAGCGGNGAAACGCTCGCCGCCGCCCGCTTGTATACTCTACCATCGGACGCTGACACAATCCGCCGATTGCGACCAACTTCGATCTTCAGGATCGAGCCTGGGTAGTNCGCACTTGTGAGCGATATGTATCTATAATCATCACCCTGAGGAAATAGACTCTGCAGAGTCGAGACGTGCGAGTTACAGTCTTCGACTCGTTCAAATCCATTCCAGACAAACCTGCCAGGATTTGGCTCGGAGATTCCGACGTATATGTCGCCACCTGAAGAGTTCGCGAATGCGGATACCCATCTCGACAGCTTGCTCGGATCCACCCTCTTGTCTTTGAAATCAACATAGTAGTCTTCATGCAAAGAAAGTATCAGTTTTGCTTGACTGGCCGGAATCTGGACATTTTCCACTGCGGCTGACCCCAACTCCCCCTCAGACTGACGTCGATCATATACTGGGCGACAGCGCTACGAAGCCGGGCGAGTGGGACGGACAGCGGTGCTCTGTTCGGAAGGAGAACCTGCTCCTGAGGGCGCTGGGACAGCGCAACACAGCAGACAAACCACTGATGATCTCCCCGCCTGCAGGTCGAGACAAGTACCTGTGTACGATCCGTGACGCTGGACGGAGGACCCTATACAGCAGTCAAACCGCAACGGGGACAGACGTCGATGACTACTGGTGGACTCCGGCGGTCCCGCAAGCTGCACCGGCAGACCTCCGCGGAGGTCCCGCAAGCTGCACCGGCAGACCTCCGCGGACGTCCTTAGATGGAGTGCCGAAGCCTGCGGATCGGAAGGTTGCCGACGGGATAGCTCTGGCAGCCAGAGTGGCAGCCAAGCCCACCGACGGTGAAAGACGGTCACGGGACTTGGTGGACGATGCCGAGCCCGTGACCTGCGTCGGTGGACGTCCACGGACACCAGCGGACGAACAGCCGAAGATCTCATAATCCGTCGGTCGTGGGTTCGAGCCCCACCCGCCCCACCCCGCAGCGTGACGAACCGCCTGACCTGCAGAAACAGGCTGGTTCGCACGTTGTGGACGTGCTCGTGCCCGCCGAAACTGCAGGCCGGCGGGCCGGGCAGGTGGTTCGAGCCTCCTTTGGCTCTGTAGCAGTCGACTCCTGTCGGTAGTCACCGCTGCTGGGACTGGATCAGCATGCGGGTCGTTCGCGGCCTTTGATCCGGACTGGAGACCGNCGGAGCCGGACACACCACCCGCGCCCCGCGTCTCCCTCGTCCACGAAGGCCGGTACCAGCAGGCGCTGGCCGACTACGACCGCCAGGTCGACGAATGGCACCGGCGTGNCGGTGGCACGGTTTCCGATCCGGTGACCGTCGAGCGGGCCAGGCTCGTCACGTGCCCGAAGTGCGGTGCCCCCGAAGCACGCCCGTGCACGGACGCTGCGAAGTCCCGGAAGGTGAATCACCAGGAGCGGCTCCGGCGGTTCCGTGCGTGGATGCGGGAGACCCATCCCCGGTACCCTCGGCGCGAGACGCTCTGACCATGTCGGCGTGACCGGCCCGGCCGAGGCGCGCCAGCGGGCGGACACCAAGGGCGCGATGTCGCTGAGAGCGATGCGGAACGTCAGCCGCGGCAGGCGGCCGGGCCTNCGGCCCTACCGGTGTTCCTCCGAGTTGGTGGCGGCTGCGGTGGTGTGCTCCCAGTGCAGGATCAGCTCGGCGAGCNCCTCGACTGCTCTTCGCCGTTCCTCGGCCGTCATGGGTATGGTCTCGACCCGCTCGATGACCATGTGGCGGGCGACGGGNTGTCGTCGTGCTTTCCGGGACGGTCCCGCGCCAGCTTGGTTGCCGGCTTCCGTGCTCTCCGTGCTCTCCGTGCGGGGATCGTCCTGGGCGTGGTCGGGACCGGCCATCGGTAGCGTGCCCCCTTCAGGCTCTCTGGCCTGTATCGGCTGTCGGCGCACTCTNTTGCTGCTGGGAGCGGTTCCTGGGCGACCACGGCGTCGCCCTTCGTCGCCTCCGATGGCTTGTTCTGGTACCGGGTTGTCCCAGCGCTAGCGCGGTTCGTCCGCGTTTGCCTGTTCCCGGCCGGGTAAGCGCGTTTCCTGTTCGGCCGGTTGGAGGCCGCGGTTGTCGAGACCCACCAGCTGCCCCCGCTGGCTGTTGGCGTATGAGGCCGATCGCCCGACAGGCTGGTTGATCGGGTGAGATCATGATGNGTCGTGTGGAGGAGCCGGAACTCACGCGGTCGTGAGCCAGAAGATCGCGAGATGACGGTGCGCGAGTTCTTCTCGGCGCTTGCCTTCATCGCGCGGGAGGCGTGGAGCCCTACGCCCCGGTCAGATCTCTACTTGCACTGTGATGTCTGCGGCGGTCCGACCCCGCACTCCAGCTATCGGCGGATCATCTCAGCGACCGAGGTGAATCCGACGCTCGTTGCCGCGCCCCCGGAGCCGGTCTGCGCGGTGTGCCGCGATGCGCATCCGCGCACGCTCGGCGACGAATCACCCTGCGACACGGCCATGGTGTGTGTCGGCCGCCGACGGCGCCGCTGGCGTTCGGGTAGGTCCCGGAGGCGGTGCGGCGCGCGATTCGAGGTTCCCGCGTCCGCGCCGACCGTGATCTGCCCGTGGTGCAGCACGCAGCAGGACGGGCCAGTCAGGCATTGATGAGCTATCGACATGGGGCTCGCCGATGGAGGTGCAGGTGGATGGAAGGCGGCGTGGAGGTCGGCGTCTGGGGTGTACCGCGACCAACTGATCGAACCGCCGGAAACGTCGTTCACNGGACAGACCCTGCCGCGGGCGAAGGCTCCAACCGGTGGACGGCGGAGGGTGAGATCATAGCCTTGTGTCGGACAGCGGTGGACCTGAGACAGGGCAGCAGTTCCTNGTCTCGTACGTCGTCGACGACGCCGAGTGGGCGGAGTGGGTCGCTTGGACCTTGGAGTCCNCAGGCCATAGGGCATTGATCCGCGCCTGGGATGCCGTGCCTGGGTCGCATCCTGTCGCTGACCTGCAGCGGACGCTGGCGAGTGGTGCACGCTCCGTGGTGGTGCTTTCGGAGGCTTATCTGGCGTCGGCGACTCGAGGCGCGGAATGGGAAGTTGGCTGGGCGACGGACCCCGCCGGGCTGAACAGGCGCGTGCTGGTTGTCCGGGTGGAAGACTGNTTGCCCCCGGCGTTGCTGGGCCAGATCCAAGCGGTGGACCTGTTCGGGATCGACAGGGAGACGGCGCGGGAGCGGCTCCTCGAAGCCGTCGTAGGTGGACGGCGCAAGCCGGCTACGGAGCCGGGCTTCCCCGGAGGCTTCCAACTACCTGACGCGAGCATCGGGACGCTGTTGCCCTCCGAGTTGCCCCAGGTGTGGAACGTCCCCCCGCGGCTGGCACGGACCATTCATCGTGAGGAGTTCCTCGACGCGGTGCGCGATGGCCTCTCGGGCACCGGTACCGCCGCTGTCTGCGCGCTTTACGGGATGGCCGGGACTGGTAAGACGGCGCTCGCGGTCGAGTACGCCCACCGCTTCGCCGACGATTTCGATGTCGTGTGGTGGATCAACGCGGGTGACTCGGCGGTGGTCGCTGGGCAGGTCGCGGCGCTGGGAGTCAAGCTCGGCCTCTCCGACGACGCCGGCTGGTCTGAGGTCGCCGCGTCGCTGAATCGAGAGCGGCGGCGCTGGCTGCTGGTACTCGACGACGTCAACGAGCTGGATGTCGTCGATCCGTTCCGGCCGTCGGGTCCGCACGGGCGACTGNTGGTGACTTCCCGTCTGGTAGGGCTCGACAGCGTCGGTGCGGCGGTTGAGGTCGGCGCATTCAGCAAGGACGAGGCGGTCAGGGTACTCGTCCCTCGGGTCGAAGGAATCAAGGAGACGGAAGCCGGGTGGATCGCGGATCTGCTTGGCTACCTGCCGCTGGCAGTCGAGCAGGCGGCCAGCTTCCTCGTGCAGACCGGGCTGCCCCCGGCCGAGTACGTCCGCTTGTTGATCGAGCGGCTCGGAAGCTTGCTCGACCGCGGGCGCGTGGCGGATCGACCCGGCGTGACGGTGGCAAATCTGTGGAGGCTTTCGGTGGCACGGATTCAGGCGGAGCGGCTGGCAGCGGTGGAGCTGCTCTCGCTGTGCGCTTTCTGCGCCGCTGATCCAATTCCCCTCGACCTGTTCACCGATGGTGCCGCTGCGGCACTGGCGGACGGGCCGCTGCGGCGGGCAGCCAAGGATCAGCTCGACTGGGCGGAGACCGTCGGGGTGCTGGTTAGTTTCAGTCTGGCGCGTCGTGCCGGATCAACGCTGACCGTTCACCGGCTGACCGCCGCAGCAGTCCGGGAGGACATGACGCCAGCCGATCAGGCTGCGGCCACGGTTGGAATCATCCGACTTCTCGCCGCCGGGCTACCCAACGCCTCTGAAGATCCAACGAGCTGGCCGCGGTGGCGGCAGCTGATACCTCACGTGCGGGCAGCGCTCGACGGCATTGNTGACCAGTGTGACGTTGTGACAGCTGGGCTGGTATCAAGGATCTGTGACGTCACCGGTAGGTACCTCAACCAGCAGGGACAGTCCGAGGCCGCGGTTCTTTACCTAGAACGAGCCCTGGCGCTCGACGAATCGCGTCTCGGTCCTGACCACAGGGATACAGCGNCCGCCTGCAACAATCTTGGCGCGGCCTACATTTCTGCTAAGCGGACAACGGAGGCGATCGATCTGTACGAGCGGGTTGTCGCCGGCCTTGAACGCCTTCCGGGTGTCGATCACCCAGACACGTGGCTCGCGTACAACAACCTCGCTGAGGCCTTACGCGCGGACGGGAGGACCGACGAGGCGATCGCGCTCTACGAGCGCATTGTGCCCCGTTTCGAAGCGGCATTCGGCGTCGGAGACCGAGCAGGGTTGACCGCCCGCCACAACCTGGCATGCACCTACCGGGCCGCGGGACGGCTGGCTGAAGCGACCGGCCTGCTCGGGTGGACCCTCGCAGACGCCGAGCGGCACCTGGGCCCCAACGATTCGCTGAGCGTGCTCATACGTGGCAGCCTCGCCGACTCGCTGGTAGTCGACAACCCAGACCAGGTGCAGCCCCACGAGCGGACCGTCGACGAATTCCAGGAGCTGTTCGGACCCGATCATCCGAGGACACTACTGATCTTTAATGTGCCGGGTCGGGTTGATCCGGTGGTGAT
>NZ_LJJX01000069.1:0-30582 GCF_001421075.1 Frankia sp. CpI1-P | reverse complement strand
CGTCCTCGCCAGCACCCGCCGCGACCAGGCCGCGGCCCGAAAGTTCTTCACCGCGGCACTGACCCACGGCCGCCGGCCGGTCGAGATCACCACCGACAAGGCCCCTGTCTACCCTCGAGGCCTCGACGAGCTGCTACCCGAGGCCTGTCGCGTCGATGCCGCGCGGGAGAACAACCGGATCGAAGCCGATCACAGCCGCCTGAAAGCCCGGCTCCGGCCGATGCGCGGACTGAAACGGCTGCGCTCTGCCCAGACGATCAGCGCAGGGCATGCGCTCGTCCAGAACATCCGCCGCGGCCACTACGAACTCACCATCGACACCGACCCGCACCTGCGGCTGGCAGCCGCGTTCACCGAGCTCGCCACCGCGATCTGATCAACTGTTCGGCAGAGTCAGCCATGCCCCNCCATCCCGTAACGCAACAGACCCCGCGGAGTCGCGTGCCTTGCCCAGTCCGGCGAGCCCGCCGGTGAGGCAGGCGATCGCCTCCTCGTTGTATGCCGGATCATCGCGGCCAAGGTAATGGCANGCCCATCCTCGTTCCAGCGCGTAGAACTCCGGCGTGTAGTAGTAGATCCACGCCGGAACGGCCTGCCCATCCTGCCCCGCGGCGGCGGCGAGATCAGCTCCGCGGGCCAGGGCCTCGACCGCCTCGCGGCGCCGGCCGGCCAGTGCGTGGGCACGGGCTTCCTGATGGGCGTCGTAGGCCCGCTGGCCTATCCAGACTCGTCCGTCCCGCGACGCGGCACGCGACAGGCCGACCGTCGCGTCGAGTTGCCCGACGTGGAACGCCAGGTGCCCCTTGAACGACGAAGAACTCGGGGAGCGTGTGTGCCGAATACAGCGCCTCCCGCGCACCGGCAACCAGTCCAGCCGAGACCTGGCTCGGATCGACACGTCGCCGACCTCACCAACGGACGGATCAAACGCCGATCCGTCCTCGGCGGCCTGATCAATGGCTATGTCGACGTGAACGGGCACCATCTGTCGCTGTCGATGGGCACCACCTGCCGCAGCGGCAAGGCCGTGTCGACGAAATTGGGCACCACACGGCCGGGACCTGGCAGGTGGACTCCCCGTCGCCTCCTTGCTGCTGTTTTTGCCTGTGGCACAGGCACTTCCGAGATCGGCACGACGTGCCGGTCTCGGCTGGAAGGACGAGCCGCGCGGCGCCTGGTGCTCGAAATCATCGACACTCGCGCCGAGGAGTGGTGCTCAAAGCGACCGACATTCGGTGCCCGTTCGCACGTTCGTAGCCAGATCAACCAATACGAACGAGCCGTTTAAAACGGTTGACACTTCACAGCCAGTGGGTGTCCCCGGTAGACGCGGCAGTGGTGTTGGCAAGCGCGACCGAGCGTCTGCCCTTGCGGTCTGGCGCATGCCGGGACCCGGTGCGATAAGCCGTTTCTGCCGCCGGAAGCCTGCCCTGGCGGCGATCATTGGCGGATGCAGGCCGATGACCGCGTCTTGTTGATCGACGTCGAGAACGCCGTTGGATCGGTGCGACCACGTCCCGAGCTTGTTCGAAGCCGGGTCCGCGCGCTCGTCGAGGCGGCCGGGGCAGTCCATCACGTCGTGGCCTGCTACGCCCAGGACGATCCGGCCGCTGATGGCGTCGTCTCCGTGCTTGCTGAACTCGGAGTCGCGCCCTGGCCGGTGCCGTCCAAGGCCGACGCCGCAGACCAGGCCCTGCTCCAGCACGCCCGATACGTGCACCGACGGGGCGGACGTATCTTCACCGTCGCGTCCGGCGATCGCCAGTTCGCGGTCCTCGCCGAGCTGGGCCAACTGGAAGTCCTCGTCTGGGAAAAGCAACCCGTGGCCCGCAACCTGGCGAAGGCCGCCGGTCCTCATCTACGGCGCCTACCCAACGTGTCCGCCAACGGCACCACGTCCAACAGGGCCAATGCCGCAGTCAGGCCGGCGATCGTCGAGAGCTCTGCGGAGTTCCTGCCCGAACGGGGCAAAGGACGAGGTGGGCGCTTACAGCCGACCGGGTGTTCGGTACCGGCTCGTGAAGCCGGTCGAGGGTTCCTGCCCGCAGTCCTGACCGGCATCGGAGTCGGCATCGGCCAACGACTCGCCGCCGTTGTCATGGACAGGCGGCGATGGTAGCCGGCGGTCAGCGGCGCCGGCGAGCGCTGCGAGGTCAGGAGGGTCGTGGCGGATCCGGAACAGCACGGCGTCCGTCGGTCCGTGGCCGAATGGCGGCCGGCCGGTTGCGGCGAAGGCGACGGTGCACGCCCAGGCGAACACGTCGGTGGGCGGGCCGACGGCAGCGACGTCCAGCAAGAGCGAGACGTGGGCGGGCCCGGCGAGCCATCGGCGGGGTCGTGGGCTGACTGGGCGCCACCAGCTACCCGCCGCGTTGAAGCAGTAACCGAGATCTCTCGCCAGGCGACGATCAGCTCGATGAGCGTCCACTCGTGGTGGCCGAAGCAGACCATCAGCGCCTCCACCACGTAGCTGGCGTCGTCGATCCAGCTGACCTGAACGCCGACCCGCCCGCCTTCGACTTCACCACGAGCGGCGGGCCGCGCCGGGCGACAATCCGCTCGGCTGCGGCAGCCTCACCGCGGTCGCCACCACGTCTTCCGTTCAGCGACGGCCGCCGCCGCGGTCGTCTCGCCGAACGCCACCCTGCAGGCCGCCAGCGACACTGCCGGCGGAGGCGGCACGGCGCCGCCGGCCGAGCAGAACTCCAGACACGCACCCTGCCTCAGAAGCGACGTCAACCGCTGTCCGACCTGCAGGCACGCCCTCGTAGTATCCATACGAGGAGAGGGAGGCGTTGTGGCTGGTTCGGGGATCGCTTTGCGTCTGCCTGCGCCCGTCGGGAAGCAAAAAGATGTCATCTATCTTGACGAAGGTGGTGAACATCTAGTTCTAGGAACTGCCGGCTCCGGAAAAACCCTCATGGCTATTTACCGCGCAGTGTATCTGGCGCAACATGCGCCGCGAAACGCCGGAAGCACTCTACTTTTGACGTTTCATCAGACTCTCGTGACTTACATCAAATCACTGGTGCCAGCCGATACAAAGCAATTGACGATCGAAACATTTCACGGCTTTGCCCGTGGATACCTGGCGTCGCAAGATATGCTGCGCGATNACGAGATTTTGACGCCCAGCAACCACGAGAGGTTCCTCGCTCACGCTGCGGCCCAGGTAGCGTCGCGGCTAGGAACTTCGACGATTTTTGATAAGAAACCGGCCTTCTTTGCGGACGAGTATCGATTCATCGTCGGGCATCGACAGCGGCGTGATCAGTATATAGCGGCAAATGACGGGCGCGGACACGCTCTCAATCAGCAGCAGCGCTCTCGGATCTACGATGTCATGGAACGATACTGGAGCTTGCGAAGGGAGCACGGTTTCCGCTACTGCTGGGACGACCTTGCGCCTATCGCTGCACGGCAGCTCCGAGGGGATACGACTGAGCGACGCTACAAGCATATCGTTGTTGACGAGAGTCAGGATCTGCCACCTGCCGCGGTGGACGCCTTGACTCAGGCCACCGGCGTGGGTGGATCGCTAACTCTTTTTGGGGATTATGCGCAACAAATCCACCTCGCCGGAACGGCTTCGGCTGACATAGGGCTAGAGAACGCAAAGCTGANGATTTTCCAAGACAACTACCGAAATACAGCGCAGATCTCCCGTCTCGCCTTGGCGCTATCACGCTTGCCAACTTTTCGCAGCAATGCCGATCTTGTAGAGCCTCGTNAACCCAGAGCAGACGGCGCCCCGCCGACAATCTGGAGACATGCAGATCAAACTCAGCAGATGACGGCTGCGGTCCAGCTCGCGCAGCAGGACTCCTCATCACGCCAAGTAGCGATTCTACTTCGCCGCCGTGAAGACGAAGCTGATCTACGAAGGCTACTGGGGAGAACTCCCGCTACTCGCCTGCATCGCAGCGTAAGAATATGGCCGATGGGTTCTGGTGTCTTCTACGGAACATATCATGNGGCCCGCGGCCTTGAGTTCGACACTGTGATCATGCCTTTGCTGGACGAGAATCTTGTGCCCAACCAGCGGGAGATCGAGGTTCTGGGACGAGAGGAAGCTGCGGCTCGTGAATCAAACCTTCTCTATGTTGGAATAACGAGGGCTAAAGCCAACCTCGTCCTAATGCACTCCTCTAGCTTGACATCACTTCTTCCGTCTCCAAGCTCAGGTCTATTCACGGAGGTCTCGGGTGCCGCACCATAGTCATCTAGATCGGGACTCTGAGTGAGACGACTCGCGAGACGCCGTATCATTCCTCCAAAAACGCCACGTCACACGACTCACCCACTTTACTCGATCGAGAAATCTCCCGCACATTTTGACGAGTGGCGCGATCAAGCCCACTTCTACTCTTCTGGGTGAAGTTGAGGGTTTCACTCCGACCGATATGCAGCGGTACGATGGAAAGCCGGACTACGTCTGCTGCTCCATCCAGTACCCAAACGTCTATTACCAGACACAAGTTGCACAGAGTGACAAGTCGTTTCCTGACTGGGTTGTTCTGTTTATTGATATTGTTGCCATACGCGGTGGGGATGTCATGTGGAGCCCGACCAATGCGGCAAGATCTGCGGGCGCGAGACTTGTGAGTGAGGCTCGGGCGGCGGAGACGTTGTATGCTCCCATCGTGGAGGGTAAATACCGTATCGTGCGGGGTGGTGACCACCTCGCTAGCTGTCCGACTGATCTACAAGCCGAGGTATTGCTCCGACGAGAAATCCCCCTCAACCTGATCACATCAATGGCCGTGTGTGATGAAGCGCAAGCGGAGCGCGAAGTTTCGCGTGCCGAGATGTTGGGCCAGCTTGATCTCCTGCCTGACATAGCGATTGCTCCGGTTTTGTTTGACCGCTCGAGACTGCCAACCGCTCTCAGGTCAGGCCAGATTCCCGTCGAAACGCACTGGGATATGGGGAGAGTAGGATGACCGGGTCTCTGACGTACATAGACCGAGTGATCGGGGCATTTCTTGGTGCTGCGGCCGGTGACGCGCTCGGCTGGCCGCAGGAGCGTCGTGAGCAGGTGNGTCTCCCTGGGGAGCGGGACCCGCTGCCGGGAGAATTTGCGCCTTGGACGAGGGTTGCGGGTGGCAGATTTCGGCCACGCCTGGAACCCGTGAACTCCGGCGAATATAGCGACGACACGCAACTACTCCTGTGCGTTGCTCGCGCGCGACTAAGTGGGGGCGCGAGATGGCTCGACCAGCTCAGAGATGTTGAACTGCCGACCTGGCTTCTATATGAGCGTGGTGGCGGAGCGGCAGTTAAGCGCGCCTCTCGATCCTGGGCCTCTGGCGTGGCACCATGGTCTAATAAAGACTCTGATAGATACTTCGACGCAGGCGCCAACGGAGTANCCATGCGTGTAGCACCGCATGCACTCGACGCAAGGACGCAGAGTCGCCAAATCGCTCTTGACGATGCGTTCTCGGATGGTATTTTGACGCACGGGCATCCGCGCGCCCTAATTGGTGCTCGCCTACATGTGCAGGCAGTCTGGAATCTCACCCGCCTTGACCACTCTTTGGGCTATGGTGCGCTGATCGACGACCTTATCGACGACAAGCAATGGGCCGAGCTGCCATCGCATAGCGTAGTCCCCGAGGACTGGGTTCGAAACTTCGAGAGACGGGGGGAAGATTTCTCTGTATCTTGGAATAAGGTCACCTCGGAGGCAATAGACCTTCTTCGGCTTGGTCATGCCGCGGTCAGGCGCGGCGCGGTCGCTCTTATGCGACCGGTGCTGGCAGAGATGGGCTGTCTCGAACGTGCGACAAGCGGCTCTGGCACGGTGACCGCAGCCGCGGCGACATTCGTGGCATCTCGAACGGCGGCTGATCCGCTGACCGGCCTTAGGGAGACCNCTTATCTGGCAGGGGGAGATACCGATACTCTTGCTTCAATGACAGGTTCATTGCTTGGCGCGATTCATGGCAGCGACTGGCTGGGGCACCTCGCAAAAGATCTTCAGGATGCTAAATTGATACGTAATGTTGCGATTAGCCTAGGATCAGGCAACAGCATCGAGAGTCGCGCCATCCGCCAGGTTCGCACGCCAGAAATTCGACTCCTGCAGCGTCAACTGCGGAGATCCGGGACGGGAGAAAGGGCTATCCTACCCGACGGCCGAGCCGGTATCGTGAAGGAACGAAGTGTTCTTCGTAGTCCCACAGGAGGTACGGCCGGCGAGCTTGTGCGGCTCATGGCTGACGGCCAAAGCATCGCGATTCTCATGCCGGACCCAGAAAGGGATGAACGACAGCAAGCGCTGTTTTCCGCGGAGGAGATTGAGCCTGCGGCGCGAGCCCTCGCAATCGAGACCCGAATCTCGGTAGACAACCTGGAGCTCGCCAGAGTGGCATTGGAGCGAGTTCTAGGTCTTCTCCCTGTGCAGCGGGGCGTGCAATCTGTCCAGTATAAGGGAGGGGTCGTACTTGCCCGCAAGTCCGGAGTGCACTTCCNTGCCGAGGAAAGAGGCCCTATTCATCTACGCGTACGTGTGAGTAGTCTCAGAAGCGCCTACGGCGCTGCACTCGAACTCGGCCTAGCGCCCGGGAATATTACGCCGACGGCGAATGGTGCTTTTTTTGAGGTTACGCTAGTTCCAGGTGTGCAAGCTGAGGTCTTCGAATCGAGACGGCTCCGAGAAGGTGTTTGAGATCGTCGGTTAGCCCAGATCTTTCATGCTTCGGCAGGGTGTGATCGCGGGCTGTCCTCTCAGGCGCACCAAGCCGGCGAGTGGTGTTCTGGCNTAGGACGAGGCCAGGCGGGCGGGTGGTTCGCTGGCGGATCGAGCCGCGTCTTCTACGCCGGCACGTTCTGCGAGCGGCGGATGATGGTGTCGTAGGTGTCGGTGGTGCGGTGCAGCCCGCCCGCGAGGGTTCGGACGTAGGTGTCGAGGTGGTTCTGCACGTCGGCGGCGTGTTCGTCGGGTTCGGCGAGTTGTTCCAGTTCGAGGAACAGGCCGGCGCCGTCGACCTCGTCGAGGCAGAGGGTGATGTGCCCGTGGCGGGTGGTGCGGCGTCGTTTGACGATGCGGACGGTCGGGGTGAAGCCCATGGCGAGGATCGCCTGGTGCATCTGTTCACGGTCGGCGATCTCGGTTTCCTGTTCGTCGCAGGCCATGGTGTTGTCGATCGGGGTTTTCACCGTGAACAGGTGCCGGCCGTCCTGGCTGCGTAGGCGCGCGAAGGGAACTCCGATGCGGCCCATGCCGTATTGCCAGCCGGCGCGGGCATAGGCCTGGTCGTCCTGGACGACGGGCGGGGTGAGTGTCAGACCGCGGTGCTGCAGGGCGGCGTGGAGCTCGTCGGGGTCGTTGACGACGTACTTGACCTCGATCTCGCGGATGGGGCTCACAGGGCGGGGTCCTCCAAGGCGTCCGGGTGCGCGACCGAGGAAGCCTAGCGGGATCAGGTCGGGCGGAAGGGGCGCCGGGCCGGGGTCAGAAAAGTTTGTCGGTTTCGCCGGCGCCGCCGGAGACGGCGGTGATGGGGCGGCAGGGATGGTGAGGGTCAGGGTGAGCGCGGAGTGGTCGGACAACCGTGCCAGCCAGTGCCGGACACGGGTCACAGATACGAGCCGGCCTTGACCGATTATTGCGGCTGACCGGGCCGGTTTTCGGCGGTGGCCGGTGTGGTCGGCCAGTGGGNGGTCTCGTCTCGGCTGATGATGTCTTCGACGGCGAACCGGCCGCCGTCGACGTAGGTGATGTTGACTTCGACAGGGCGTCCAGTCGTGCCGCTGTGGGTGATCCGGGTCAGGACGAGCAGGGCGCCGCCGCGAGGGATACCGAGTTCCCGGGCTTGTTCCGGGGTGGCGGAGCGTGCGCTGGTGGTGCGGGTCCAGGTCAGGGGGCCGTGGCCGAGGTCGTGTTCGAGGCGGTCGTAGATGCCTCCGGGGCCGGTGGAGGCGTCCTCCAGGATCGTGTCGCGAGCGAGGTCGGGCAGGTAGGAGTCGGCGATCAGCACCGGTCGGCCGTCCGGGCCGATCACTCGGTGGCGTTCCAGGACGTCGGCGCCCTTGGGGACGTCGAGGAGGCGGGCGATGTGCGGGGGTGCGGGCAGCCAGCGGCGGGTCGGGGTGGTGATGGGCCGCCAGTGTCCGGCGGCGGCGTTGAAGATGTAGCCGAGGTCGTTGCGGCGGACGGTGGTGCCGACGTCGATGCGGCCGGGTGGCTCGGCGGGGTCGAGGACGACGGCGCCGGATCTGTCGGTGACCTTGATCCGGCCTTCCAGTGCGAGCAGGCCGAGGGCTTCGGTGAGGACTCCGCGGCCTACGCCGAACTCGTCGGTGAGGGGGCCGTAGCCGGGCAGGCGGCTGCCGATCGGGTAGCGCGGGNGGTCCGCGTCCATCCGGGCGCGCAGCTCGGCGGCGATCTCCTCATATCTGGTCAAAAGACACCTCTCGTCACTCAAACTGTACCGGTACTGTCGCCGATCTGTGTGGTGGAGCACACTGTCAGTACCGGTACAGGCGAGGTTACCAGCATGTAACGCCGGGCCGTTGCATGGTCGGATTCCTTGCCTTCGATGACGTGATGACCCAGGACCGCAGTCCGGGGTCTACGCCTGCCCTGGCAACGCGGCGCCGCGGGCAGGTGGCTTCGGTGCACCAGGACGCACCCTCAGGACGTTCTTCGCGGACGTCGAGCGGGTCCGGGTGTGCGCCGAGTTCCTGGGTGCGGCGCCCCGATCTGATCAGTGAGGTGATGTGCATGCTCGCAATCCCGACCTTCTCGACGTTCGAGGACGCCTATCTTGCGGTGCTCCGGCACGTCGGAGGCCAGACGGAGNTCGTCAACGCCCCGCGGGGCAATGCCTCCCGGGAATGTCTCAACATCAGCTTGCGGCTGGACGATCCGCTGGAGCGGATTCCGTACCTGCGCGCCCGCAAGGTGAACATCATCTTTCACTACGCGGAGGCGCTGTGGTACCTGTGGGGCCGCGACGACGTGGAGATGATCTCCTACTACGCGCCGCAGATGCGCTCCTACTCCGCCGACGGCCACACGCTGCGCGGCTCGGCCTACGGCCATCGCCTGTTCGCGGTTCCCGGCGACGGCGAGGTGAGCCGGTTCGACCGGCTGCTGACTCTTCTTCGAGGTGAGGATGCGACGAAGAGAGCGGTCTCGGTCGCGTTCGACGAATCCGAGCTGNATATCCCGCACAACATCGACGTCTCCTGCATGATCGCCCTGCAGTTCCTGATTCGGGACGGCGTACTGCACCTGATCTGCTACATGCGGGCCAACGACGCCGATCAGGGTCTGCTGTCCGACGTCTTCTCCTTCACCCTGCTGCAGGAGTTCACGGCGAACCTGCTCGGCGTCGGCGTCGGCACCTACGCCCACCACGTCGNCTCGATGCACATCGGTGACCGGGACGCCGGGCGGGTCGAGCGGGTGCTGGTCGAGGCGAGCACCCTCGGGCCGGGACGAGTCCGTTTCCCCTCGGCGCGGATGCCGGCGACGAGCTGGGCGGACCTGGCCGTCCTCGCGGCCTACGAGGAGGCGTTACGACGCGACCGTGACCGGATCATCCCGGCGAAGGTCGACGAGACCGGGCTGGCGCCGTACTGGCAGCAGGTGCTGCTGCTGTTCGAGGTCCAGCGGCAGATCGTCCACCAACCGGGCCGGCTCCTGGACCGCGCCGTCCTGGGGGCGTTGCATCCCCGCTACCAGTGGCTGCTCTCCCACCGATGGCCGGAGCGGATGCCGGCCCCCCTGGCGACCTCGAGGAGCTCGGCGTGAGGACGCATTCCCGGATTCCCGGCACCGTCCTGGACGGCATCGACTGGTCCCGCTTCAGCGTGCTGCTCCTCAAACCAGACTGCCTGCGCCGCCAGCTCGTCGACGACGTCATGGCCGCGATCCGCGGCGCCGCGGACGTCGTCGTTCAGGAGCGGGTGACCGTCGCCGACTGGCAGATCTTCGTCCACTACCAGGATCTGCTCGTCGACAAGGACTGGTTCACCGTCGACGTCGTCGACTACCTGCGCCGCACCTACATCGACGGCCAGGTAGTGATCGCGCTGCTGCGCGGCCCGGCCGGCGCCGACACCCCGGCAGCGATCCGGGAACTCCTCGGCCACTACGACCCGCCGCAGGCCGCACCGGGCACGATCCGCCGCACCTTCGGCGTGGACGATCTGGCGACCTCCCGCCGCGAAGGCCGGCTGATCGAGAACCTCATCCACAGCTCGGACGACGTCGGCGCCGTCTGCCGCGACTTCGGGACCTGGTTCGGCGCCGACCGCCACCAGCTCCTCGACCTGCCTGCCCCGACCGACCGTGTGAGGAGCGCGCCGTGAACCAGCCGAGGGCCGTGACCGCACAGATCGGCGGGGGACCACGCCAGCTGCGCGTGATGACCGCCGCCGCGCAGGCCGACCTTGACCCGTACATGGCGCAGATCGTGACCTACCGCAAAAGCGGCCTGTCCCTGAACCACATCATCGGCTGCCCGCTGGACTGCGGATACTGCGTGCGTCACTTCTGGGGCGACTTCGAGCACAAGACCCCGCACCTGCTCTGCCCCACCGACGACGCGGTCGAGCTGCTCCTCGGACATGAAGCGTTCCGCCCGTCGATCACCCCGCTGCAGATCTTCAACAAGGCCACCGATCCGTTCCTGCCCGGCGTCAAGCCGCACCTGTTCCAGGTGCTGCATGCCCTCGACGACCGCAGCCTGGACAACCTCGTCCTCATCATCACCCGGTTCACCGTGACCGCGGACGACATGGCCGAACTCGAACGGCTGCGCCACCTGCGGGTCACGCTGTTGTTCACCTACTCCGGGATCACCGACAGNCGCGTCGAGCCGATCTCCAAGAGCGCGATCACCACCATGTCGATCGCGACCGCGTGCGCGCACCGGAACCGGACCCGGGTCGTGCTCTACTGGCGGCCGATCGTGCCCGGCTGGAACGACCAGGNCGACACCATGAACCATGTGCTGTCCGTCGGAGCCGATGCGGACGCGATCGTGTTCACCGGCTACTACCACAAGCAGCAGAACGCGACCTACCTGCGCGACCTCGGCGTCGAGCTTCCCTACCGCGACGAGGAGTTCCACCGACGCAAGACCATGCCCGACGACCTCGACGCCCGGGTCGTCGCGGCCTGGCGCGCCTCCGGGATCGCCACCCCGCTGTTCCGCAAGACAAGCTGCGGCGTCTCCGCCGCGCACGCCGTGGCCGACTACAACGGCCACTGGGGCGTCCCCGAACTCTGCGACATCTGCCCCACCCGCCAGATCGACCTTTGCCGAGCCGGCCACCGCCAGCCCACACCGGCAGAGTTCGAGACGGTCCTGGCGGATCTCGGCTATACCTCGGACCACCTCATCGCCGACGGCCACGTCTGGACCCACGGCCTCGGCGAACAACGCCGCTACGCCATCCAACACACCCTCGGCTTCCAGATCTNGGAACTCGACCAGCCGCACTTCCTCCACGCCCACGGCCGATCCCTCACCGGCCACCAGCCCACCGCAGACCAGGAAACCGAACTCGCCGCAGTCCAACGCGACTTCGGCACCGCAGTACGGTTCGATACCGACGACTGACTTCGCCCCGACGATCGGATGGCCGGTGACCGGTACCTGGCAGGACNCCGCGCTCGTCGCGATCGACCTCGAAGGCACCGGCGGCCAAGACGGCGATCAGGAAGACATCCTCGAAATCGCCCTCGTGCCCCTGCACGCCGGCACGGTGCAGGTCGCAGAGTCTTACACCACGGTCATCAACCCCGGTCGGCATATCGCCGTCCGGCCATGGCTCTCACCCGGCCTGACGAACCAGGTCCTCGCCGACAGTCCACCACTCGACCGAGTCGAACCCGAACTCGCCACCCGACTGCACGGCCGAATCCTCGTCGGCCACAACGTAGGCGTCGACTGGCGACTACTCCACCGCCGCTGCCCCACCGTCAAACCTGCCGGACTGATCGACACCCTTCGACTCGCCCGCCACCTCGGCGGGCGGACAGGCAATTCGCTCACCGCACTTCTCGACCGCCACAACCTCACCCGGCAGGTCACCGATCTGGCAGCAGGCAGTCAACCCCACCGCGCGCTGTGGGACGCGATCGGCGCCGGGCTGCTCCTGGCCGCCCTCGCCCACCGACTCCACCAGACACCGCTGGTCACCCTCGAGGAGCTTTACAGCGTCGCCGGAATTCCGCTTAGCAGCCCTGCATCACCCCGGCCCCCAGCCGACCACCCGGGGCTATTCTGAGCGAAGTCGATCCGTTCTGCCCGCGCTGTAGATATGGCACCCCAGTCAACGGCCACGCCCCAGGAGGACCGGCAAGCGGGCGGCGATCAGAGACGCGCGTTGCCGCANCGCCTACCGATCCCGAGCGGCCTTTCGACCTATCATTGTTATTTGATGATGATTATGCCGCTTTCGTTGCACCGAGATCTCAGCTCCTCACTTGGAAAAATAGTTTTCCTTCGTGTATCGCAAATCCGCACGCCTCGTAAAATCTTCGAGCGGCGATGTTGGTCATATCCGTCATCCATTCGACGCGGCTACAGTTCTGTGCGACGGCGATTTCGTGTAGCCGGTTCATCAGAAGTCGACCCACCCCCTTCCGTCGTGCTGCTTCCACGACATAAAGTTCCTTGAGAAAAAGGGAGTGGGTCACGCCGGCGGCGGGCCAGAGATAGGAGTAAGCTGCCATTCCGATAAGGTGGCCGTTGTTGTGGGCCAGGAGAACCTGTGCCGCCGGAGGTGTTCCAAAGACCAGCTTTTTGATCTGCGCGACCTGCGCATCGCGCGGCTGCGTCGGCGTCGCGCCGTAGAAGGTGTCCAGCTCTTCCATGAGGCCTGCCATCGCTTCGACATCGTCAGGGACAGCGGGATCAATACTGATGGTCATGGTGCAGAAGTCTAAGCCCCCCTTCCGGCGGCTCGGCGGGCAGCGCCAGCACCTCGCCCAAGTCTCGGACAGCCGGGAGGGCTTGGTGTCGAGGTGGGATCATCTGGGCCAGTTCACGGGCGCGTTGCGCTATGAGGCCGCTGCGGTGTTGGGGTGGCAGCTTCAGGAAGACGTCCGCGGCATGGGCGACGCCTTCAATTATATGGCCGTCGTGGATGAGGCAGTCGGCCCGGTCGAGATGGATGAGAGTGCGGTCCAGATAGTCGCCGGTCGGATACAGGTCGAGGGCGAGGTCTCCGGCCTCAATGGCAAGGCGAGTGTCGTGCAGATGGGNAAGGGCGTTTCCTTGGTGGAATCGGAGTTGGGCCTCGTTGTATCCGAAGGCGGAAGGGGTCACGTCGTCCGGGCCAAGGGCGGCGAGGATGACTTCGGCGCGGGTCATGGCGGCGTTCGCGTCGGCACTACGGCCAAGGGCGGCATGGGCGCGGGCTTCCAGTGCGGCGGCCAGAACCGCGCCGACGCAGGGCGTGCGCCTGGCGATGGTCTGGGCCTTCTTCGCTACGGTCACGGCCTCCTGGATCGCGCCCCCATAGAAGAGGGTGTAGGCGTCCTGGGCGCGGACCCAGGCCGAAAGGGCGACATCCCCGGCTTCGTCCGCGGCGAGGCGGGCAGTGCGTCCCCACGCTCGTGCTGCGGCCGGTTCGCTGAGTTTGATGAGGGTCAGGTTGATCAGCCCGGCTAGCTGGGCGGTCAGGCGGGTGAGGTGTCGCGCGGCTCGGAGCGATGGCCGCCGTTCCAGCAGCCCCTGCACGTCGGCAAAGTCGTGGGCGAGATCGGCCAAGAGCAAGCCAGGTGGGGAGAAACGGGTGGCGCGGCCGTGGGCCTCGACGACCTGATCCCAGTCATCGAGGCTGGCGGGACTTACATCGCTGGTGGTTAGTAGGTGGGTGGCCTGCGTCCGCAGAGCTTCCAGCCGGTGCATGGTGGTCGCGGCCCCCGAGGACGTAGCGTTGCCGTCGGATGGTCGCAGCCTGAACCACAGCAGCTCTTCGGGGATGCCGAGTACCTGGGCCCAGCGGATGAGCTTGGTCAGATCGGTGATGGGTTCGCCNGACTCGATGCGGGACAGCTGGGTTTGGGTGATGCCCATCCATCCGGC
The DNA here is from genome assembly GCF_001421075.1 of Frankia sp. CpI1-P. Lineage (NCBI taxonomy): Bacteria > Bacillati > Actinomycetota > Actinomycetes > Frankiales > Frankiaceae > Frankia > Frankia sp. CpI1-P. Next base: position 16,525 of record NZ_LJJX01000069.1, on the reverse strand, counting down.
CACTGCCTCCTGGGACAACGGCGGGACGTGGTGCGGGNGGATGCGGTATGCCGCGATGACCCGGCCCATGTGCCAGGCGTCGAGGGCGTCGAGCAGGTCGCGGGAGCTCTGCCAGAACGCTAGAGGCAGCGCTGCTGGTTCGTTGGCACTGGTCGGAGCCTTACGTTGACAGGGACCACAAAGGCCAGTCGCGTTGTCCCGCGCCAAACGTGCGCCGCACTGACAGTGACGAATTCCGGCCTCATGGCCACGCATCGTAATGCCCCGCCTTCTCGGAACCTCCCGCGACCTCAGTGTATCCGTTGCAGCGGATTCTCATGTCCATAGTACATAGCCCCATACGTGGCACGTATGGCATGGATGGGCCAGGGATGCCAGAGTCTGAACCAGGCCCNGGTGCCAGGCCGATCGCCTACACCACTCTCCTCGGCGCTGGGCGCCAGCCAAGTGATTCTGGAAGGAGTGTTGAGCTGATCGGGTAGGGAGAGAATCTGTACCTCATCCGAGGCCTTCCTCAATTCCTCGACGAGACCCTAGCGCCCGAGACGCTGTTCGCTAGGCTAGCGTAGAACGCCGAACAGATCGGTAGCAATGCTAGCTTTTTGTAACACGATTCCTGCGGCGCTCGCTGTCTTGGTCGGGGCACTTCCGTACCTCGTGAGGTGGCTCCAGTCCATTTCTCGCTCGCGGCGCCTTCCCTGCCGAAAGCCATCTGTGTCCCCTGCGAGCGGGGAGGTTTCATTGTCAATGTAGACCCGGTGCATACCGATCGCTGTTCTCCTGCCAGCGGTCCTCGATCTGCCCTATCCGTGGCCCGTGGCATGCCAGACGGCGTGTTTTGCCCTTCACGTCCTGTGGGCGGCTGCGATTGAAATGCGGATAGGGCAGCTATACCTTCACTTTCCCTCTGGAGATCCACGTGCTTTCTCTTCCTGGCGCTGTCGCCACCTCGTTCGTGCCGACGGCGGGGTTGTTCATCGAGGAGCTTCACCATCTGCCGCTGGAGGCGGAGCAGCTCCCGAAGATTGCCGGTGCGTGCACGGCCTACACCGAGCAGGTCGAGAAGCTGGTGGAGCAGCGGGGCGGGGTCGCCGTCGCCCTCCACCAGGTGCTCAACCGGCCGCACCGGCTGTCGCCGGAGGAGGTCACCGCCGCGCTGGCCCAGGTCGACGCCTACGCCGACCTCGTCCGGGACGTCGGATACCTGTACGTCGAGTCGCTCACGGCGGGCCGGGCGCACCTGACCGACGAGCAGATCGTCGAGGCGGCCCGGCTCCGCACCGGCCAACTGGACAAGGTCAGGGCCCTGCTGCTCGGCGGCATCGGGGGAACCCGCTCCGCTGAGCCCGCGCCGGAGTCGGTCGCGGCCTGATCCCCGTCGTCTCCCTGCCCGCGCCGCGCCAGGATCCGCGGGGATCCCGTGGGTGGGGAGGCTCCATCTTCCTGGAAGGAGCAGCCATGGACAGTCCGCCCGTGGTCGCGGACTGTGCGCTCACCCGGACCGGCGACCAGATCGCGATCCGCTACGCCTCCGCCGGGGTGGAGCGTGAGCTGCGGCTGCCGTGCGCGGCCTGGGCGGGTCTGGCTGCCGCGGTCCGCGCGGGCACGCTCGACGCGCTAGATGACAGGTGGGTGCGTTGGACCGGCCGGAACGCGGTCGGCTTCGCGGCCCTGCGCGGCGGTCAGCTCCACCTCATCCACGGCGATCAGTACCCCCGCGAGTACCGCCTACCGGCTTCGGCGTGGGAGGCGGTCACGGCGGCGGCCCGCGGCACTGAAAGCGACCCTCTCATGGCAGCAGGAGTCCAGTGACGACCACAAATCACGAAGGGATCGAGTCTCAGCCTCGGGAATGGTGGCAGACAATGACTGATTCTTCGCTGTCCTCGGTGGACCTGAAGACCGGCCAGCCGCATTCGGCGCGGATGTACGACTATTACCTGGGTGGGAAGGACAACTTCCCGGCGGATCGGGACGCCGCGGAGCGCGCTCTCACCGTTTTTTCTGCGGCTCGGGTGATGGCGCAGCAGAACCGGGCGTTCATGGTCCGGGTGACGCGGTATCTGGCCGGTGAGGTCGGGGTTCGGCAGTTCCTCGACGTCGGGACGGGTATCCCGACCAGCCCGAATTTGCATGAAGTCGCCCAGGGGGTCGCCCCGGACGCCCGCGTCGTGTATGCGGACAACGATCCGATCGTGCTGACCCACGCCCGTGCGCTGCTGACCAGCACCCCGCAGGGCCGGACGGCCTACCTCGACGCCGATCTGCGCGACCCCGAGCGGATCCTGGCCGCGCCGGAGCTGCGGGACACCCTGGACCTGACCGAGCCGGTCGCGCTGTCCGTCATCGCGATCCTCCACTTCGTGCCCGACGACGCCGACCCGTACGGGATCGTCCGCCGGCTGCTGGAGGCGTTGCCCTCCGGGAGCTATCTGGCGCTGACCCACGCGACCGCCGATCTCGATCCGGCGGCGGGGCAGATGGCGGAGAAATACCGGGAGCAGGGGATCACCGCGGTCGAGCGCAGCCACGCGCAGATAACCAGCTTCTTCGCCGGCTTGGAGCTGGTCGACCCGGGTGTGCAGGTGGCCCACCGGTGGCATCCCGACGACCCGACGGCCGCGGATCTCACGGATGCGCAGGTGAGCATCTACGCCGGGCTCGGACGCAAACCATGAGCGCGTTCACCCCGGATGATCCCCTGCCCGCTATCGAGGTGGATGGGGCAGTGGATTCCGAGACCGTGCGGGAGTTGCTGCTGGAGGGGGCCGGTGCGGGCTCGGTCCTGACCCTGTCCAACCAGGACCTGCCGGGCCCGTGGGCCAGCGCGGGCCAGCCGGTGGAAACGCTGGAATCGGTGCCGGAGGACTGCATTGACGGTGTTCTCGCCGTTCAGGGGTTCACCACGGTGCCGGTGCGGCCCCGGATGGGCCAGATCGCCCGGGTGCTGCGGATCGGGGGCTGGTTCGGTTTGGCCCAGTCGGATCACACCTGTACGTTCGCGGGCCTGCAGCTGGGCGGGTGGACAGGCCGGGAACGCCGGGCCCTCGACGCGGCGCTGCTCGCTGCGTTTCCGNACCAGCGGGGCGCGGTGGTCGAGGAGCTGATCTGGGAGGCCCGGGAGCAGGGGCTGCGTCCAACCCGTCTGCATCTGGGATTCGCCCACCGGCAGGTGGGGGCCGGGGATCTGGATGACTACCTGCGTGAGGGGCCTGCGGCCGGGATACCCGGCCCGCTGGATCGGATCACCGCCGCGGCCGGGGTGACGCTGGCCGACCGGTACGCCGAAGCGTGGAAGGAGGCGACCGCGGCCGGTCCGGTGACGGTGTCCACGCCGATGGTCGTCCTGGCCGCGCGACGGGTGGCGCGAGATCCGCTGGCGCCCGTCGCCGGGCGCCCGCGCCGTCTCCCCTTGCTGGCCGAGCCGATCCGCAGCCCTCGCCCGGAAGCAGAGCGGGCGATCATGGATGCTCTGGGTAGACATCGGCGGCACTGGGACGACCTGGTCGCCGGGACGCGCAGCGAGTCCCGGCGGGAACGGCAGGGGTCGGCATGAGGCCCACCCGGCCGGCGACCACCGCCGCCGTCGGGCGCGGCGGTGAGCTGGGCCGCGGGCGATGAGCGGCGAGGCGGACCGCCGGGCGCGGTGGACGTTCGCAGAGGAGGATCCACTGCCGCTGCTGGTCGGCGGGGCAGGGCTGAGGGACCTGGTGTACGCACGAGCCGACCTGGGGTCCGGTGCACGGGTGCTGGATTTGGGCGGGGACCCGCATCTGTCCCGTGAGGTGGCCGAGCACGCCGGTGCCGGCACCGAGGTCGTGGTGCTCGTAGGCGACGACGTCCAGGTCTGGAACGGGCTGGCGCTGGACGACGGCGCGGTGGAGCTCGTCGTCGGCAACGACGCGCTGCGGGGCCCACTCGTTCCGNCATTGACCGAGATCGCCCGGGTGGTGCGCCGCGGCGGGTGGGTCAGCCTCATCCAGCCGGCGCATGGCCGGGTGTTCACGCCCGCGCTGGCCGAAGACGGGCCGGTCTCGCAGCAGGTACTGGAAGGCGAGGTGATCTGGGCGGCGCGCGCCGTCGGACTGCTGCCCGTCATGGTCGGCCTGGGATTCCAATACCGTGAGGCCCCGGTGGGCGCCGTCGACGGTGTNCGCAGCCCGGTTACGGCCCTGCCCGTCACGCTCGCGACCCCTGTCGTGCAGATCGACGCTGTCCGCGTCGATCCGCGTCCGGACCGTACCGTTCCACCGGGCAGCGGGCCCGAGTGGTACGAGGCCTACCGGCGGGCGCTCGACCAGGCCCTCGCCGCGGGGATTCCACCCGCCGCCTGGCAGATCGCGCAGGCGATCGGAAATCACCTTGCCCGCGAGAGCGACCCGCTCTGCCACTGGCCGAACAGGGTCGCCCCCATGTGGACCCCCTTTCACACTCCCGGCGACCCGCGATGACACCGACTTTTGGAGATGCGATGCCCCCCGACGGTGAGAGCGACGTGAACGCCAAGCTCCTGGCGGAGTTCCAGCGATTCGTCCGCTACTGCAGGCTGTGCCTCGGTGCCGGTGTGCTCGTCTCGATCGCGGTCATGCTGTCGAGGGTCCTGTGAGCGCCGACGACGATGCTGACCTGCACTCCCATTCCAGCGAGTCGGACGGCACCGTCCGCCCGAAGGTACTCGTCCGCCTGGCCTCCGAGGCGGGACTGAAATACCTCNGGTTGACCGATCACGACATCACCAGCGGCATCGACGAGGCCGCCGCCGCGCTGCCCAGCGGGCTGACGCTGGTGCCGGGCGCGGAGCTGTCGTGCTCGGTGACGGTGAACGACCGGCCGCGCACGGTGCACGTGCTGGCCTACCTGTTCAACCGCGAGGACCCGGCGCTGGGCGAGGTGATGGGCCGCGTCCGTGATGACCGGGAACGGCGGGCCCGGGAAATCGTGGCGCTGCTGGCAGCGGACGGCCACCGGGTGACCTGGGAGGCGGTGGAGGCGCTGGCCGGGACCGGGTCGATCGGGAAACCGGCCATCGCTCAGGCCCTGGTCAATGCCGGTGCCCTGCCCGACATTGAGGCGGCGTGGACCCCGGAGTGGCTCGAATCCCGTGGCCGCTACCACGTGCCGAAATGGCAGCCGGACGCCATCGACGCCATCGAACTGGTCCGGAAGGACCGCGGCGGGGTGCTCACCGACAGCCACCTGGCCACGTTGGCCGCGGCCGGTCTGTTCGGGATCGAGGTCTTCCATCCCGAGCACGACGCCGACCAACAGCTCCGGCTGCGCGGGCTCGCCGCCGACCTCGGCGTCGAGCCGATGGGGTCCAGCGACTATCACGGCGACCGCAAACCCCAGGGGCTTGGCGCGCACCGCACCTCCCGCGAGGTGGTGGAGCGGCTCATCGCTGCCGCCTCCGGTGCCACGCCGATCCGCGGCTGATGGGTTCTTCCCGATCGCGGCGGCCCCGGTCGCGGGGGTCGGATCTCGATGGCCTGCCCGAGCGGACCCGCCGGGACATCGAGGAGGCGACGCGGTCGGCGAACGTGTGCCTCGCGAGCGCCTTCACCTCCTGCTTTCTGATCATCGTCATGGCGCACGTCGTCTAGATCGTCCGTGCGGGCTGTCGCCGGTACGGGCGGAGAGTTCTGAGGAGTGCAGGTGGGGGAGATGACCGCGGGATCGGCGGTGTGGTTGGGGCGGTTTTTGGGCGTGCTCGATGCTGCGGGCAGGGCGGCGGCCCTCACCCTCGGCGTGGAGCAGGTCCTCGACGCCCACACGGTGATCGTCTGGCAGGACGCGCCGGCGGACGAGATGGTGCTGCTGGTGACCGGGTGGGCGCGCAGCACCAGCATCACGCCGTCCGGGCGGATCGCGATGCTCGACATCCACCATCCCGGCGACATCCTGGCCGACCGGCCAGGTGCGCCACGGGCCGCGACGGTAACCGCCGGCAGTACCGCACGGGTGCGCAGGATCCCGCACCGCGACATCGCCGCGTTCCTGACCACCCACCCGGGGGCCGGGGCTGCGTTCCGGCAGAGTCTGTGCGCCCAGCGGCGCGCCACCCGCCGGGCATGGTGGACAGACCCTCACGTCCCGGTCCAGAACCGGGTGGCCAGGCTCCTGCTCGATCAGGAGCAGGCATTCGGTCAGGACCCGACGCACACCGGCGGGATCCCGCTGGTTCAACGCGACCTCGCCGCCATGCTGGGCATGTCGATGTCCCTAGTCCAAACCGCGGTGAGCGGCCTGCGTAACGCCGGCTATCTCGAAGTCGTCTCCCGCCGCATCCACCTCATCAACCTGGCCGGACTGCACCTGCTGGCCGAGGAACCCCCGCCCACGCAGGGCCTGCGCTGCCCGCTGCGGGCGGAGAACTGCGTGGTCTGCGGGGAGGGCCGGTGACCCGCCCGCCCTCACGCGGGCGCCGCAGCCAGTTTCTGGTGCAGAACCGCGCGGCGCTGCTCCGGCTCTCCGCACGCCCACCGCAGGTGCCGGCCGGCCGCCTCACCGACGAGCAGGAACGTACGTTCCGCGCCCGCACCCGCCGGGTGGGCATGATCGGCGTCTGGTATGCCGCCGCAGCCGCGGAGCTGCACCGGTCGGATCGGCGTCCCGCCGGCATCGGCCTGCCCCCGGCGGCCGCCGGCGCCGACAGGTCCGAAACCGATGGGCCGACCGCGGCCTGGTGGGGGCGGTGTGTTGATGGATGAGGAAACGACCCCATCGCCAGAGCGGGACCTGTGGCGGGCTGCTGGGGACGCGCGGCCGCCAATGGGGGAGTGCGTCGTGGCAGTGGCCGCGCTGCTGGCTTTGATCCTGGTGGCGCTGACAACTCCGCATCTCCCATGACCGGTGATACGGCGCAGGTGCGGCACCTTCACGCCGGCTGCCGTGCCTCCGGCGTGTCTCGGAGCCGTCCGGAGTTGCAGCGGTGGGCAGGCCGGTTCCTCGGCGATCTGGACCCGCAGGCCCGCGCCGCCGTCCTGAGCCTGGGCCGCGGCGACGCGATCGCCGCGGGTGGGCCCGTTGTGAACGTCGCGGGTCAGGTTGTCGTGCTGCTCTCCGGCTGGGTGAAGGTCACCGCCAGTGCGGAGACCGGGAGGTCGTTCATGCTCGCGATCCATCACGCCGGTGAGGTGGTGGACGTGGACGCACTGGCAGCGCAGGGAGGGGCGCAGGTGACCGCAGGCGCACTCACGCTGACCCGGCGGATCTCGGCCGCCGGGTTCGCGGAGGTTCTTGCCGCGCATCCCAGCGCCCGGGAGGCGTACTGCCGCGCGCAGTGCGCCCTGCTCCGGGAAGCGACCCGGCAGTGGATCACGGGTCTCGCGCCGGTCGCCGTGCGCGTCGCGCGCACGCTGCTCAAGCTGTGCCGCGGCTTCGGGGGCCGGCGGGACACGGCGGGGCGAGTAGTGATCCCGCTGAGCCAGCCGGAGATCGCTCAACTCGCGGATGCCTCCCTTCCGGCGGTGCACCGTGCGCTGACCGGCCTGCAGGACACCGGTGTCCTCACGCTCCGCCGCCGCGCCATCGGCGTCGTCAACCTGCCCGCGTTGGTGGCCGCCGCCGGAACAGGCGCCCCGCTGGCCGCCCACGAGGCAGAACTGCCGGATGCCTGCCCTGGCTGCCCGCGGCCGCCGGTCTCATCCCAGTGGGGGGACAAGCCACGCCGGCCCACCCGGATCAATCGTCCAGAGGAGGCTCCGTGACTGACGANGAGGATCGGCGGCTGCTGGTCGGCGACGACGAGCAGTCGGTCGATCGGCCGGCATGTCGACTCGTGACGTCGACGGGGNGTCGTGTGGCGTCACCAGACGGGTTGCACTGCGCCCAGGCCTGTCTGGTCATGGCGGTGGAGAGGCTGGGCCATCCGCAGCGGCTGACCCTCGCCGAGGCCGAACAGATCACCGGCTTCCGGGCGGGGGTGGAAACGTGGCCGTACGCGATGCTCGCCTGGCTCGCCGAGAACGGTTACGAGGTCCGGCACGAGGACGCACTCGACGCTGTCGCGTTGACGCGGGACCCAGAGGCGGAGCTGCGACGCTCGGGTCTGGACGAAGAATCCCTGACCTACCTGATGACGATCAGNGACTTCGAGCGGGAACGTGCGGCGATCACCCGCTGTTTGGCCAGCAGACAGGTGTCCTTCGCACCCGGCATCCCTGACCCGCGGCTGTTGCCGAGCCGGCTGCACGCCGGCTGGCTGCCACTGCTGTCCCTGGACGCCGCGGTTCTCGCCCGCCGGGACCGGGGCGGGTTCGAGGGACATATGGTCCTCGTGACCGCGACGATCGGTGACTACGCGCTGGTGCAGGACCCGGGGCCGCCGGCCCGCTGGGACTGGGCAGTCCCACTGCCGCACCTCGCGACGGCCCTGNGGTCCCCGGCCGAGACCTCGGGAACGATCACTTATGTCAGGTCGACGACGGGATATGCCGCGCCGGGCCCGGAACTGCGGTCCGAGGGGGCTCCGTGATTCCCGCGATCCGGCTGAGGGCCGCGACGGTCCAGGGCCTGGACGGTATGCAGGCTGGTCGGCTACGCGCGGCCCTGGCCTGGGCACACCGGCGCGCGAGCCGCACGGGGACGTTTCCTGCCACCTTGCTGGCGGACCGTCTGCAGGTGCCGGTCGACGAGGCGGCGACCCTGCTCAACAACCTCGCTCTACTCGGCATGGCCGAGCGGTACCGCGCGTCCAGTGATGCCTCGGTGTATGCGTGCGGGCCACTGCTCGCTGCGACGCCGGCCTCCGACCCCGGGGCACGCCCGCAGGAGGAGATCCTGCCGCGGGAGTTGTGGGCGGCGATCATCATCGCCCAGGCCGAGACTGGCTTGGCCTCGGGCGAGGCCATCGCCGAACTGCTGGACGCGGCCCGGCGCGTGGACCGGGTCGATGTGACGTTGCGCCTCGTGGTGCTGGCCGTGCGGGGACTGCTCCTGCTGGGCCCGGACCAGGGTGCAGCGCACCGCCAGTGGCAGGCGACCGCCCGCGGAACCTGCCGATCCCGCGACCTGCTGGCACGGGCGCTCACCGACCACGAGGTGTGGACGGTGCTCGGCGCCGACCCCTTGGACGTCGATGCTGACGTGGACCTCCTCACCGCCGCCCGCCNCCTCGGTGTCGCCGGGGAACGGTTGGAAGGGTGGGTGGACCGGCACACCCGCGCCGGTCATTTCGCCCGGGTCGGCCCGGGGCTGCGGCTCACCGACGTCGGGCGGGAGGCGATCAACGCCGTGCGGGAAGGCCCGGGCAGTGAGACCGCACCCCTGCCGCCACCAAGCTGGCCCCTTCCGCTGCCTAGGGACGGAGCCGGGGTGCGGCGCGCGGGGTGGTGCCCGCGCGCCGCACCCATACCCCGCGCCTGCGGCGGAGGTTCGGGATGCCGGGTGAGCCGTCGCCTGGGGCAGGGGATCGAGCGGGTGGCCGTCCGGGACCTGCGCGCGGCGGTGCTCTGGGCGCAGGTCCGCACCGCACACGCGGGCGTGTTCTCCGCCAGCCAGGTCGAGGTGCCAGCAACGGCCCAGGACGTGAGCCGCTGGTTGAACGTTCTTGCCACGATCCGACTCCTCTCCCGCTACCAGACGGTGAGCGGCCTATGGATGTACGCCTGCCGACCCCCGCTCGCCGTGCCCGCCCCGGACGGCGTACGTCCGCTCGACACGATCTCGCCGCCGGAGTGGTGGGCCGCGGTGGTCACGGCGCAGCTCCAGACCGGAAAGGCCTCCGCAGCGCAGATCGCCGCGCTCCTCGACACACAGACCGGTCGGGTGGACCGGATGGACCTCCTGCTGCGGCTCGCGGCGCTGGCCGCCGGCGGGCGGCTGCGCGCCTGCACCGACGGCACCACCAGGCTGCCTCCCACCGACATCGGATGGACGACCGTCACCACAACACCACCGCCACCATGACGCGCCGGGCCAGCGGCGGGCTTGCCGGGTTCCTGCGGGCGCAGACCACCGGCGGGCTGCTCCTCGTCGGTGCGACGGTGGCCGCCCTGGTCTGGGCGAACGTCGCNCCCGGCNNCTACCNCGCGGTGTGGTCCACGCCGGCCGGTCTCGGCCCGGCCTGGCTGCACCTGGCCGACCTGCACGTCACCGACTGGGTCGCCGACGCCCTGCTCGCCGTCTTCTTCTTCACCGTCGGCCTGGAACTGCGCCGCGAACTGACCGTCGGCGCCCTGGCCGACCGCGCCAGCGCGGCACTGCCCGTCGCCGCCGCGGCCGGCGGCATGCTCGCCCCCGCGCTGATCTGCCTGGCCCTCACCCACCACACCCCCGGCGCCGGGCGCGCCTGGGCCATCCCCGTGGCCACCGACATCGCCTTCGCCCTCGGGGTGCTGTCCCTGGCGGGCCGCCGGGCCCCGACGGGGCTGCGCACCGTGCTGCTCGGCCTCGCCGTCGCCGACGACCTCGGCGGCATCCTGCTCATCGCCGTCGGCTTCAGCAACGGCATCAACCCCGGCTGGCTGGCCGCCGCCGCCGCCCTGCTCGCCGCCACCGCCCTCGCCCACCGCCGGCGCTGGGGCTCACCGCTGCTGCACATCCCGCTCGCCGTGGCCACCTGGGTCNGCGTGCACGCCGCCGGCCTCCACGCCACCGTCGCCGGCGTCGCCCTCGGCCTGCTGGTGCGGGCCCGACCCGACCCCGGCGAACCCGAGGCGCCGGCCACCCGGCTCGAACGGCGTCTGAGCCCGCTCTGCGCGGCCGTGGTCCTCCCCGCGTTCGCACTGTCCGCCACGGGGGTGTCCCTCGCCCCGTCGGCCCTGCTGCACGTCGCCACCGACCCGATCAGCCGGGGGGTGGCCGTCGGGCTCGTCGCCGGCAAGCTCCTCGGCGTCCCCACCGGGGCGTGGCTGGCCGTACGCCTCGGGATCGCCCGCCTGCCCGACGGCGTCCGCTGGCGCCACCTCGTCCCCCTCGGCCTGCTCGCCGGCATCGGCTACACCGTCAGCCTGCTCCTCGCCCGCCTCGCCCTCCCCGACCCGGCCGCGGTCGAAGGCGCCTCCACCGCGATCCTCACCGCGTCCGCCGCGGCCAGCGCCCTCGCACTGGTTTGCCTACGTCNGCACCCGATCGATGGTGCGATCCTCATCGGGGCGCGGACGCCCGGCGTTGCGACATCGTCCCAGCCGGCGTCCCTCGGGAGGTCCGGCAGCGCGGGGGTTCCGTCTCCGGCGAGGACGCGATCTCAGAAGTAGGCCTGGCTGATCCAGCCGATCCAGGAGCCGGCAGCAAGACAGAAGATCATGACAAGTACGACGAGCGCGAGGACGAGGCGCGCGGAAATGCCTTCTTCGGATTGGTAGTGGGGAAGCCAGCCGGACTATGGGGGTCTCCTTGCGATGAGGCGGGACGTTCTCCGGTTCGGGGNGTGGAGGNGTTCCTTTTCGGGGCCTTGTCAGCCGAGGTGGGCTGGTGCATGTCGTAGCTCGTCGATGAGGTGCTGGTACTGGAGGGTGTGCGCGGCGGAGCTGAGGCGGAGGCGGACGAGGCTGCCCATCATGGCGAGTTCGAGATCGCCGTGGTGGACGCCGGTTTCGGCGACCATCCAGTGCGGGACGCACAGCGTTTCCCCGGGAGAGTGGAGAAAGACAGNGGTCTGCAGGTTGCTGATGAAGACGAGCCCTTGGCCGTGATCGAGGAGGGGGGATCCGTCCGTGTGGGGCCGGGTGGACCAGGCGTGGCAGGGGCTGGAGGCGTACACCTGCTCGCCCGGGTAGCACCAGCCGGGTGGGTGCNCCCATGTGGTGCGGGGCGGGCGACCGGGCGGGAGCGTCGCCTCGTCGTGGATCGCGAAGAGTCTTCGCAGGCCCCGTAGGCGTCGGGGGGTGTGGGTGGGCATGTCGGAGGGGTCGTGGTTCATGCGCGGGGCTCGCCGGGTCGGGTGCGCAGGAGGCGGGCGAGCAGGGCGGTGGTGGCGGGGCTGACCTGGGTGTCGAGCGCGGCGAGGCGGGTAGCGAGCCGATCGTGGACGCGACGGACTTCAGCGAGGCGTCCCGCGGCGCCGTGCAGGCGCATGAGATGGGTGTACAGCGGCTCGAAATGGGGGTCGGTGGTGCGTAGCGCCTGCTCGAGGACGGCTGCCGCGCCGGTGGGGTCGTCGTCGGCGATCAAGTCGGCGAGGTCCTGGTGGGCGGCGATGGCCTGCTGTTCCCAGGCGGTGGCGGGCCCGGCGGCCCAGGCCGCATCCAGCTCACCGCAGAACCGCCCCTGGTAGGCGGCGACGGCGCGGCGTAGCGCGGCGATGCGCGGCGGGTCGGAACTGGCGTGCTCGGCGTCGGCGAGCGCGGCCTGGAACTCCCACAGGTCGCAGCGGGCGCCGTCGCGTAGGAGGAGCCGGTAGCCCCTGGNCCTCGTCTCGATGGTGATCGAGCCGCTGGCGGCGTGCTGGCAGGCGTCCCGTAGCCGGCGGATCGCCTGATGGATCTGGTTTTTCGCGCGGATCGGGTCAGCGTCGGNCAGCAGGTCACGGACGAGGGCGGTGGTGGTGGCGCCATCGCGGTGGGCGGCGAGGTAGGCGGCGATTTCCATGCTCAGCAGGCCGTGGTACGCCTGCCCGGCCGCGTCGGCGAGGTGGGGCCGGCCGAACGTCACCAGCCGCACCATCGGCGTTGCAGTGGGCGGCGTCGCGGTGAACGGCGTTGCGGTGGACGAGGTGGCGGCTGGGGGTGTGGCCGGGCGCGGTGCGGCGCTGGTGNGCCGTGNCCGCGTCGGGGCGGGTGGTGGGATCGCCGGGGGCGCCGGAGGCCGGTAGCCGAGGAGGGGAACGGTCACCTCGGCGCCCGCGTCGAGGCGTGTCGCCTGGCGTAGTACCCGTAGCGTCGGCGCGGCGGCGAGGGTGAACGCGCGGCGCATCGGAGGTACGTGTCGGCTGGTGAGAACCGATCCGTCTGCGGCCACGGTGTAGCCGTGGGGGGAATTTGTGCTGCCGACCAGCAGCGCGCTGACCCCGAAGTGGTGCGCCTGCGCGAGCAGGCGGCGCACCGCGGGCGCGGCGTCGTCGCCGGCTTCGTCGGTGTCGACGACGGCCAGCAGAGCGGGCAGCGGTTCGTCGGGAAAGGCGGCGCGCAGGCCGGCGAGGCCGGTGACGGCCGGTCCGGCGGCGGCCAGCTCGGCGCGTAGGCGGATCTCCGCCGCGAGATGCCGCACGGCCACGGCGAGGGTGGGGGCGACTAGGAGACCGAGGCGCGCCGGGTCGGGCAGGCCGAGGCGCCGTGCGTGCCCGGCGGTCACCACTAGCCGGCAGGGGCCGTTGCCGGGGTCCGGGCATGCCAGCATCTGCGCGAGCAGCGCGCGGAGCACCCCGGCCTGTCCCGGGCCGCTGATCTCCCAGACCGGCCGGGATAGCAGGTCGACCGTCACCACTCCCGCTGGCCCGACGCCGGCAGCAAGCTGTGCACCGCCGTTGCGTGGCCGCCCGGCGGGTCCGGGCGCGTAGGAGGCCGGGGTGCGCAGCAGTGCGGCCAGCGCCTGCGGCACGAACCCGTCGCCGTCCCCGTCCACGGCGACGGGAACGGCGGGCAGCCGGCCGGGGTGGGCCCGCAGGCCCGGGTGACGGCCGGGATGGGTCACCGTGTCCCCGCCGCCGTTCACCGGCTGCGGGACGAACCGGGTGACGGGCGTTGGTGCGGCTGACCCACGGCCCGCTGGGGGCGCGCCGACGGGCAGCACGCGGGCGTCCGTCGGCGCGCGCGCGGACAGCGGCCGCGAGGTTACTGCGGCGGGAACGGAGAAGACGGTCAGCTCACGGCCGACGCGCGGCGCCCAGCGTGGCGCGTGGACTCGCAGCGCCGACAGACGATCCCCGGCGATCGCCCCTACCGAGGCGACAACGGCCGCCGCCCACACCCCCCAGCCCGCGACCACGGCAGGACTGTCTGTGCTGGTGACAAGGACGAGTCCGGCCAGCGCCGCAACCAGCAGTCCCCACGGCCACCACCACCGAACCATGATCGACACCCTTCGGGTCGGCCTTGACGCAGCACAGAGTAGTGCACGGAAGCTGTGTCAAACAGACCCAAACAGCCCTCAAAGCCGGTTGAAGATTGCGAAAACAGGATTCATCGTGGTAACTGCCTATAACGATCATTGCCGCGGCCGGTGCCGATCCCGCCCCAGGGCGAGAAGGAGGATGNCGGGGCGGTGCGCCGACTCGACGATCTCCGGGACTGCCGGAAGACAACCCCGCGGCGTCCCGGCATGCTTGGAAAGGTTCAGCGTGGGCTGTCACCATTACGCGCGGGGCACGGTCTCGCCGCGGTCCAGCGCAGGAGAGAACCCGATGGGGTGGACGCGAGGAGCACGGCGACAAGCCCGCGAGGTTGCCGCCGTGTCCCGGTTCCGATCGCGACCGGCACGCCGCGGCGCGGTCCTGGTCGCTGCCGCCGAGTGCGTGGTCTTCCTGCTGGGGGCCGTTCTCACGGCCGGAGTCGGCCGCCGGTATGTACCGCAGCCGGTTGGATCCTCCTCGCGGCGCAGATGCCGTCCATCGGTGCCGCGGGGCTCGCCGCCGTGCTGCGCTCCTGACCGCCGCACCCGTCGCGCGGCGGGTGCCACGCCGCGGGGTCCATCGGCAACCTGACGTGCGGGGCTCCCACTTCGGGCTGGTGGGCAGCGCCAGGGCGCCCGAGCAGGAGAAGGGGATGCTGCCCAGGCCGTGGCACTGGACAGCATCCCCCGTCGCATGCGTGGTCAGTGGTTCTGCTGTGCCCCGACAGTGGCCCGGACGGCGGCGTGGTGCAGCGCCGCGGCCAGCTCCAGAGCCTCGACCGGTGTCAGGTGGCTGACGGCCAGTTGATGGGTCCATCTGGCCTGCAGCCGCAGGACGATCATCGGAAGATGTTCGGCCTGCGGGCGGATGAGGATCTCGCTGTCGACCAGCGTGGTCGTGAGCAGGGCTGCGCCGTCCCCGCCGTCCCGCAGGGCCATCACGACACCCCCGCGGCCACGGGGGCGGTTTGGAAGCGGGCGGGCCGGGCGCCCGGGTTGACCGCGACCACCTGCCCGCTGTCCACGAGTTTGGGCAGGGCGGCGGCCACCGCCCCGCTGGACCGGCCGCCCAGTTCACGGGCGATCTCACCCGCGGTCAGCTGGGCCTCCGCGTTGGCCCGCAGGAACGCGGCGATCTGCCGGCCCAGCTCCCCCGGGGCCAGCCGTTGAGAACCATCACTGTTGGCCTTCGGCGTCGCCACCGTCGGACGGGCACGGCGCCGGGCGGGCGACACCGGCGCGTTGCCTGCCCGGACGGGGCAGGCCGCCAGCGGGCACGCCACCGCCGCGCACACCCCACCACCGCCACCCGCGCCGGCCGTGGAGCCGATCGGCTGACCGGACACGTCGGCGTTCCCGGCGGTGCCGTCGTCGTGCTCCTTACCGCCGACCTTCCCCTCGACGGTGGCCTCGCCACCCGCCGCACCGTCGCCGCTCTGCGCAGGGCCGGCATCGGCGACGTCGGGTTGGGTGCCAACGTCGACACCGGGGTCGGCGCTGGTCCGGCCGTCCAGATCGTGAGGGTCCGCGTCGGGCATCGCGTTCCCATCCCGGGCAGCGTCGGGCCCGGGGCTGGGGTCCACCGTCCCAGCCGGATCGGCGTCGTCGGGACCGAGAGCCTGGGCCCCGCCCGCCTCGGGAGGGTCCGGGACGCTGATCGGTCCGCCGATGTCCATACTCGGACCGGCGTCGTTCTCGTGAGGCGGGACGACCGTATCGACCCCAGCCGGGTCCGGGTCGATCAGTGCCTGCGGGCTGGTGCTGTCCGGGCCGGGGGCGTCGAGGGCGCCGGCCGGGTTGGCGTCCTCGAGAGGGGTCAGCTCCCACAGGACCGGCCGGCGTCCGGCACGACCCGGGACCGCACCGACGTCGCCTCTGCGGACCTTTCCGTCCGCCGCGAGTTCGTCCAGAATCCGGCCGAGACTCGTTTTCGCGATGCCCGTACGCTCAGTGATCTGGCTAGCGCCGAGCGGGCCGCCGGTCAGCGCGGCCAGGACCTGTGCTTTCTCGGGCGTGACCGCGGGTGGGATCGCACTGTCGGGTGTCATGAACCGTCCCCTCGTGAATGGGATTTCCGGGTGCAGATCAGGGGTAACTCCTGATCGATATCCGCAGCCAGCAAAACACCCAGTGACATGAATCACTACACCTGTTTTCATGGCTGTTTTCCGGTTCGGCTTNCTGCCACGGATTCGATCAAGTTACGGTCCCTGTGCCCGCCATCCACCGGCGCATCGGGGAAACCGTCGGCGACCGGCCGCACGGACAACCCCACCCACCTTTTCTTGTTCTTTTCTTCTGGAGTCCGTATGAGCGCATCGCTGACCGGCGTGCTGCTGCGCGCCGAGGTCACCCGCCCCCCGGAAGCCGTGACGTTCCACGCGGACAATCTTGCGTTCTACCGCGGGGTTGTCGGTGGGAACATCGAGCCCGTCCATCTTCTCGAGCCTGCCGGGTCGGTGTACGTGAACGAAGGCGGCCTAGATCTGAGGCTGCCGATGAACCCGCGGGCGACGCTACTCGCGGCAGCAGCCAATCC
>NZ_LJJX01000068.1:0-31793 GCF_001421075.1 Frankia sp. CpI1-P | reverse complement strand
CGGAGGCGGCGTAAAGCTGATATAGTCCAACTATCGCGTGTCCGTGAAACGGGCAGCACCTCATCCTGTAGATGCTCGGCCAACCCGTCCCAGGCCTCGATCGCGTCCTCGACGACGCCGAGGAGCTCCGCGGTCGCCGGCCGAACCGCGAGGATCTCCAGTTCAGCCAGCATCCCTCGGCCCGCCTCGACCAGATCGTGCAGCTGCCACCGGTGGTCGTCGACCGGAATCCTGCCGGTAGCCCGCACCAGCCCACGGATCCGCATCAGCTCCGTCGGACTCGGCGGATCGAGTTTCCCGGCCCGCCGCAGCACCCTGGCCACGAACAAGCGGTCCTCGGCCGCCTGCGCCACGACGAGCCGCACCAGCTCCGTCCGGGTCAGGCTCGCCGCCGCCTCGGCGGCCAGCCGTCCCCGTTCCTGCCCGACAGGCTCGGCACCGCGGAGCAGCGCCATCGACGTCCAGGTGATCCCCGCTAGCATCGGCGTCCATGGGTAACGCTGAACTTCGGGAAGCTGAACTTCGGGATCGGGTGTCCGAGCTGCGCGGCGAGGGGAAGTCGCCGAAACAGATCGCGCGCATCCTCGGGGTGCCGCCGTCCATGGTGACCCCGCTGGTGCGGGCCGCCGCGGCGCAGGCCCAGGCCGTGGCCGGTGAGCCGCCGGTCGTCGGGTGCTGGATCAGTGCGGGTTGGAGCCGGGGCCTCACGGTCGACCCATCGCGCGGCTGGGTGGACGAAGCGCCCGAGCCCGACGACGTCGGCGGGCTCGTCAGCGTGCTGGTCGCCCGCAAGCACCGCTGGGACAAGGTGTCGACGTGCGGGTACCTGGCGGACGTCTACTGCCTCGGAGTCAAGAATGCCCTCGGTCCCGACATCAGGACCGAGGTCGAGCTGGCACGCTTCGTACCCGAGTACTTCGCCGCCCACCCGGAAGGCTGGCAGGCCGCACCGATCGAGCTGGCCGCCGACCTGGTCTTCGGCTCCGTCGAGTACGCCCGTGGGCTCGGTTTCGAGCCCCACCCCGACTTCGCCCCGGCCGCCGGCCACCTCGGACCCTGGGATGGGCCCTCAGCGATCACCTTCGGCAAGGACGGCAAGCCGTTCTACCTGTCCGGCCCGTACGACAACCCCCGCCGGGTCGTGGAGACCCTGCAACGCACGGTCGGTCCTGCGCCCAACTTCGACTTCGTCATCGGCCAGGCAGTCTGACGGCCAACCTTACTGACGAGCCATGTAACTGACGGCAGGTGTAAGTTACAGGAGATGTAAGTTGTGGCCGGCGGAGCTGAGGCAGGCATGGCATTCGTGAATCGCACCGAGGAACTCGCCGCCCTTGATGCGTGGTGGAACTCGAGCGATCCACGGCCCGCGGTGATCTGGGGACGGCGCAGGGTGGGCAAGACCGCGCTGGTACAGCGCTTCGCGGAGGGCCGGCGGTCGG
The DNA here is from genome assembly GCF_001421075.1 of Frankia sp. CpI1-P. Lineage (NCBI taxonomy): Bacteria > Bacillati > Actinomycetota > Actinomycetes > Frankiales > Frankiaceae > Frankia > Frankia sp. CpI1-P. The sequence goes on along the minus strand of NZ_LJJX01000068.1, from coordinate 30,351 downwards.
TGTTTCACACCGGGGCCGGCCGGGCGGCCGCCGGGGAGCTGGCGCAGCTGTCCCGTCAGGTGGCGGCCGCCGCGCCCGGGCGCATCCGGGACCTTACCGCCCGTCCCTACATCGACTGGGACGACGCTCTCGACGACCTCGCCACCGCGGCCGAACAGGAGCCGCTTCTCGTCGTCCTGGACGAATTTNCGGAGATTGNCACCACCTCACCCGACCTGCCGGGGATCCTGCGGGCCTTCCTCGACCGGACGATCGGCAGGACCAGGCTGCGGCTACTGTTGTGCGGGTCGGCCGTGNGGCACATGACCGCTCTGCGCGGAGGAGCGGGCACCCCTCTACGGCAGGTTTGACCTGTCACTTTCGCTGTATCCGTTCCGTCCGCACGAGGCCGCGCTCATGCTGCCGGGTCTCACCCCGGCGGACCGGGCGCTCGTGTACGGGCTTGGTTGGCGGAATGNCGCTCTACCTGTCATGGTGGGACCAGGATTCCGGCGTCGCCGACAACCTGCTACGGCTGGCCTGCCGGCCCGGGGCGCCCCTGCTCACCGAAGGACAGTTGGTGCTGGCCACCGAGGTGGAGCACGGTGAATTCCCGGCGGCCGTACTGCATGCCATCGCCGCGGGTCGCACACAGTACAATGAGATCAAGGACTATATCCGCGCTGAACCGGCCCGCACCCTGGATCGGCTCGTCGAACTACGGCTGGCTGAACGGATGACTCCGGTCACCGACACAGCTCGCAGTCGGCGACGCGTCTACCGAATCGCCGACAATTTCCTGGCCTTCTACCTCGGCGTGCTCTCTCGCTTCCGGGCGGAGATCGAACGCGGCCTGGGAAAGGCACTGCTTCCAGTACTGATCGACAGTCTGGACGATCATCTCGGCGCGCCGTGGGAGGAAGCCTTTCGCGAGCATCTGCGCCGGCTCGCCGTCGGCGGCACACTGGGCCCCGACGTCGTCGCCGTGGGGTCGTACTGGAGTGCCGGCGGCCAGGACGAGATCGACGCAGTCGTGCTCGCGGGCAGGGACAGACGTCCCGTGCTGGTAGGCGAGGCAAAGTGGGCCCGCACGGCCGATGGCCACAGACTCGCGGGCGTACTTCGCCAGAAGGCCCATGCTCTGCGGGCCGCCGCGCCACCGGCCATTCCAGCGGGTTCGGACGGTTCGGAGGGGACGGACGGGACGGACGACCCCGGCTCGGTTCGCCTCTCCCTCTGCGCTCGCGAGGAGGTCCGCGACGCCCCGCCGGGGACCCTGGTGGTCACCGCCGCCGACATCTTCTCCTGACGGAGATCAAGCATCGCGCGACGACGGCCTCCAGGGATCGTGTTTCCGCTGTCCACGGCGGCTGTCCACGGCGGCTCTCTACGGCGGCGAGGNGCGTATGGTGATGGGCACGTCGAGACGATGTCCGCGTCCGCCGAGGTGGTGTCTTTCGTGAGCGAGGGGTCCTCGGACGAGCGCCCACGACTTGGCCTGGTGCTCGGTGGCGGGGCCGCCCTGGGTGCCGCGCATGTCGGCGTGCTGGAGGTTTTCGAGCAGGCGGGTATCTCCTGCCCTGTCGTCGTGGGTACCAGCGCAGGCGCGCTGATCGGCGCCGGCTACGCGGCCGGACTGAGTAGTGAGGTACTCACCGCGACGGTCCTGTCCGCGAACTGGGCCGACTTCGCGCAGTTCAACATGCGGCGACGGTGGGGCCTGCTGGACACCTCTCCGCTTGAGCTGAGCGTCGAGAAGCACATCGGTGTGGAGAAGCTGGAGGATCTCGGTCGCCGTTTCGGCGCGCTGGCGTGGGACATCCGGGCCAGTGAGGCGGTCCTGCTGACCGAAGGGCCGTTGAGCAGCGCGTTGCGGGCGTCCAGTGCCGTGCCCGGCCTGTTCCCNCCGGTACGCATTGGACGCCGCCTGCTGGTCGATGGGGCGCTGGCGGACAACGTGCCGGTGTGGGCGGCACGCGCACTGGGAGCTGATCTGGTCATCGCCGTCAGCCTCAACGGTGACACGGACAGCAGGGTGCAGACCGCCGGGCGGATGTTGGAGACGCTGCGTGCCCCGCGCGGCGAGCATGCGGCGGTCAGGCGAGACGAACGTGCGCCGGAGGTGCTGATCCACCCGGCCACGGTCGGGGTTTCGCGTTGGTCACCCAAAGGTGTGCAGGGGCTGATCGCCGCCGGACGCCAGGCCGGCGAAGCTGCGCTGCCTGCCGTCGCCGCGGCGGTCGCAGCCGCCGACATCCCCCAGGGCTCCGGCTAGATCGTGTGAGGTCATAGCCGGGATCAGGTCATAGCCGGGATCAGACAGCTACGCGGGATCAGACAGCTACGCGGAAGCCGATGGTGCCGGCGGGAGCCCGAAACGCCTCGCTCAGCCGATGGGCGCCTCGTACACGAGCAGTTCGGTGCCGGCGGTCTCTTCGCCGTCGTCGGGCGCGGCGAGCAGACGCAGCTTGTCGCCCACCTGCTCCAGGGCGACCGGGTTGCGGGTCACGGCGTGCCCGGCCATTGCACAGGCCGAGTGTGCGGGTCCGTCCTGGCCAGGCGATGGCGCGCAGATGTCCTCAGCCTGTCCGCTTACCCCGCGGCCACTCATCGCGGAGACGGCAGCAGCCGCGCCACGGCACTCCGCCGCAGGACGACCCGGCGAGGACGATGGTCATGGCCGTCGCGACAGCGGTTCCCCAAAACGCCGGCAACACGACTCCGCCTGGCCGTTTGGCCAGCTAGCGTTCGACCTGACGTCATGCCATCGACCGCGCGCGGGGAGCGACGGTGGGCACGGGACGGGGGATCCGTGGACGACGATGTGGCCGANCCATGGCCGGATGTCGGCTCGTTCGGCGAGGCCGATGAGCCAGCGGCGGCCGCCTGGCCCGAGCATGGCCCGGACCGTGGCTTCGGGGACGGGTCCGGGACGCCCCCGCGCCTCGATCGTCCGGGGCTCGGCCGCCGGGTCGGCGACCTGCTGATCTTCCTTACCGGCACGCCGCCCGGCACGGTCGAGGCGGACGACCGGTCCCGGTTCGTCACGGCCGGCGTGCTGATGCTGCTCACCGCCGGGCTCGCGGTCTACGCGGGCGCGAACGTCGCCGCGCTCGGCTTCCACACCTCGCTGGTCGCGACGCTGCCGTTCGNCCTGGTCTACGCGGCGTTCATCCTCTTCATCGACCGGTCGGTCCTGCTGACGGTCGCCGGCTACCGGGCGCGCCGCAACCGAGTCCGGATCCGCCACGTGAGCGGAACCCACTGGGTGCGGATCCTCATCGCCATCTGCGCCGGGCTCCTGGTCACCGAGTCGATTCTGTTGTCGTTCTTCGCCGACTCGATCGAGCCGAAAAAGGACGAGATCAAGTCCGAGCGCCTGGCCGAGGCGATGGCGAAGTGGGACGCGGGCCGCGCGGCAGAGGACAAGGTGCGCAGCAAGGAGCGGGACGACGCCGTCGCCNCAAAGGAGAAGGCGGACGGCGCGGTGACCGACGCCCAGACCTGGGTGAACTGCCAGCAGGTCGGGGGCACCTACAAGGGTCAGCCGTGTGAGCGCGGCCCGGGCCCCATCTTCCAGCAGGCGCTGGACTCGCTCCAGAAGCGGCAGGGCGAGCAGACGACCGCGCAGGATGCGGTCACGGCCGCGCAGAGGAGCCTCACGACGTTCCGAGCCACTCGTGACACCGACCGGGCCACCTACCTGAAGACCGAGACAGCCAAGATCGACGGTGGCGACGACCTGCTGTTGCGCGAGGCCGGATTCTGGCGCCTGACGATGGACGACCACTCGGTGCTCGCCTGGCGGATCATCCTCACCCTGCTGCTTTTCGGTATCGACCTCGCCCCGCTGATGTTCAAGCGGACCCTGGACAGCACCGCGCAGGCCGAGCGGGAACGCAGCGTCCTGTGGGCCCGCCAGCTCGACGGCAAGGCGAACGCCCTGCAGCTGTGGCGCAACCACACCGCGCACCGTGCGAAGGCAAAGGACATCGCCNCCGGGCTCCTCGAGTACTACGAGAAGCGGGCGGTGAACGCCTTCCTGGCCCAGCAGAGGATCGCGGAGGCCCGGCAGGAGGCCGAGGCCGAGCTCGAGCTGATGAGGATCGAGCTGGACAAGGCGGCGAGGCTGCGTGACCTGGCGTACCGCTACCGGATGCCCCTGCCGCCGACCAGGCCGATGCCCACGCCGATCCCGACGATCCCGAAGCCGACACCGCCGCCGGATGACGACGTCCTCGTCGTCCCGATGCCGCCCCCGGAGCCAGGGCCCGACCCCGGCCCCGGCCCGGAGCCGGAGCCTTCCCCCGTTCCGATGCCCGGCCCGGGCCCTGCCCCGGACCCCGGCCCGGGCCCTGCCCCGGATCCCGGGCCGGACCCTGCCCCGGACCCTGGGCCGATCCCCGACACGGTGCCGGAGCAGCCGCTCATCGGTCAGGTGATCAAGAATCGCTGGCGGATCGACCGGCCGCTGAGCAACGCCGATCTGGGTGGCCAGGGGGTGGTCTGGCACGGCACCGACCTGCAGGGCCGCGAGCCGAAGATTGTGATCAAGACGGTCCATGCCGTCGACAGACGGCAGAGCAGCGCGGCGGAGACTCAGCTCGCCAAGGCGCGGGCGCTGCAGCGGGAGATGGACGTCGCGGACGAGATGCCGGGCGGCGCGGGCCGGAATCGGAGGTTCATCGGCGAGATCCTCGACTACGGGACGTTCACCGACAGCGTGCAGGGGCAGCGCTACCTGTTCATCGTCATGCCCGAATACCATCCCGGGAGCTTGGAGCGGCACTGCACGCTCCGGCCGACCCGACCGCTGGGCTGGTGCCTGCGGACGACCGACCAGATCCTCGCGGGAATGGCCGCCGCGGCCGAACGCGGCCTCGTCCACCACGATCTCAAGCCGGCCAACGTCGTCCTCGACGGGGAGACACCGCGGATCATCGACTGGGGGCTGGCCCGGTTCTACCAGCGCACTCCGGGACCATCCGCCCTGCTGCGGATGGGAACCCCGTTCTTCTGCGCACCGGAACAGCTCTCCCACGAGGGTGACTGGTCGACGCCGCTGGCCGACCTGTTCTCGATCGGCGGGATCCTCTATCAGCTTGTCGNCGGCGAGGCGCCGCTCCTGCGGGAGTACCTCGCGGCCGGCGTGAGCGACTTCGACCTGTTCTCCTACTACCAGCTGGCCGAGCGCGTCCGGCCGGTTCGCCTCGACGCGATCCACCGGGAGCTGCCGGCCCCGGTCGCGGACCTCGCCGACCGCTGGCTGTCGTACGACCCCGACCGCCGCGCGGGTCAGGGGGTCGTCCCGAGACGGGCGCTGGAGGCGGCCCGCGCCGACCTCGGCCGCGTCCACGCGGCGGTCCGCAGCGCGCGACAGACGAATCTTCCGGTGGGCCGCGTCGGTCGGTAGCCGCGCCGGGCACACTGGGATCATCCATGCCGACAGGACGCCCCGCCCGCGCCGGCCGGCGCGGGCCCGCGGAGGGAGCACGCCATCAATGCCGTCCTGGTCCTCGTCGCCCTTGGCGTCCTCGCCCTCGGCGCCATCGTCGTTCTTGTCGTGCTGCGCGGCCCGCGGCTGCCGGACGGTCCCGTCGACCTGACCCTGCTACGGCCCGGTCGCCGGCTCCGGACGGCCAGCCGGCCCAGGGCCGCCCTGCCGACGGCCTACCGCCCCGCGCCCCGGACTGACACCGCGACGGACGGCGACGCGGACGGTCACGACGCGGATGGTCACGACGCGGACGGTTCGGCCGCGGACCCCGCCAACCCGTTGCCCGGCGGCCGAAGCCTCGCAACAGCCGATCTGGGTGCCGCTCCCTCGCTCCCGCCGCCCCCGTTCACGTCCCGCGTCCCGCGCGTCCCGCGTGCCCCGGCGGTCAGCCCGGCCGTCACGAAGCCGCTGGCGGTGGCGGTGGCGGAATCCGCCGGCCGGCCGACTCCCGCGCCGTCTGCGCCCGGAGCCGTCGTCGCCGGCGCGGCCACCCGTGCCGGCGGCCGGACGAACGAGGACTTCCACCTCGTCGGCGACAACTTCGCGGGCGTGGCCGACGGTGTCGGCGGCGAGGCGGCTGGGGAAATCGCCTCGGCACTGGCGCTGACGACGATCGCCGCGCTGCGGCCGGCGCGCCAGGTGGACCTGGCCACCGCCCTCGAGCAGGCGGTCCGCGCCGCGAACACGGCGGTGCGTGCGCGGGCCCGGGCCGATGCCCGTCTGGACGGGATGGCAACCACCGTTGACGTGCTGGTCGTCCGTCCGTCCGGCCGCCAGCGGACGGCGGTCGTGGCGCACGTCGGGGACGGGACCATCTGGCACCGTGGCCCGGACACGCCGTGCGCGGTGATCACCCGGCCGCATGCCATCGACGGCGGGCCGCTGCTGCGCGCCGTCGGCCAGACGGACGCGCTCACCGTAGAGACGATCACGGTCTCGCTCGGCGCTCACGACCGGTTCGTGCTCGCCACCGACGGGCTGACCGAAATGCTCACGCCCGAGGGTGTCGCCGCCAGGATCGACGGCATGGGGGCGCTCCCGCCCGCGCAGGCCGCGGCCGCGCTGCTCGCCCTCGCCGAAGCCGCCGGCACCCGCGATNACACCACGGTCGTGGTCGTCGACGTCGGCTGACAAAGCCGGAGTCCGACACCGGTGTCGGGCGGGGACGGCTACCCACAGCCGGATTGTGCGGGCCCGGCTCCCACTGGCGAGGGCCGGGCGGTCGGGCTGGTCGGTGCTTCACTTGGCACAAGCGTCAAGAAAGGGCAGTGTGTGGTGTGGGGCACGTCGAGCGGACGGGCCGGGTGGACGAGGAGAGTGCGTTGCGGTTCGTGTACCAGTATCCCGAGACCAACGGCACCGAGGGTGACCTGCTGGACAGCGGCGACGTCGGCGAGCTCGCCGTCGCCGCCGAGGCCGCCGGTTTCGACGGGTTCGCCTTCACCGAGCATCCGATCCCCGGCGCCCGCTGGCTTGCGTCGGGTGGCCACCAGTCGCTCGACCCGTTCGTCGCGCTCAGCGCCGCGGCCGCCGTCACCACTCGGCTGCGGTTGCTGACCTATCTGGCCGTGGTGCCCTACCGCAATCCGTTCCTCCTGGCGAAGTCCGCCGCGACCCTGGACAAGATCTCCCACGGCCGGCTCACGCTCGGTGTCGGCACCGGTTACCAGAAGGCCGAGTTCTTCGCCCTCGGCGTCGACTTCGACGAGCGCAACGAGCTGTTCGACGAGGCCCTCGAGGTGCTGCCGCTGCACTGGAAGGGTGACCCGTTCAGCTACACCGGCAAGCACTTCTCGGCGCGTGACGTGATCGCCCGGCCCCGGCCGGTGCAGGACCCGATCCCGATCTGGATCGGTGGCAACTCGAAGCTGACGCTGCGCCGGGTCGCGCAGAAGGTCCAGGGCTGGATGCCACTCGGGGGGCCGGCGGAGCTGTTCACCACCACCAGGACCGCTCAGCTCGCGACCACCGAGGCCATGGCCGCGAAGATCCGCGAGCTGCGTGATTTGGCCGGCGAGCGCGGCGCACAGCTCGACATCGCCCCGGCCTACCTCGACGCCACCATCAACCGCCCCGACCAGGAGGCCGACCGCCACCGCGAGGCATTCCAGACCCTCGCCGACGCCGGCGTCACCAACCTGATCATCTCCGCGCCGGGCGGGTCACCGAAGGAGTCGCTCGAGTTCATCGAGGCCTTCGGCGCCACCTACCTCTGAGACGTGCCCTCGTTCCGTCCGGCCCGGCGGGCGGAACGAGCAGCACACCGGCCTTGCCGCGTCNCTTCGCCGCTCTTCTCGCCGCCGTCTCCATGCCGCAGGGGCGCTGGAGGCGGGCGGAGAGTCCTTGATCTGCCGAATTGTGCTGCGCGAGAAGGTCCTTACCGTATGTCCGCGGAGGTGGCGGACCGGTGATCGGCTTAGGGGTGGGCTGCGGTGGACGCGGGAGCATCGGTGTTCGGGCGGGACGATGTGCAGGGGGATCCGCCCGACAGGCTGCCCGCCGGCAGCGCTGGGACAGGGAGCCGAGCGCCGCAGAGGAAGCCCGGGTGGGGGAAGGCGCAGCTCCTGACCGCGCGGGCGAGCAGGCGACAGGTGAGGCGCACCATTGTCGCCGCCGCCGTCTTCACCGTCGGCCTGGCGGGCTGCGGTGGGTCGAATGGTGGCGAAGAGCCGAACGGGCGGCCTGCGGCCCCGCCTTCGGCGACGGCCAGCCTCGCGGCGTCGGGCGACACCTCCGGCCGGGGAACGATCGACGCACGGCAGCCGGCGGCGGTGGCCGCGTCCGCAATCCCCGCGCCCGCCGCGGGGGGCGCAACGCACAGCGCCCCGGCCAGGGGCAGCATCGGTACAGGCAGCGTCGGGGCCGGCAGCGTCGGGGCCGGTACGCCGGTACGCCGGGCCGCCGCCACCCAGCCTGCCCGGATCCCACCGTCTCCGATCCCGGCCGGTAGCGGTGGCGCCGCGCCGCCTCCGGCCGCCGCCGCCGGCACCGGCACCGGCACCGGCACCCCTCAGGGAATCAGCCGGACCTTCTACGGTGCCAACAGTCCGGGCGAGAACCTTCCGCAGCGCACGGCCGGGCCNAACGCGAACTCGGGTGGACCGGGGCTGGTGGTCACCTACCCGCCGGCGTCGCCGTTCGTGGTGCCACAGTGCTACAAACCCGAGCGGTGCCACGGCGACTCCGAGCGGCAGCCGACCCCCGCCCCGTCATCCCCCACGGGGGCGACCACCCGATGAGGCTCGCACCACGCCCTGGGCGTTGATGCGGACGAGCTCATCGCCCGCCTCGTACGGGCGGGCGATGAGCTCGGGCATGTCCGCGGGCCCGGAGGTCCGGGTGCGGTCACTGAGCTGACGGTCGGTCAGCCGAGGAGCGCGAGGGCCTCGTTGAAGCTCTTCGAGGGGCGCATGATCTCGGTGGCCTTGACCGGGTCGGGCTGGTAGTAGCCGCCGATGTCGGCGGGGNTGCCCTGCACGGCGAGCAGCTCCTCGGCGATGGTCTGCTCCTGCTCGGTGAGGGTCTTCGCCAGGGTGGCGAAGGCCTCGGCGAGGGCGGCGTCGTCGGTCTGGGCAGCCAGCTCCTGGGCCCAGTACNGGGACAGGTAGAAGTGGCTGCCGCGGTTGTCGATGCCGCCGACGCGACGGGCGGGCGACTTGTCCTCGTTGAGGAACGTCGCGGTCGCCCGGTCGAGGGTGTCGGCGAGGACCTTCGCCCGGGTGTTGCCGGTGGACAGGGCGAACTGCTCGAAGCTCACCGCGAGCGCGAGGAACTCACCGAGGCTGTCCCAGCGCAGGTAGTTCTCCTTGACGAGCTGCTGGACGTGCTTGGGCGCGNAGCCGCCGGCGCCGGTCTCGAACAGGCCGCCGCCGTTCATCAGCGGGACCACCGAGAGCATCTTGGCGCTCGTGCCGAGCTCCAGGATGGGGAACAGGTCGGTCAGGTAGTCGCGCAGCACGTTGCCGGTGACGGAGATGGTGTTCTCGCCGCGGCGGATCCGCTCCAGCGAGAACGCGATCGCCTCCTCCGGGGACTTGACGAGGATCTCCAGACCCGTCGTGTCGTGCTCGGGCAGGNAGGCCCGAATCTTCTCGATCAGCCGGGCGTCGTGGGCGCGGGTGGCGTCGAGCCAGAACACCGCCGGGTCGCCGCTGGCGCGGGCGCGGGTGACGGCGAGCTTCACCCAGTCCCGGACCGGGGCGTCCTTGGTCTGGCAGGCGCGGAAGATGTCGCCGGCCCCGACCGCCTGCTCCAGCACGGCCTCGCCGGCGGCGTTGACCACGCGGACGGTGCCGGTGGTCGGGATCTCGAAGGTCTTGTCGTGGCTGCCGTACTCCTCGGCCTTCTGCGCCATGAGGCCGACGTTGGGCACCGAGCCCATCGTCGCCGGGTCGTAGGCGCCATGGGCGCGGCAGTCGTCGAGCACGACCTGGTAGATGCCGGCGTAGCTGGAGTCCGGCAGCACCGCGAGGGTGTCGGCCTCCGCGCCGTCCGGGCCCCACATGTGGCCGGAGGTGCGGATCATCGCGGGCATGGAGGCGTCGACGATGATGTCGCTCGGCACGTGCAGGTTGGTGATCCCGCGGTCGGAGTCGACCATCGCCAGGGCCGGGCCCTCGGCGATCTCGGCCTCGAACGACGCCTTGATCGCCGCGCCGTCGGGCAGGGACGCCAGGCCCTTGAGGATGCCGCCGAGGCCGTCGTTCGGGGACAGCCCGGCGGCGGCGAGCGCCTCGCCGTGGGCGGCGAACGTCTTCGGGAAGAACGCGCGGACCACGTGGCCGAAGATGATCGGGTCGGAGACCTTCATCATCGTGGCCTTCAGGTGCACGGAGAACAGCACGCCCTCCGCCTTCGCCCGGGCGATCTGCGCGGTGAGGAACTCGCGCAGCGCGGCCACCCGCAGGACGGCGGCGTCGACGACCTCGCCGGCGAGCACCGGCAGGGCCGGCAGCAGGACGGTGGTGCTGCCGTCGTCACCGGCCAGCTCGATGCGCAGGGTGTCGTCCGCGGGCAGGATCACGGACTTCTCGGTGGAGCGGAAGTCGTCGGCGCCCATGGTGGCGACGTTCGTCTTCGACTCGGAGCTCCACGCGCCCATCCGGTGCGGGTGCGCACGGGCGTAGGCCTTCACCGAGGCGGGGGCGCGACGGTCGGAGTTGCCCTCGCGCAGCACCGGGTTGACGGCGCTGCCCTTGATCTTGTCGTAGCGGGCGCGGATGTCGCGCTCGGCGTCGGTACGCGGGTCGTCGGGGTAGTCCGGCAGCGCGTAGCCCTGCTGCTGCAGCTCGGCGACCGCCGCCTTGAGCTGCGGGATCGACGCCGAGATGTTCGGCAGCTTGATGATGTTCGCCCCGGGGGTCTTCGCCAGCTCACCGAGCTCGGCGAGCGCGTCGTCGATGCGCTGCCCGGGTTCGAGATGCTCGGGGAAGCTGGCGATGATCCGCCCCGCGAGGGAGATGTCGCGGCTCTCCACCGGGACGCCGGCCGTCGCCGCGTACGCCTGCACCACCGGCAGGAACGAGTACGTGGCCAGGGCCGGGGCCTCGTCCGTGTGGGTATAGATGATCGTCGAATCAGTCACCGAGACTCCGCTTCACGTCTACTCCGTCTGGGTATCAACATATGCCGCGCCGGGACCCGCCACCGTGATCACAGCGATGGGTGCGGGCGGGTGCTCGTCGACGGGCCGGCGCCGCAGTGGTCACGATCAGGCCGTGGCCGGGCACGCCATGGCCGGCGCGCAGGTGGAGCGCGTCGATCGAGTTCGAACGCGGAATCGACACCGAGAGGGTCGGCGAGTCGCCGCCGGGATTCTACGGCACCCGGTTCGCTCGGGTGTCGTCCCAGACGGCCGACCTGCGGCATCCCGGCCCCCGATGGCTGCCTTCGTGGCGGTTCGACCGGGCTGACGTCACCTGTGGGTGCCTGTCCCGGGCGACGAGATGAGCACGTGGGCTGCCGATTTCCAGCCCACCACCCGGTGTGAGCTAGTTCACTGGGCGGATGAGTGGACGGCCGTCGCCCGATGGGTCATGCACCCGGTCGGCCGGTTCGTGTGGGGCGGGGTCAGCGGGGTAGATCGTCCGCCATGACCGCCAGCACCGACCCACCCGACCTGCCCGGCCCGGGCCGGCGCGCCGACCAGGAGGACGCGGAGTCCGCGCAGGAGCGACGCAACCGCAACTGGGCCGACATCCTGCAGGAGCTGCGGGTGGCCCAGACGGGCGTGCAGTTGCTGACCGCCTTCCTGCTGGCCCTGNCGTTTCAGAATCGCTTCGCCGACCTCACCGACGGTCAGGAGTGGCTCTACCTCGCGATCGTGCTGCTGTCGATCATGGCCACGGGGCTGCTGATCATGCCGGTGAGTCTGCACCGCGCCCTGTTCCGCAGGCGCGAGAAGGAGACGCTGGTCCAGATCNCCAACCGGCTCGCCCAGGTCGGGCTCGCCGTGCTGGCCCTGGCGATCTCCGGGGTGGTCCTGCTGATCTTCGACGTCACCAAGGGCCGGACCACGGCCGTGGTCGCCGCGAGCGCCACCCTGGTCGTCCTGACGGTGCTGTGGGCGGCGATCCCGGCGCTGATCACCCGGGTGGGCACGGCGGACTGACGCCGCCCACCGCCGGCGTTTGCGCAGGTACGGCCGGGACACTGGCGACAATGACGACCGAGGGTGTACGGACGGTCGGAGTCGAGGAGGAGTTCGTCCTCGTCGACCCCGACCGGCACGCGGTGCGCGCCGCCGCGTCGCGGGCGCTCAGAAACCAGGGCTCAGAAACCAGGGCTCAGGGGCCGGGGCGGAACGAGGCGAAGATCGTACGCATCTGGCCGACGGCGGCGTCCCAGCCCTGCTCCGGGACCCGCCAGCGCAGCGCGTAGCCGTGCCCGTTGCGGACCACCCCGAAGTCGAGGACGTGGATGGTCTGCCCGCCGGAGGTGAAGGTGAACTCCCAGATCGCCGCACTGGTCCCGGCGCCGCCGTCCGCGGGGCGGATGGACAGGCGGCGGTAGCCGGCGGAGCTCCCGCGGACCGCGGGCTCCTGGTCCTGCCAGGCGCCGATGGCGGACGGGCCCGCCTTCGGCTGCACGTCGATGAACAGATCCGGATGGCCGGACGGCGCGGTGGTGATCACCCGCCCGTTGCCCCGCTCGGAGATCCGCCAGCCGGCGGGTAGCGCCGCCGACCAGCCGCTACCGTCCCGGTGGAGGGTGTAGCCGTCCGGGGCGTCGGCGGGGTCGGTCGTGTCCGGAATGAGCGCGCCGAGGTTGTCGCCGACCTGCGCCACGGCGGGCGACGCGGTGGACGCCGCGGACGGCGTGGCTGCCGGCGTCGGGCCGGTCGCGGGCGCCGACGTCGCCGTGGCCGGCGCCGCCCCTGCCGTGGCCGTCGCCGAGGCCCGCGGTGCCGGCGACGTGGCGTGGGCGGCCGGCGACGTCGCGGCGGCCGGCGGGGACGCCTGCGAGCCGCCGTCCGCGAGGACCAGGCCGAGCACGATCGCCGTGGCAGCGATCACCACGGCCGCGACGGCGGCGAGCACAGCGATGCGCCGCCGACGCGCCGGCCCGGCCGGATCGCGGCGCGCCGCGGCCGGGTCGACCCCGCCCGCGGCTCCGGACGCAGCGGCCAGACCCGCCGGAACAGCCTGGTCGGGTTCACCGGCGGAACCGGACCGGCCATCCCAGCTCGCTCCGGCATCGAGGCCGCCCGGCCCAGCCAGGCCAGGCTGGTCGGGCGGGCCGGGCGGGCCGGCGGGGGCGGCCAGAGCGGCGGAGGCAGGCTGATCGGCGGGAGCGTGCTGGTCGGCGGGAGCGTGCTGGTCGGCGGGGGCAGGCTGGTCGGCGGGGGTGGATCGGGCGCTCGGGGCAGGTCGGCCTGGCGGCTCGGCTGGCGACCCGGCAGCGGGGGCGGGGGCGCCCACGGCGGGGCCGGGGGCGCCGGCCGCAGCGGGGCGCGCGGCCGGACCCGAGGTCGCCGCCGGCGGCGGGGCCGCGCCATCCAGGCCATCCAGGCCGTTGAGTCCGTCCAGGTCAAGCTGCGGGATCTCCACCAGCGTGCCGTCGAGGGTGTGGTCGGTCTCCTCCAGCCGGTCGGCGATCTCGCGCAGCCGGCCGCGGGCCTCGGCGAGCGACGGGCGCCGCGCCGGGTCGGAGTCGAGCAGCTCGGTGAGGACCCCGCGCAGAGGGCCGCTGTGCTGGAACGGCCGACGCCGGTCCTCCACCACGGCCGCGAGGATGGCCAGCGGCCCCTCGCCCTCGAACGGCGGCACTCCCTCGACGGCCGTGAACAGGGTCGCGCCGAGTCCCCACACGTCCCCGGCGGCGCCGACGCGGGCGCCGCGGGCCCGCTCGGGGGCGATGTAGGCGGGCGACCCGACGAGCGTCCCCGCCTCGGTCAGGGTCGCGTCACCCTCGGTGACGGCGATGCCGAAGTCGGTGAGCCGCGCCTGCCCGTCGACGGTGACGAGGACGTTGCCGGGCTTGACGTCGCGATGCACGACACCACCACGATGCGCGGCCTCCAGGGCGTAGGCGAGGCTGACGCCGATGCGGGCCACCTCCAGTGGCGGCAGCCGGCCGGCGCCGCGGATGAGATCGGCGAGCGAGGTGCCGTCGACGTACTCCATGACGATCCACGTGTGGTCGTCGGCGTCGAGGACGTCGTAGACCGTCACCAGACCGGGGTGACGCAGCCGGGCGGCGGCGCGGGCCTCGCGCAGCACCCGCTCGCTGAGCAGCGCCCGCTCGGCCGGGGACGCGACCGGCGGTCGCCGGACCTCCTTGATGGCCACCCGGCGGCGCAGCAGGGTGTCCTCGCCCTCGCGGACGACGCCGCCGCCGCCGCTACCGAGCACCCGCCCGAGCCGGTAGCGACCGGCGAGCCTACGTTCCTGGCCCGCGGCGCGGTCGGTCGCCATCGCTCGCACTGCCCCCTGATCGTGAGGATTTCCCCGCTCTACCCATCCTCTGACGTCGAAACCGGGAAGATGGGTGAAATGGCGCGTGGAGTTCGCCCACAATCCCACAGCCCGATCGTGTCGGGCCCCGGGCCGGCACCGCCGAGGCCCGGCGGCCACCGGCTTCGGCCGGCGCGAGAGGCGACCGGCGCCGCGCAACCCGTCCCGTTCGTCCGGGCAGGCCACCGCACCGGGTGCCCATCGGTGCTGAGCGCTCCCCGGTCGGGCGGGCCGATCTTCGGGGGTCCGGACGTTGCACTGCGGCGCGCTCGTGCCGCAGGGTGGAGGCCATGCCGAAGCACGCGCCGCCGCGGCCCGCGCCGCCACTCCCCGCGCCGCTGCCAGTCCCCGCCGCGGCGGATCGCGCCGCGGCGGCCGCGCTGCGCCGTGCCTTCCGGCGTCACGCCGCCGGGGTCACGATCGTGACGTTGACCGGCGCGCAGGGCCCGGTGGGGTTCACGGCGACGTCGGTGGCGTCGCTGTCGCAGAGCCCGCCGTTGGTGTCGCTGTCGCTGTCGGCGGGCTCGTCGATCGTCCCGACACTGCACGCGGCGGACACCCTGGTCGTGCACCTGCTCTCCCATGACCAGCACGACCTGGCCGCCCGTTTTGCGGCACCGGGCGCCGACCGGTTCGCCGCGCCGACGCGATGGCGGACGTTGGGCACCGGGGAACCGCTGCTGCTCGACGCCGCGGTCTGGCTGCGCTGCCGGATCCGTGACCGGATCCCCGCGGGCGACCACTGGCTGGTGGTGGCCGAGGTGGTCGAGAGCCGGGCGGAGCGGTCCGTCGCGCCGCTGGTCTACCACGACGGTGGCTACGGCACGTTCGTCGGTCCCGCCACCGGCGTCCCGCCCGTCGAGGCCGCCACTCCCGCGGCGCCGCAGGACGGGGGCGGCGACGGTGACGGCAGCGGCGGCAGCGCCGGCAACGGCCGCGCCGGCAACGGTAGAGGGGACGGCGGCAGGAGCGTCGGCGGCCCGCCCGCACCCGACGAGGGCGATCTGGGTATCCGCGCACGCCGGGCGACCCGCCCGGTCCGCCCGGGTCGGTCTACGCCGACGAAGGACGGTCGATGACGGTTTGTCTCCCCGTCGGCGGGCACCCAGCCGGCACGCACAAGGCACCGGACGCCGACGTGGGAGGGCATCGCCCGTCCCACCCCCGCCCTTCGTCTTTTCGGTAGCAGCCAGCCCGCCTTCTTGATCATTTTGAGGCCGCCAGCGATTCGTCAACAGCGTTGATTATCTTGTGGTTCCGGAGTCCGATCCTTCCGGCCACACCGGCCCGTGCCGCCCCGGTCACCCCGCCGGCACGGGGGCTGGCCGGCCGGCGGGTCCTTCTGCCCATCGAGGGCGACCCGCCCGTTCGGGGGCCCTCGGCAGGCCCGGCCGGGCACCATCATCGAAAGCGCCGACAGCCGCCCTCACCTGCCGTCCCCTTCTCCGCGCCTGGAGAAAGCCTGCGCGATTGGGCTACTCCCTTTTTGTGGGCTCTTTCCGGTAGCCACTTTCAACCTTCATCCCTCGGTCCATGGCGGACCAACAACCGGCGCACGGCGCACGGCGACGGGCCGAAATCCGAGAATCTCGTTGATTGACAGCCCGAAAGGGCTCTGTTCGACCCGTGCGGACGGCACTTGACACGCCTTCAGACGGAAGAAGGTTGCGCCACCAAGGGCGCGACTTCGATCGCAGTTTTGACCGAGGGTCGCCCCGGACGTCCCTCGTATCGCCCCCACCGCGGGGTACCTCGTCCGTCTGAGACGCCGGTTCGACCGTTCTGACCTGGCATTTCACTCTCGAACGGCCAGCGAAGTCCGCGCGACCGACCTCGCCTCACACTCCTGGCGAGGCCGTCTGCACGCGTGTGCATCTTCTCGAGCCGGAGTAGCGGGGAGCCCAATCTTCGTCTCGAGCCCGTCGCGGTAAGGTGCAAATGCCCAGATTTCTGGATGACGTCGCCGGGAGCTCAAAGTAATGCAATGGATCACACGCTCTCATCTGAGAGCGGGCGCTCGAACGATCGGCGCCGTGGCGGCGACGGGATGTCTGACGCTGGGTCTGCCCGGCGTGGCGTCAGCGACCCCAACGCCGAACAAGGATGCCGGACTGGTGACGCTGGTTCAGGGGCTGCCGGATATGAAGGCGGACGTCACCATGGACGGGCAGACCCTGATCAAGGACCTGGTGGCCAAACAGGTCGCGGACCCGAAGCCGCTGGTTGCCGGGGCCCACCGCGTCGAGATCCGGCCTGTCGGCCAGCCGGCGAGCGCGCCGCCATCGGCAGCCGCCGACGTTGCCATCCACCCTGGCACCCGGCTTTCGGTCGCAGTGGGTCTCGACGGCGCGGGCAAGCCTCTCGCGCGGGTCTACGACGACACCACCAGTAAGGCCTGGCCGACCAACGTGTCGGCGATCGTCGTCCGTGACGTCGCGGCGCTGGCGGCCGGCCAGATCAAGATCGACGGCAAGTACGTCGGCGACGTCCCGAGCACCGGTCAGGTCGTCCAGACCTTCCCTTCCGTCTCGCCTGAGGTCGCCGTCAACGCGCTCCCCTGCCTCATCACCGGCAAGACCAAGGACGGCCTCCCCTGCGTCTACGTCGGTCCGCCCGTCGTCGACGTGCCTGGTGTCGGCACGCCTGGTGTCGGCACGCCTGGTGTCGGCGGCGTGGGCGTGCCCTGCGTCACCGACAAGCCCAAGGACGGCGTCCCCTGCGTGCCCGGCGTCGGGGGCGTGCCGGGCGTCGGCGGCGTGCCCGGAGTCGGGGGCGTGCCCGGCGTCGGCACCGTGCCCTGCGTCACCGACAAGCCCAAGGACAGCGTCCCCTGCGTGCCCGGTGTCGGCGGCGTCCCCGGCGGCACTCCCGGCGGAGGCGTCCCCGGCGGAGGCACCCCCGGCGGAGGCACCCCTGGCGGCGGCACTCCCGGTGGCGGTGTCCCCGGCGGCGGCACCCCAGGTGGCGGCGTCCCCGGCGGCGGCACCCCAGGTGGCGGCACCCCCGGCGGCGGCACCCCTGGCGGCGGCACCCCAGGTGGCGGCGTCCCCGGCGGCGGCGGCCCAGGTGGCGGCACCCCCGGCGGCGGCCCAGGTGGCGGCGTCCCAGGTGGCGGCACCCCCGGCGGCGGCGCCCCAGGTGGCGGCGTCCCTGGTGGCGGCACCCCAGGTGGCGGCACGCCAGGGTCGGGGGGATCGCACACGGTCACCGTGACCGACACCACGGGCAAGCCGCTGGTGCCGGCCCAGACGGTGCCGACCAAGCCCGGATCGACGACCAACCTCTACATCGTCGGTGGCCCCGGCTCCTACAGTTGGCTGTCCCACCAGGCCGCGAACTCGCCCACCTCGGTCAACGCCGGCAACAGCGGACTGGCCGCGGATGACGACCACCCGCCCGTGCTGGCCATCGGGGCGCTCGGCCTCGCGGTCGGATCGGCCGGGGTCCTGTTCGGGTGGCAGCGCCGCCGAGCGTGGCTGGCCCGCCGACAGGGATGATCGAGTCTCGCCGACGAACGGTGACGGCCGGTCCGCCGCCCGAGGACGGATCGGCCGCACCGGCCGCGAGCCAGGAGCCGATCACGGGCGGGCCTGATCGGCCCAGACCACCGGGCACCCGGCTGGCGCGGACCCGTCGACGTCGCCGTGGCCGCCGCCTACTGGTGGTCACGGCGACGGTCGCGGGCGTCGTCGGCGGCAGTGGCATGGCCGGATGGGTGGCGTCGAGACCCCCCGGCGACGTCGGTTCGCTCGCCGCGGGCGCGACGGCGGCCGCCTCCCCGCGGGCGGCGGCGTCGCAGGGGCCGGCGGCGTTCGCGAGTTCCACCCGAACGGGCGCCGCGGCGGGCACCGCGTCACCGTCGCCGTCCACCGATCCGGAGGCGGTCCTACGACGCCGGCCGACGGCCGTCGCCGTGGCGAGCCTAAGCATCTCGGCGCCGGTGACGGTGGCCTCCGTCAACGCGACCACGCGCGCGCTCAACGTGCCGGTCGACCCGGCGACGCTGGGATGGTGGGCAGGAGGCGGGGCCCCGGGTGCCTCATCGGGGACGGTCGTGCTCGCCGGGCACGTCGACTACAACGGCCGCCCCGGCGCCCTCTACCCGCTCAGCCGGGTCGAGATAGGGGCCTTGGTCGTCGTCACCAGCGCCGACGGCACGAAGCACGACTACCGGGTGGTGACCCGCCGGCACGTCGTGAAGACCAGGCTCGCGGACACGGGAGTCTTCCGGACGGACGGCCCGCCCCGCCTGGCCCTCATCACCTGCGGCGGNGCGTTCAACACCGCCACGCACAGCTACCGTGACAACCTGATCGTTCTCGCCCTTCCCGTCTGATCGGTGTCTCGCGGATCCGGTATAGCTGGGACGTGAATGCTCCCGACCAGACCAGTCCCAGCGTGACGACCCGCTGGGAGTCACTCACCGCAGGCAGGTCGGGCCGGCGTTACGCGGACCGGTTCGTGCAGCTTGCCGCCGCCGGGGTCGATGTGCACGGCGAGGCGGCGTTCTGCCACGCGTTGGCGCCCGCCGAGTCCCGGATCCTGGACGCGGGCTGCGGCACCGGTCGGGTGGCAATCCGGCTGGCGGAGCTGGGCCACCGATGCGTCGGGGTCGACGCCGACCCCTCGATGCTCGGTGTGGCCCGAGACCGGTCCGCCGCCGTCAGCTGGATCCTCGCCGACCTCGCCGACCTGGACGCACCCGTCGCGTCCGGGGCGCCCGAACCGGCCGGCGCGCCGCCCGCCACCGACGGGCCGTTCGACCTCATCGTCGCCGCCGGCAACGTCATCGCGCTGCTCGCCCCGGGGACGGAGGCCGCGATCCTGCGCGGTCTCGCCCGCCGCCTCGCCCCCGGCGGCCTGCTCGTGGCCGGGTTCGGGCTCGACGCCGCGCACCTCCCCCTGCCCGCCGCTCCCTTCGAGCTGGCGGACTACGACGGCTGGTGCGCCGCCGCCGGCCTCACCCTCGACCGCCGGTTCGCCACCTGGCAGCGCACACCCTTCGAGACCGGCGAGACCGGCGACGCCCCCCTCGACCGCGGCGAGGGGCGGGCCGCTGCCCCCGGCTACGCCGTGAGCGTCCACCGCAGATAAGCCCTGACCAGCCGTTTTGTAGCATCAACTAGTACAAATTGAACGTAAACGGACGATTCGCCTAATGTTGCGCCTATGAGAACGCGGATGTGGAGACGGCGGATCCTGCTGCCCTCGATGATCGCGGTGAGCACGCTGGTCGGCCTGGCCGTCGGGGGCTCCCCGGCGCAGGCGGCGACGTGCCCGGNGACGGGGACCAGCAGCGACGACGGATCGTCGATCACCTGTGTCACCTCCCCCGTAGCCGGCGACGCGCGCCTGGTCGACCTCACGATCCACTCGACGGCCATGAACGCCGACGAGTCCGTGCGCCTGCTGCTGCCGACCTCCTACGACACCCAACCCGACCGGACCTGGCCGGTGCTGTACCTGCTGCACGGCGGGGCGAGCAGCAGCGACATGGCGTCCGACCACACCGACTGGTCGGAGAACACCGACGTCGAGAGCCAGACCGCNGGCCGCAACGTGATCGTCGCCATGCCCGACGGCGGCAGTGCCGGGTGGTACAGCGACTGGGTCAACGACCCGGCCCGCTGGGAGACCTTCCACACGGTCGAGCTACGCCAGCTCCTCGAACGCAACTACCGGGCCGGCTCCGACCGGGCGATCGCCGGCCTGTCGATGGGCGGATTCGGCGCGCTGTCCTACGTGGGCCGCCATCCCGGCGACTTCAAGGCCGTGGCCGCCTACAGCGGCGTCGCCCACCCCTTCGGCAACCCCCAGCAGTTCCAGATGCTCCTGGCGGGGTCCGGGAAGGACATCAACGCCCTGTGGGGTGACCCGACGACCGCGTCCGGGGCGGCGACCTGGCAGCAGCACGACCCGTACTACCTGGTCGACAACCTGACCTCCATCCCGGTCTACATCTCGTCCGGGGACGGCACACCGGGCCCGAACGACGCCGACCCCGGTGTGGTCAACCTGGAGAAGATCACGAACACCGAGAGCCAGGCGGTCGCCCAGCACCTCACCGACGCGTACGTCGCCGCGCACCCCGGCGCGACCGGCGATCCGCTGCTCATCACGCACTTCTACAGCCCCGGCGTGCACACCTGGCCCTACTGGTCCCGGGAGTTCGACGCCTCCCTGCCCNCCCTGCTCNCCGCGATCAACGCCTGAGCGCCGACTCGACCCGCCGAGCTCCCCGGCGGATGCGCTGACGATCGATACTGGCCCGGGCCTGGCCGCACCCCGTCAGTCCCGGGCCGGCGGCGTGGCGGACCGGTAGGCGGCGAGCAGGTGGGCGCCGATGAGGGCATTGCCCCGCGCGGAGGCGTGCAGTCCGTCGGGGGCGAACAGGGTCGGGTCGGCACCGAAGCGCCGTGACACGGCGGTCCGCAGGGTCACCGGCGTGCCGCCGGCCGCGGCGACCGCCGGCGTCTGCGCCCGTTCGAGCAGCAGGCCGAGCAGCCAGAGGACCTCGCGCAGCGGCGAGCGGACGGCGGAGATGACGCTCAGGTCGGGCGTGGTACCGACGATCACCTGGGCGCCCCCGCGGCGCAGGTCGGTGACGGCGCCGGCGAGGTGGCGGGCGGCGGCCGCCGGGGAGGTGCGATTGCGGATGTCGTTGACGCCGATGGAGATGACGGCCAGGTCGGGTGCCGCGGGGGCGACCCGGGCGACCTGGGCGGCGAGATGCTCGGCGCGGGCGCCGTCGCGGGCGGCGCTGATGACCCGCACATGCCGGCCACCACCGTGATCGCCGCCGACACCGCCACCGCCGCCCTCGCCGCCACCGTCACCGCCGGCGAGGGCGTCACCGCCGGCGAGGGCGCGGGCCAGCCAGCCGCCGAGGGTGTCGTCGTAGTCGTGCACACCGGTGCCCTGGGCGCTGGAGTCGCCGAGGATCCCGAGGGTGAACGGCGGATGCGTCGGGTTGCCATAGAACTCGCGCACCGGCGGCGCGGGGGTGGTCAGCGGCCGCACCCGGCCGTCGGCCGCGCCGCCCTGATACAGCGCCAGGCGCCACACCCCGACGCCCGCCCCCACGAACGCACCGCTGCCCGCGGCCCCCGCCGACAGCAGCAACCGGCCTCGCCCGATCATCGCTCCCCCCTCCGGCCACCGACGGGTGGCGCGTCCCCCGGCGATCGATCCCCGCCCGCGGCACCCGTGCCCGACCGGCCGGCGTCGTTCGTCACCGGCGGGTCGAACGGCTTCGCGACGCGAGGCCGGCGACGTCCCGCGGGCGGTGCTCGGCGAACGCGACGCGGGCGGCGGGCAGCGTGCCGCGGGCAGGCCCAGATTTTACCCGCGAGAGTCGTCGCCGCCAGCCGATCCGCCGGCACCACCGGGTACCGCAGGCGGCGCCGGAAGGGACTTCCGAGCGGGCGACCGCCGTTGTCCGGCCCGGTGCCNTCGCCCGCCGCACGCCGGGGCGACGACCATCACCAAACGTGCCCGACGAATACCCGAGACCGCCACCGGCGGTGTTTACCGCGCCGTAACGGAGAATCGATCCCCGACCTCCGGACAGATATGGTTTGCTTCCCTCATCCCTCTCGCCGCGGAAACTCCCGCCCGGGTGGGGCGCGCGGATCCGGTCCAGCTACCGCGTACCGACCGGCGAGCCCGTGAGCGGCGACGAACGTGCCGCCACGCCGCCGGCCTCCTCGACGGCCCCGGTCGCCGCCGACGTTCCGCCCGGTCACCGGCCTGCCCTCGGCGCCCGACCTGCCCTCGGCGCCCGGCCTGCGCTCGGCGCCCGGCCTGCGCTCAGCCCCAGCCTGCCCCGACGCCCGACCGGCGCCCATCCCTCCATCCACGCCCAACTCCCGCGGACGGGTGCAATGACTCGACACCATTCGTCGGCGGTCGCCGACCTCACCATCCTCCCCCTGGCACCGAGGCTCGGCGCGGAAGTCAGCAGAATCGACCTGCGAACGGGCCTGACCCCGGAACGGCGCGCGCTGCTCCGTACACTTCTTTTCCAGCACGGAGTGTTGGTCTTCCGGGACCAGGCGCTGGACACCGCCGGTCAGGTCGCGTTCGCCGAGGCATTCGGCCCGATCCTGGTGTTCACCAGCGTCGTCGACCCCGAGCCGGCCCGTCCCGGCGTGCACGAGGTCCACGGCGGCAGCGTCGGCTGGCATTTCGACGCCAGCAGCCTGCCCGCACCACCGGTGGCGACGGTCCTGCGGGCCGTGCGCGTGCCGCCCGTGGGCAACGACACCCTGTGGGCCAGCGGCGTGGCCGCCTACCAGGCGCTGACCCCCGAGCTGCGCGCGCTGGCGACCGGCCGGTACGTCACCCACGGCCGCGGGGTGGCGCGCGAACCCGGCGACGAACGCCCCATCGTCGCGCACCCGCTGGTCCGCCGGCACCCGCACACCGGCGAGCACTACCTGTACATCAACCTGCCGGACTGGGACAGCCCACTGATCCTCGGGATGAGCCCGCCCGACAGTGACGCGCTGGTGGCCGAGCTGCGCGCCGCGTACCTGCGCCCGGAGCACCAGCTCCGCCTGCACTGGACGCCGGGGACGATCGTGATGTGGGACAACCGGGCCGTCCTGCACAGCGGCACCGGTGACCACGATCCCGACACCCGCCACCTCGTGCGGATCTGCCTCGCCGCGCTGCACCCGTGACCGCCCCGGGCGGACCGGGGGAATCGATGCCCTTGACTTGAAGTCGGGTTCAGCTTTCAGGCTGGGTGCACGTGATCGGATGACCACCGCGGCACCCGACGCGACGCCCGGAGGAGACCCGCGCCATGCCACCCTCGACGCCGCCGTTCGCCCCGACACCGCCCGCCCCAGCACCGGCCGCCCCAGCACCGGCCGGCCCGGCACCCGCCACTCCGACAGCCACCACCCCGACAGCTACCGACGAGGCCTCCCGCCCGCTCGCGCTCGCCCTGGTCGTCGGCAGCGTGCGGGCGGGACGGCTGGGGCCGGCGGTCGCGGACTGGTTCGCCGGCCACGCCCGCGACCGCGACGACGTCCACCTCGACGTCCTCGACCTGGCCGCCTTCCCGCTGCCCGCCGACATGGCCGCCGCCCCCGGTTCGCCGCCCGAGCGGCTCGTCCGCGCGCTCGGGGAGCGCCTCGCCGCCGCGGACGGGTTCGTCGTGGTCACCCCGGAGTACAACCACAGCTACCCGGCGGCGTTGAAGAACGTCATCGACACCTACCGCCAGGAGTGGTTCGCCAAGCCCGTCGGGTTCGTCTCCTACGGCGGGGTGAGCGGCGGCCTGCGGGCCGTCGAGCACCTGCGCGCCGTCTTCGCCGAGCAGCACGCCGTCACCGTCCGCGACGGCGTCAGCTTCCACGGCCCGAGCGCCGAGGACTTCGCCGCGGGCGGCCCGGCGGGCACCGCGGGCTCGCCGGCGTCCGCCGCGGCGAACCGGCTGCTCGACCGACTGGGCTGGTGGGGCCGGGCCCTGCGCCACGCCCGCGCCGCCGAGCCCTACGCCGACTCCTGAACCCACACCCTCACCGGCCACACCGCCCGCGTCTGGTCGGCAGATTTCTCCCCCGACGACACCCGCCTCGCCACCGCAGGTACCGACGACACCTGTCGGCTGTGGGACGCGGCCACCGGCGATCCGATCGCGATCATGATCGGGCTGCGGGACGGGGGATGGGCCGTGCATCGGNCGGACGGGACCTCCACGGTGGTGGGCAGCGTGGCCGGGGAGTTCTGGTGGTCGATGGGGCTGTGCCGGTTCGGGCCCGGCGAGCTGGATGCCTACCTGCCGGCGGCTCAATCGGCTCGGTAGCGCACGGCGCTCCGAAGCAGCGGGGAGTTGGACGACGGGCGCCTACGGCGACCGCCTCCTGCTCCACCGGCACGGCTCCACGGTCCGCCGCGCCCGCCGCGGCGGGCGGCGCGGACGGGGCCCGGCGCCCCCTGACCGCCCGGCCGGGCGGTCAGGGGCGCCCGGCCTGCCTTGCCCTCGCCAACCGCGGGACATCACAGCGTCCAGAGCGCGGCCTGGGGCACGAACGCCCCGGCGACCGCGGAGCTTCCCACCACCGTCTGGGCCCCGGTGATCGCCGCGGCGAAACTGTAGTCGCCGCCGAGCGTGCCGAGATCGGTGGTGGTTCCCCGGTACCAGCGGATGGCATGATCGTTGCCAGCGGCGTTGAGCGCGGTCGCGCAGACATAGCCCCGCGCACTGATGCCACCCGGATCGACGCGCAGCCCGAAACCCGTGATCGGAGTGCGCCGGCCGCGGCTCCAGACGAACGCGTTGGTCTGCGTTCCGATGCTGCGCACCAGGATGTCGCCGTTGTCGTTGATCCCGACCGCCTCGCTCTGCTGGTCGCCGGAAAGAACGCCCAGGTCACACAACGCCCCGCGCTCCCACAGGAAGGCCCGACTCTGCCCGCCCACCCTCTCGCTCGTCCCCGCCACCTGACCCCGGGCATTCAGCCCCACCGCCCGGCTCCAGGTGCCACCGAGGGTGCCGAGATCGTAGATGTGCCCGTTCGACCAGACGAAGGCATGGCTGTGACCGGTCGCTGTCACGCTGGTTCCGCAGACCTGCCCCAGGTCGTTGATGGCCACTCCTTCGCTCGACGACCCGCCGAGCGTCCCCAGGTCGGTCATGGCGTTGCCGGCCCAGACGTAGGCGTGCCGGTCACCGCCTGCGACACTGGTGGTGCCCACGATCCGTCCGCGGACGTTGACGCCGACGGNCTGGCTCCACCGGCCGCCCAGCTCGTCGGTCCCGCCGAGGTAGCCCAGCGGCTGGTGGGTGCCATGGGCCCAGCGGAACGCCTGCCGGGTGTAGTGGCTGACGAGGTCGCCGACGANGACGCCCGACTCGTTGATGGCGTTGGGACGGCTGCTCAGCGGCAGGACCCGCAGCACACCGGCCCGCCAGACGAAGCCGGCCACCTCGAAGGCGGAACGCTGCCAGAAGCCGGCCATCAGGCCGTCGACGTCCCCGCAGGTCACCTGGCCGGGTCCCACCCCGGTGGGGTCGGGGATGCCCGTGGCGGCCAGGGCGCGCGGGGCGGGCCGAACGCCCGCGGACGGCTGCACGGGGATCATCGCGGCCGAGGCGTCGCGGCCACCGGCCCCGTCGAGGGCCGCGCCGGACCGCGACCTCGAACGGGTGCCGCCGCGGCCCCGGCCGACCGGCAGGACGGGCGTCAGCGCCGACAGCAAACCCATCTGTACAAAGACACGTCGATTTCCCACTCAGGATTCCCTTCACGCCTGTTGCCGACGTAGCCGTTGCTGCGCGGAGGGCCGTCGCGTGCAGCGAACTCACCCCGACCCCCGGCCCGTCCCACGGGTCGGCACTATCCCACGCGACGATCAGATGGCCGGCCGCGACACGACTCCGCAGGCCCGGCGACGGATCCGCGTCCGAGGAATCCAGATACCCCAGGCTGGCAATACAAGCTGTCCATGACCAATATTTGACCAGGCACTAGTTCGCCGTATCCGACGAGTCTTCCGCGGAGCCCACCCGCGGCGCGCCACACGGGACCTCGGGACTAAAGTCCCGGCATCGTGTCTCCGCCGGTGTGCGTCCTCGCCAATGTCGTGCGGAGCGGTCAGACTTCCGGACGGCAGCTATTGTCGGTTGCGGCAGGACCAGGGGCCGACGCAGCCGACCCATCCGATCCGCTGGACGCCGATAGCACGCCGGTCACCGCCGTCAGGCCCGCCAATCGGCCCGCAGTGGCTACCGAGCGGGGCAGGGCACATGCCTTTCGATCAGGATGTGGCGACCGGGGAACCAACGGCGCTCCCCGGACGGGGCGGCGCGACGCCGCCAGGCCGGGCCGTGGCGGCGGCGACTGCGCGCCCGAATACACCGGAACGGATATTCCTGAACGGCGACCAAACCTACCCTCGCGTGAGAGTTTCGGTCGGTGGCCGCGAGATCCGTGTTCCTGGTCGATGTCGAACGCTTGGCGGGTGACGCCGCGATCCCTGCCACGCCGCGATCCCCGCCACATTGCGCGGCGACTCGACGCGGCCCAACGTCCAACGCCCGTACGACCGCGTGACCACCCGCCGGGTGATCACGAGTCGTGGACGTTGTCGTGTTTACAGAGCGACGATCTGCAGGGCGTCGCCAACGCGGTCCNGGTGGCCCGCTCGCTCGTGGACGAGCACGTCCTCCACCCTCGCCAACAGGTCCTGCGGAATCGCCAGCAGTACCACGGGATACTGCACCGAAAGCCCGGCGAGGAAGGGCTGGAGCCGCTGGACTTCCACCACCGTGTGACAGAGCTGGACCACGCCGACCCTGCCGTCTTCCAGACAGACCAGGCCGTCCGGATCGGGCATGTCGTACTCGACCTTCCGCATGTTCTCCACGCGCCATCGACGTGCGCTCACCCAGGTCTGCACGGGTGTTCCCGTCACACCGCGCGCCTCGATGCGCAGCCGGGCCCGCGCCACCAGGGCCTGATGAATGACCTCCATGACGGGAGAATCGGCGACCGGGGCGGTGTCGAGATCGGCTCGGATGACCAGGCGGGTCCCCGCCTGGGTGAGGTGGACCAGCCGACCCTGGTAGGTGAGAGCATGCCCCGCGTGGACGATGCCCGCGCTTTCCCACCGCCGGACGATCGCCCGCACGGCGTTCCTCGTGATGGGCTTCTTCGGATCCAGGAGATGGGGAATGTCCGACTCGAAGATGGCGGCCATATCATAGATCCACTCCAGCGCGAATAGGTCACGTCGATTGAGTCGGATGGACCCTTTGTCCGCCCTGGTCCGACGCCGGATCTCACTCATCGGCGGCTNCCCCGCGGGCGGCGGAATCGGAGAAACGAAGCGGACCGGAGCGCGCCGCCGAGCCGATGGCGCCTGCTGATTCATGCGCGGAACTATACCCGACCCAAGCCCGGAGAATCGGCCTGGCATCCCCTCTCACGTAAGGAACTCAACGCAGCGGATCACAGCCAGGTCGTCAACATCGATGCAGGTCCGCTAGACGCCTTACAGTGGCTGTATTCTGCCTGATCACCGGGCTGGCAGATTCCGAAGCAAAAGACAAATCAGCGCAAGGTTTCCTTTTCGTAGGCGGAATCGTGAAGCCCATCGAGCCCCGGCCACNCACCTTCTTGTCGCGGTGGGGAGCGCTTCGGGATGCCCGCGCCGACCGCCGCGGCGAGATCCTCGATGGCCGTCGTCGTCCGGTCGAAAACGGGTTGCGTAGGCGGATCGGGACNGTGCCCGCGCTGGCACTGGGCCCGTAGCCGCCCTCGCGGCCGGCCCTCACAGCCAGCCCTTGCGGCGGAACACGACGTAGAGGATCGCCGCGGACAGCACGAGGATGACCAGGTCGACGGAGAACCCCCAGCTCTCGCCGTTGCCCGGGTAGGGGACGTTCTGGCCGAAGAAGCCGGTGATGAGGGTGGGCACGGCGATGATCGCCGCCCAGCCCGTCATCTTCTTCATCACGAGGTTGAGCCGATTGCTCTGGATCGTCAGGTTGGTGTCCAGAATCGAGTTGATCATGTCGCGCAGGCTGTCGGTCCACTCCGTGGCGCGCAGCACGTGGTCGTAGACGTCCTGGTAGGAGGCGACCAGGCCGTCGGTGACGAGGCCGGTGTCGCGGCGCATGAGGCCGTTCACCGCCTCGCGCATGGGCAGGATCTCCCGGCGGAGCTGGACCAGGCTCTTGCGCAGCTCGAAGCTGCGCCGGTGGACGGTCTGTTCCGGAACGTCCTCGTCGAAGAGCATGTCCTCGAGGTCCTCCAGCGCGCCGTCCAGGGCCTGCACGGCGGTGAAGTAGCCGTCGACGACGACGTCGATGATCCCGTGGACGAGGTAGCCGACACCGTGCGCGGCCAGGTCGGCGTCGTTCGAGCGGCGCAGGACCGCGCCGAGGTCGAACGTGTCGTCGGGGCGCACGGTGACCAGCGTCCGCCCGGCGATGAACGCCGAGATCTCCTGGCTGACCAGCTCCCCGGAGGCCACGTCGAGGCGCACGGCGTAGGTGTTGAGGAACAGGTGGGTCGGGTAGCGGTCCAGCTTCGCCCGCTCGCCGGCCGACAGCGCGTCCTCGACGGCGTGCGGGTCCAGGCGCAGTTCGTCGGCGACGAGGTGGATCTGCTCGGCGTCCGGGGCGCACAGGTCCAGCCAGACCACCGTGTCGTCGTCCCCGCGGAAACGGTGGACGTCGGCGAGGGGGAAGTTCTCCTCGGTCAGCACGCCGCCGCGGAAGGCTCTGGTCCGCACCTCGCCGCCGGGGTGGCGCGGGGGCGCGCCGGCCAGCCCCACACCCCCGGAACCGCCCTGATCGACCATGGCCTCCACCACCCCTTCGCCTGCCTGCGACCCCGCGACCGCTCCGCTGCGAAGGCGGTACCCGCGCCAGCCGGGTCACTCCCACCGCGGTGCTGAGGAATCGGACACCGCGTCGCGGTGGGAGTCGGACTGCACCTGTTCGGATCCGGTTGGCGGGTTCACCCGCGCCGCAGCCGCCGGGCGCTCCCCGTCGGCGGGGAGCTCAGCGCACGTCGCGCGGGCGGAACTGGACGCTGATCCGCGGACCCACCGGGCGGGACGACTTGGGCACGGCGTGATCCCAGGTGCGCTGGCAGCTACCGCCCATGACGATCAGGTCGCCATGGCCGAGCTCGAAGCGCAGCGCCGGGCCGCCGCCACGCGGGCGCAGCAGCAGCGGCCGGGGGCAACCCAGCACGACGATCGCCACCATCGTGTCCTGCCGGCCACCGCGCCCGATCCGGTCACCGTGCCAGGCGACGCTGTCGCGCCCGTCGCGGTACAGGCACAGCCCCGCGGTGACGAACCGCTCCCCCAGCTCGGCCGCATAGTGTTCGTCGAGGGCGTCCCGCGCTGCCGCCAGTGCCGGGTCGGGCAGCACCTCGCCGCCACCATAGAAGGCCAGCAGCCGCGGGATGTCGACCACCCGCTCGTACATGGAGCGCCGCTCGGCCCGCCAGGGGACCCCGTCGCGCAGCCGCTCGAACAGGGCGTCCGCCCCCTCGATCCAGCGCGGCCGCAGATCCACCCACGCGCCCGCGGACAGCGCGCGCCGGCGCACGTCCCCCGCGAGCGGACCAACCTCGACCGACGCCGCCGCATCGAGCAGCGAGGCCTGGAACGGGGCGACGTCCACCACTCCAGGCTATCAAACACCCGTTCGATCAGGACGGGACCGGCGGCGGCGCTGCGCGAACCGCCCGGGCCCCGGCATGCACGCCGGCGGCGAGAAGGAAGGGCCGCCGCCGTCGACTCCGGCTGCGTCCGCACCGTCGAGACGACCGCGGACCACCGGCGCCGGTCAGTACAGGCCCATCGCCCGGTCGACAGCGATCTCGATGACGATCAGCCCGGGCAGGTCGGGCGGACGCGACCGGTACCGCCGGGTGTATGCGCGCACGCCCGCGGCGACCCGGCCCGGNTCGTCCGACACCGCGGCGGGGCCCTCCAGGGTCAGCCAGCGGCCACCGTCGACCTGGCAGACGGACACCCGTCCTCCCGGTCGCGCCCGCACGTTGCGTGCCTTGCGCCGGGAGGCCACGGTCATGACGCGGGCGAGCCGGGCGGCGGGGTCCCAGGTGAACCCTGTCCTTCGCACGTTCGTGCGATGTGACAGTTCCGTGATCTTTTGGTTGTTCCGTGTCGGGTTTGCCGCGGGGTGGAGTGGTGGGCCTGGCACGGTTCCCGCCTGTGACGGTCGTGGCGGGTTATGGACCTCCGAGCGTGGAGAAGATGCTCGGCGCGCTGCCGGTCGTGCGGGACTTCCTGCGCCGGCTTGGGGTGGCCAGCGTCGTCGACCGACTCTGCCCGGTCCGCGAGGACGCCCGGCTGACCCACGGCCAGGTCATCGAGGTCCTCATCGCCAACCGGTTGACCTGCCCGACCGCGATGGTCCGGGTC
>NZ_LJJX01000067.1:0-32061 GCF_001421075.1 Frankia sp. CpI1-P | reverse complement strand
CGTCGTACATCACCCCCGCGAAAACACCCGTCGCACTCCCCCGCAAACCCGACGGATCAATACCCGCCCGCTCGAACACCTCCCACGTCAACTCCAACAGAAGACGATGCTGCGGATCCGTCGCCAACGCCTCCCGCGGCGACATACCAAAAAACCCCGGATCAAACTCGTCCGCATCATGCAGAAAACCACCGAAACGACTGTAAGAAGAACCCGCACGATCAGGATCCGGATCATACAGACCCGCACCCCAACCCCGACCCGACGGAAACTCCGAAATCGCATCCCCACCCGNCGCCACCAACCCCCACAAACCCTCCGGCGAACGCACCCCACCCGGGAAACGGCAACTCATCCCCACCACAGCCAACGGCTCGGTGGACCGGTCCTCGAAGACGGAGAGCTGCCGGCGTGCCTGCCGCAGGTCGGCGGTCGCACGGCGGAGGTACTCACGAAGCTTGTCCTCGTTGGAGGTCATGGCGTCTCACCCTTCCCGCGTCAGTCGGGGGTTTCCGGCGTCGTCCATCGGAATTTCCCCGAACTCGTTGTCGAGTGCCTTGAAGAGTTCGTCGTCCGTCGCCGTGGCGAGGTCCACCGAATCCTCGGGCACCGCGGAGCCGTTGCCGTTCCGGTCGGCGTTCCATCTGCGCAGCAGGTTCTGCAGGCGCAGAGCGACCCGGGCATGGTCGGCATCGGTCGCCGATCCCGGATCCAGCGCGGCCTCAAGCTGGTCGAGCGCGGCGAGCGGCAGCCCGCCGAGGGCAGCCGCCTCGGGTGTCAGGGCGGCCAGCAGATGGTCCGCGAGCGCGGCGGGCGTCGGATAGTCGAACGCGAGCGTGCTCGGCAACCGCAGGGCGGTGGCGGCGTGCAGCCGGTTGCGCAGCTCCACTGCGGTCAGCGAGTCGAGTCCCATCTCCAGCAGGCCGCGTTGGGGGTCCATGGTCGCCGCGGCGGCGTCGGAGTGGCCGAGCACCGTCGCCAGGGTGCCGCGGACCAGCGCGAGCACCAGGTCCGCCCGCTGCGCGTCCGGTGCCTCGGCGAGGCGCCGCAGAAACGGGGACTCGCCATCGGCCGCGCCCGCGGCCGAGCCGCCGGCCGATCGGACCGGCAGGCCGACAAGACCGGCGAACAGATGGTGCGGCAGGTCCGCGCGGGCCTGGGCACGCAGCCGTGACAGGTCGACCCGCGCGGCCACGAGCGCCGCCCGGCTACTGGCGAGCCCGGCCTCGAGCAGTGCCAGCCCCTCCTCGTCCGACATCGCGACGAGGCCGGCGCGAGTCAGCCGGCCACGGTCGACCCGGTCGAGAGTGCCCGTCATGGCGCTGGTGCGGGACCACAACCCCCAGGCCAGCGAGGTCGCCGGACGCCCCTGGGCGTGGCGCCGCGCGGCCAACGCGTCCAGGAAGGCGTTCGCCGCCGCGTAGCTGCCCTGCCCCGGATTGCCGAAGGTGCCCGCCACCGAGGAGAACAGCACGAACTCCGCGAGGTCCTGGTCGGCGGTGAGCTCGTGCAGATGCCAGGCCGCATCCACCTTCGGCCGCAGAACCAGGTCGAGTCGCTGCGGCGTCAGTGACCCGATCACCCCGTCGTCGAGGACGCCGGCGGTATGCACGACGGCGGTCAGCGGACGGTCGGCGGGCACCGACGCGACCAGCGCCGCCACCTGATCACGATCCGTCACATCGCACGCTGTCACCGTCACCTGTGCGCCCTGGGCGGAGAGCTCGGCCTCCAGTTCGGCGGCACCCGCGGCCGCAGGCCCCCGGCGACTCACCAGCAGCAGATTCCGGACGCCTCCATGGGCGACCAGGTGACGTGCCACCAGGGCACCGAGCGTCCCGCCGCCACCGGTGATCAGCACGGTCCCCGACGGATCGAGCCGCGCGAAGGGCGAATCCGCCGGGTCCGGGCCGACGGGTTCGACCCGATCCGACAGACGAACGAGGCGGGGCACGTAGCGACGCCCGTCGCGGATCGCGAGTTCCGGCACGCCCTGGGCGAGCGCGGCCGGCAGCGCCGCGACGGAGGCATCCCGATCGTCGAGGTCCACGAGTTGGAAGCGGCCGGGTTCCTCCTGTTGCGCGGATCGCAGCAGACCCCACACGGCCCCCCCGACCATGTCGGCCACCCCAGCCGCGTCGACCGTGCCGGCCGGACCCGCCGGCCCCTCCAGGTCGGCCTGGCCACCGGCGGAGGAGACGCCGGCGGAGGAGACGCCGACCGCGCCGTGTGTCACCACCACGAGACGCGACGTCGCGAACCGTTCATCGTCGAGCCAGGCCTGCAGCATGGCCAACTGGCGGTGGACGGCGACGCGCACGGCCTCGGGCACGTCCAGGCCGGGGCTGTCGGGATCACCAGGACCGACAGGATCATCAGAACCGACAGGATCATCAGAACCGACAGGATCAGCAGGGCCGACAGGCCGCGCGACGGCGACGGGCGCGAGGACCACGGCGGGCACGGGCGCGCCGCCCGCCACCGCGGCACTCAGGCCGGCGAGGTCCGGATGCCGCGTCACCGCGGCCGGCGACCCGGCGAGTCCGGCGGCCAGCGCCGCGGCCGGCCCGGCCGCCTCCGTGCCGAGCACCGCCCATCTGGCCGTGGTCGCGTCGTCGGACGTCCCGGCCCGGGCCGGGACGAGGTCCTCGACCTCGGCCTCGACCCACTCCACCTCGAACAGCGGGGGCCGGCGCGAACCGGCGCCCGCGATCCGGGCCAGATCCACCGGTCGAACGGTCAGGGCACCGACGGACAGCACCGGCCGTCCGCTGACATCCGTGGCCTGCAGGGTCAGGCGGTCCGGACCGGACGGCGACAGGCGGACCCGCAGCGCGCTCGCCCCGGCGGCGTACAGCGAGACCTCCGACCAGGAGAAGGGCAGCGCCACCGCGGCACCGCCGGCTCCCGCCGCGGAACGCACCCGATCCAGCGCCACCGGGTGCAGCGCGGCGTCGAGCAGGGCCGGGTGGATCCCGTAGCGCCGCGCCTCCTGCGGATCGGAGTCGGGCAGGCGCACGTCGGCGTACAGGTCCTCGCCGAGCCGCCAGAGCGCCGACAGTCCCTGGAAGGCGGGGCCATACCGCAGCCCCAGGTCCGCCAGCGTGCCGTAGGCGTCAGCGAGCTCGACCGGCACCGCACCCGACGGCGGCCACGCCTGCCCGGGTCCGACGGGCCAACCCAGGCCGGGCGTGGCCGGCCCCCCGGCGGGAGACGAGTCCACGACAGGAGACGAGTCCACGGCAGGAGACAGGTCCATGACGGCCGCGGGTTTCCGGGTCAGTGTCCCCCGCGCGTGTCGCGTCCAACGGCTCCCCCCGTCGTCGTCCACGGTGCCCGCGAACCGGGAGTGCAGGGCGAACATCCGCCGGCCGTCCTCGTCCGGGGCCTGCACGACGAGCCGCAGGTTCACCCCGGGTCCTTCGGGGAGCGTCACCGGCGCCTCGATGACCAGTTCCTCGACGTGTGGACAGTCCACCCGGGTCCCGGCCGACACCGCGAGTTCGACATAGGCGGTTCCCGGCAGCAGGGCCGTGTCCTCGACCGCATGATCGGCGAGCCAGGGATGGGAACGCAGGGACAGGGCCGCGGTGAGGACGAGCCCGCCGTCCTCGGGCAGGACGACGGCGGCGGTCAGCAGCGGGTGGTCGGCCGCGTCCAGACCGGCCATGGTGGTCGTGCGGTGGCCGCCGGCGTCGTCGAGCCAGTAACGCCGCCGCTGGAACGGATAGGTGGGCAGGTCGGGCAGCGGCACGCGGGCATCGGGCGGCGGGGCGCTCCACTCGACGGGAGCCCCGCGGACGTAGGCCTGGGCCAGCGCCGTCGTGACGGATCGGTGCTCGCCGCGGCCGGCCCGCAGCAACGCGGCGAACAGCCGCTCGTCGCGCTGCTCGTCGCCGACGCAGTCGGCGGCCATCGCCGACAGACCGCCCGGTCCGATCTCGAGGTAGGTGCGGACGCCGAGCGCCTCGAGCTGGCGCATCCCGGCCAGGAAGCGCACCGGCTGGCGGACATGGTCGACCCAGTACTGCGGCGAACGGACCCGCTCGTCGGCAAGCTCACCGGTCAGGTTCGACAACAGGGGCAGCGACGGTGCGCGCAGCTCCAGCCCCTCGACGACGCGGCGGAACTCGTCGAGCATGCCGTCCATGTGATGCGAGTGGAAGGCATGGCTCACGCGCAGCTCCCGCACCCGGTGGCCGGCCTCGCGCCAGGTCCGCGCCAGCTCGGCCACCGCGGCCCGGTCCCCCGCCACCACCGTCGCGCGCGGCCCGTTCACCGCCGCGACCGTCACCCCGACCGGCTGACCGGCCCAGGACGCCCGCACCTCCTCCTCCGAGGCGGTGACGGCAAGCATGGCCCCACCCGCCGGCATCTCCTGCATCAACCGACCCCGCGCCGTCACGAGGACCGCGGCGGCGGCGAGATCCAGCACGCCGGCGGCATGGGCGGCCGCGAGTTCGCCCACCGAGTGACCGCCCACCACGTCGGGGCGCAGTCCACGCGAGCGCGCCAGTCGGAACAGCGCCACTTCCAGGGCGAACAGCGCCGGCTGGGCGAAGCGGGTCTGGTCGAGCAGTTCCGCCTGCGCGCTGCCCTGCACCGCGAACAGCACCTCGAGCAGCGGCTGAGGCAGATGCGGATCGAGCGCCTGGCACACCTCGTCGAGCGCCGCCCGGAACGTCGGGTCCGTTTGGTACAGCTCCCGACCCATCCCGACGCGCTGGCTTCCCTGCCCGGTGAACAGGAAGGCGGTCGGTGCGGTCGGCTGAACCACCCCGCGTGCCACCTGGGCCGGCAGCCCGTCCGGCGCGGAGCCGGCCAGCTTCGCCAGCCCCTCGACCAGCTCCGCCCGGTCGTCGGCGAGTACGACGGCGCGGTGCTCGAACACCACCCGGCCCCGGGTCAGGGCGAGCCCCACCTCCCCCAGGTCGACCTCGCCGTCGGTGGCCAGGTCGTACAGGCGGCGCGCGTACTCGCGCAGCGCCGGCTCGCTTCGCGCGGTGATCGGCCACACGAGGTGCGAGCGGTCGGGGACGTCGCCGGACGCCTCGGGTTGCGCCGGATCTTCCTCGGCGGCCGGAGCCGCCGGAGCCGGCTCGGGGAGGGCGCTGCCGTCCGGAGCCTCCTCGAGGATGAGGTGGGCGTTGGTGCCGCTGATCCCGAACGACGACACGGCGGCGCGGCGCGGACGCACGGCGCGCGGCCAGTCGACCGGCTCGGTCAGCAGCGACACGGCGCCCGACGACCAGTCGACGTGTGGGGAGGGCTCGTCGACGTGCAGGGTGCGCGGAAGGTGGCCGTGCCGCAGGGCGGCCACCATCTTGATCACACCCGCGACGCCGGCCGCCGCCTGCGCGTGGCCGATGTTGGACTTCACCGATCCCAGCCACAGCGGCCGGCCGGCCGGGCGATCCCGGCCGTAGGTGGCCTGCAAGGCCTGTGCCTCGATGGGATCTCCCAGGGTGGTCCCGGTGCCGTGGGCCTCGACGGCGTCGACCTCGTCCGCGTTCAGGCCGGCGCTGGCGAGGGCCTGGCGGATCACCCGTTCCTGCGACGGGCCGTTGGGCGCGGTGAGGCCGTTGCTCGCCCCGTCGGCGTTGACCGCGCTGCCCCGCACCACGGCGAGCACCGGATGGCCGTGGCGCCGGGCGTCGGAGAGACGCTCGAGCAGGACCATGCCCGCGCCCTCCGACCAGGCGGCACCGTCCGCCGCGGCCCCGAACGACTTGCACCGGCCATCCGGCGCCAGTCCACGCTGGCGGCTGAACTCCACGAACACCGTCGGGGTCGCCATCACCGTGACCCCGCCCGCGAGCGCGAGGGTGCACTCGCCGCCGCGCAGCGCCTGCGCCGCGAGGTGCAGGGCGACCAGAGACGACGAACAGGCCGTGTCGACCGTCATCGCCGGGCCCTCCAGGCCCAGGGTGTAGGCGATGCGCCCGGACGCGACGCTCGTCGTGGACCCGGTCAGCAGATAGCCCTCCAGACCCGGCGGGGCCTGGCCCAGNCGGGAGGCGTAGTCGTCGTACATCACGCCGGTGAACACGCCCGTCCGGGTGCCGCGCAGGGCGGTGGCGCTGATCCCGGCCCGTTCGACCGCCTCCCACGCGGTCTCCAGCAGCAGGCGCTGTTGCGGGTCGGTCGCCAGCGCCTCCCGTGGCGAGATCCCGAAGAACTCCGGGTCGAAGTCGGCGGCGTCGTAGAGGAAGCCACCACGGCGGGTGTACGAGGTACCGACATGATCGGGATCCGGGNGGTAGAGGGNGTCCACGTCCCAGCCCCGGTCGGTGGGGAACTCGGCGATGACGTCCGCGCCCTCGGTGACCAGCCGCCACAGGTCCTCCGGGGTCCGGACGCCAC
This sequence comes from Frankia sp. CpI1-P, assembly GCF_001421075.1. Classification (NCBI taxonomy): domain Bacteria; kingdom Bacillati; phylum Actinomycetota; class Actinomycetes; order Frankiales; family Frankiaceae; genus Frankia; species Frankia sp. CpI1-P. The sequence goes on along the minus strand of NZ_LJJX01000067.1, from coordinate 25,698 downwards.
CCGGATAGCGGCAGCCGATGCCCAGAATCGCGATCGGTTCGGCCGGGTCGCCGGCCCGCGGCTCGGCGCGCGCCACCGCCAGGCCGGTGCCAGGTCCGGTGGCGGTGGCCGTCCCGTCGCCGTCCGCACGCAGACGGGTGTCCAGATAGGCGGCCACGGCCTCGGGCGTGGGGTAGTCGAAGATCAGCGTCGCCGGCAGCCGCAGCCCGGTCACCGCGGCCAGGCGGTTGCGCAGATCGACCGCCGTCAGCGAGTCGAAACCGAGTTCCTTGAAGGCCCGGTCCGCCGGCAGCGTCACCGGGGTGGCATGGCCCAGCACGGTCGCGACCTGCGCGTTCACCAGGTGCGCCACCGCCTGCTCCCGCTCGGCGGCAGGCTTGTCACGCAGCTGGTCGGACCACGACCCGGCCTGGTCGGGCCGGGCACCCGTCGACGGGGACGACACCGGGGCGAGCTCCCGCAGCACGACGGGCACCATCCCGGCCGCGGCCTGGTTCCGCAGTGCCACCGTGTCCAGCCGGACCGGGACGACGACCGCACGCGTCGACTCCAGCGCCTCGTCGAACAGCGCAAGCCCCTGGCCGGGCTGGATCGGCGCCAGACCGGAACGGGACAGCCTAGCCAGGTCGGCGCCCGCCAGGGCCGCGGTCATGCCGCCGCCGGGTGCCCACAGCCCCCAGGCCAGCGAGGTGGCCGCCAGCCCTTCGGCGCGTCGGTGCTCGGCCAGCGCGTCCAGAAAGGTGTTCGCCGCCGCGTAGTTGCCCTGCCCGCCGTTACCGAGGATTCCGACGACCGAGGAGAACAGGACGAACGCGGTCAGATCGAGATCGCGGGTGAGGTCGTGCAGCACGAGCGCGGCCCGGGCCTTGGGGCGCCAGACCTGCTCCAGTCGTTCCCGGTCCAGGGCTTCGACGACTCCGTCGGCCAACGTTCCGGCGGTGTGGATCACCGCGGTGAGCGGGTGCCCCTGGGGAATCCCGGACAGCACGGCCGTCATGCTCTCGCGGTCGGCGGCATCGGCCGCTACGACGGTGACCTCGGCGCCGATGGCGGTGAGCTCCTCCACCGTCGCGGCCGCGCCGTCGGCGTCGGGTCCGCGGCGGCTGACGAGCAGCAGGTGCCGTACGCCGTGCGCCTCAACCAGATGCCGGGCGACGAGCGTGCCGAGCAACCCCGTGCCCCCGGTGACGAGGACCGTGCCGCCGGGGCGGAAGACCGCCGGTCGGTCGGGGGCGTCGGGGGCGTCGGGAGCGTCGGGGCCGCGGCGGTCGGGGACGGGCGCGATCCGGGCCAGCCGCGGTGTGTACCCGCGCCCGTCGCGGACCGCCAGCTGCGGCTCCCGCGTCGCCAGCGCGACGGGGAGCAGCTCGTACGAGGCCGGGTCGTCGGTCACGTCGACCAGGACGAACCGATCCGGATGCTCGGACTGCGCGGTCCGGACCAGGCCCCACACCGGTGCCTGGGCCAGGTCCGGCGCGGGGTCGTCGGCCTTCGTGACGACGGCGTTGCGGGTCACGAACACCAGCTGCGAGCGCGCCAGCCGCTCGTCCGCGAGCGCACCCTGGATGTCCGCCAGCACGCGGGTGGTCACGTCCAGCGACGCGCCGTCGAGCCCGTGGCCGCCCAGGCCGGGCCCGCCGGCGCTCGTGCCGCCAGGCCCGGCGGGATCACTGCCGGCGGCACCGGTCACGGTGGCCGGCAGCACGATCACGTCGGGAACCGGTGTTCCCGCTTCGAGGGCACCCAGAAGCGCCTCGAGGTCCGTCCAGCGTTGGGCGTCGGTACCCGGCAGGTCGCCGAGGCCGTCCCCCACGAGTGCCCACCGTTCCCCGAGGGCGGCGGGAGCGGCGACGTCCCAGGCGGGCTTCCAGCCGATCTCGAACAGCGGGTCGCGCCGCGTCGTGGCGGCGGCCAGCTGCTGGGGCAGGATGGACCGTAGAGTCAGCGCCTCGGCCTGCGCCACCACGGCCCCGCTGTCGTCGGCCACGGTGAGGGTGACGGCGTCTGCCCCGTCATCGCCGGCGGGTCGCACCAGCACCCGCAACGAGGTCGCGCCCGTCCGCTCCAGCCGCACGCCGCGCCAGACGAACGGCAGCCGAATCCCGGCCACCTGGTCGTCGGCCGCGTCCCCGTCGACCGAGCCGCCCCTGGACGCGAACCCGACGACCGGGTGCAGAGCGGCGTCGAGCAGTGCCGGGTGGATACCGAAGGCACCGGCCTCGGCGTGCAGGCCGTCCGGCAGGCGCACCTCGGCGAGAAGCTGCTCGCCGAGGCGCCACGCGGCCCGCAGCCCCCGGAAGGCCGGACCGTAGCCGTACCCGCGCCCGGCCAGGTTCTCGTAGACGTCGGTGAGATCGACCGGGACCGCGCCCGACGGCGGCCAGGCACCCCCCAGATCCATGACCGCGTCCGCGGCGGCGGCCGGCGTCGGGCGCGGCGGGGACACCGTCCCGGAGGCGTGCCGCACCCAGGCCGCGTCGGGTGTGTTCTCGTCCGGGCGGGAGTGCACCGCCACGGGCCGGCGCCCGGACTCGTCCGCCGCACCCACCGTCACCTGCACGATGACCGCGTCCTCCGCGCGCAGGACGAGCGGCGCCGCGAGGACGAGTTCGTCGAGCCGGCTCTCGGCGACCCGCCGGGCCGCGTGCAGCGCCAGCTCGACGAAGGCGGTCCCGGGCAGCACGACCGTGCCGAGCACCGCATGGTCGACGAGCCAGGGTTGAGCCCCGGCGGTCAGTCGCCCGACGAACACCACGCCATCCCCGTCGGCGAGCGTCACCGCGGCGCCCAGCAGCGGATGCCCGGAACGCTCCATGCCCGCCGCGGTCGGGTCGCCCGACGAGGCCGGAACGTCGAGCCAGCATCGTTGACGCTGNAAGGGGTAGGTCGGTACGGCGACTGCGGGCCGGGACGGGCCGGCCAGGGCCGGGCGCCAGTCCACCGGCGTGCCCCCGACGTGAGCCTCGGCCACGGAGGTCAGAAACCGCTCCCAGCCCTCGTCGCGACGTAGGGATCCGACGACGGTCGCGGCCGGGAGACCCTCGGCCGCGATGGTCTCGGCCACGCCGGTGGTGAGGACCGGATGCGGGCTGACCTCGACGAACGTGCGATGCCCGGCCCCGTGCAACGCGGTGACGGCCGCGTCGAACCGGACCACGCCACGCAGGTTGCGATACCAGTAGTCGGCGTCGAGCGCGGTGGTGTCCAGCCGCTGACCGGTCACGGTCGAGTAGAACGGCACGTCCGAGGCTCGCGGCCGGAGGTCAGCCAGGATGTCGAGCAGCTCCTCCCGGATGGACTCCACCTGGGGGGAGTGGGAGGCGTAGTCGACGGCGATCCGCCGGGTCCGGATCTCCTGCTCCGCGCACAGGGCCGCCAAACCGTCCAGAGCGTCCGGGTCCCCGGACACGACGGTGGCTGCGGGGCCGTTGACGGTGGCCACGGCGAGCCGGTCCGCCCAGCGGGCGAGCAGCCGCGTCACGCGCTCGGCCGGCAGCGCGACCGAGAGCATGCCACCCCGCCCGACCAGCGCCCTGCCGATGAGCTGGCTGCGCAGCGTCACGATGCGCGCGGCCTCGTCCAGGCTGAGCGCGCCAGCCACGTGCGCGGCCGCGATCTCTCCCTGGGAGTGGCCGACCACCGCTTCGGGATGCACCCCGAAGGAACGCCACGCTTCGGCCAGCGACACCAGCATCGCGAACAGCACCGGCTGGACGACGTCGACTCGGTCGAGCCCGGCGCCGTCCACCGAACCCCGCACCACCTCGGGCAACGACCAGTCGACGTAGCGGTCGATGGCCGCGCCGCACCGTTCGACACTCGCGCGGAACGCCGCGGAGCGCGCCGCCATGTCGGTGGCCATGCCGACCCACTGCGAGCCCTGGCCGGGAAAGACGAAGGTGGTCAGGCCCGGGTTACCGGCGGTGCCCCGCACCAGACCCGGCATCGGCTCGCCCGCGCCCAGCGCGGCGAGCCGGGCCGCGAGGTCATCGCGCCGGGCGCCGAGGACGACCGCGCGATGCTCGAACCTCGCGCGGCCGGTGGCGAGGACGAGGCCGACACCGGTCGGCTCCGCCGCCGGATCGGCCGCCACCGCACCGAGCCGCCCGGCCTGGTCACGCAGCGCCGACTCGGTCCGCGCCGAGAGCACCCACGGCACCGTCACCGGTTCCTCGGTCTGCGGGGCCTGCCTCGCGGGTTCGTCCCGGCGCCGATCCTCATCCGACCCGGCCGCCGTCACGGAGTGAGTCGCGGTGTCCGGTGCCTGTTCGACGATGACGTGGGCGTTCGTCCCGCTGATCCCGAACGAGGAGACGCCCGCCCGCAACGGCTGCTCCCCGCGGACCCAGGGACGGCGACGGGTCAGCAGCGACACCGCGCCCGCCGACCAGTCCACCCGCGGGGAGGGCTGATCCACGTGCAACGTCGCTGGGAGGGTCCCGGCGCGCATCGCCATGACCATCTTGATGACGCCGCCGACACCCGCCGCCGCCTGGGTGTGGCCGATGTTCGATTTCAGCGATCCCAGCCACAGGGGCCGCTGCGGCGGCCGCGACCGGCCGTAGGTCGCCAGCAGCGCCTCCGCCTCGATGGGGTCGCCGAGGGTGGTGCCGGTGCCGTGGGCCTCCACCGCGTCGACCTGGTCGGGGCTCAGGTCGGCGTGCGCGAGCGCCTGGCGGATGACCCGCTCCTGCGAGCGGCCGTTCGGCGCGGTCAGGCCGTTGCTGGCGCCGTCGGAGTTGATGGCCGAACCCCGCAGCAGGGCCAGCACCTGGTGGCCGTGCCGCTCGGCGTCGGAGAGTCGTTCGAGCACGACCATCCCCACGCCNTCGGCCCAACCGGTGCCGTCGGCGGACGCGGCGAACGCCTTGCAACGGCCGTCGGCGGCGAGCCCGCGCTGGCGGCTGAACTCGACGAACATGCCGGGAGAGGACATCACCGTGGCGCCCCCGCAGACCGCGAGCGAGCACTCGCCCAGGCGCAGGGCCTGGCCGGCGAGGTGCATCGCGACCAGCGACGACGAGCAGGCGGTGTCGATCGTGACCGCCGGTCCCTCCAGGCCCAGGGTGTAGGCGATCCGTCCGGAGGCGACGCTGGTGGTGCCACCGGTCAGCAGGTACCCGTCGGCGCCCGCGGCGGACTCGTGCAGCCGCGGGCCGTACTCCTGCGCGGTGACGCCGACGAACACCCCGGTCCGGCTGCCGCGCAGCGAGGTGGGGTCGATGCCGGCCCGCTCCAGCGACTCCCACCCGGTCTCCAGCAGCAGGCGCTGCTGCGGATCCATCGCGGCGGCCTCCCGCGGGCTGATGCCGAAGAAGGCGGCGTCGAACAGGTCCGNATCGTGCAGAAATCCGCCGGACCGGGTGTACGAGGTACCGGACTGATCCGGATCGGGGTCGTAGAGCGCGGCGAGGTCCCAGCCGCGGTTGACGGGAAAACCGGAGGTGGCGTCGATGCCGTCCGCGACGAGCTGCCACAGCTGTTCCGGGGAGGTCACCCCGCCGGGGTAGCGACAGGCCATGCCCACGATCGCGATCGGCTCGTCACCGACCGACCCACCACCTGCCACCGTCGCCCGGACGGGGTCGGCCGGGTCGGCCGTCGTGCCGAGCAGTTCGGCCGTGAGGTGGCGGACCAGCTCGGCCGGGGTCGGATGGTTGTAGATCAGCGAATCGGACAGCCGCAGGCCGGTCGCCGCGCCGAGAGCCTCCCGCAGCTCCACGGCCGACAACGAGTCGAACCCGAGATCCCTGAACGGCAGGTCGGTGTCGATGGTCCCGGTGGTGACGTGCCCCAGCACGACGGCCGTGTTCGTGCGCACGATCTCCAGCAGTTCGGCCGCCAGCTCGGCCTTCGACAACGAGCTCAGATCCCGTCCGGCCGGCGTCCGAGGCCCTGCCGGCTCCGGCCCTGCCGGCCCGGAGACCGCCGGCTCCGGAAGTGCCGGTTGCGGGGCGGAGGGCGCCGCAACCGCGAGGGGCGCGGGCGACGTGGCTGGCGGTACCGCCGCGGGCGCCTGCGGGCCTGTGGCGTCCAGCCAGTAGTGCTGACGTTGGAAGGCGTAGGTCGGCAGGCTCGTCCGACGGCCTCGGGGAAACGTCACGCCCCATTCGAGGCCGGCCCCTCGCACGTGGACGCGGGCGAGACCGGTGAGCAGACTCAGATCCTCCGGACGGCCCCGGCGCAGCAGCGCGACCGTCGCCGTCGGACCGGAGTCGTCGGCCAGGCACTNCCGCACCATCCCGGTGAGCACGGCGTCCGGCCCCAGCTCGACGAACGTGGTGGCGCCCTGGTCGCGCAGGGCGCGCACGCCGTCCAGGAAACGAACCGGCTGCCGGACATGGTCCACCCAGTACCCGGGCGACGTGAGCTGCGCCGTCGTGGCCATCCGACCGGTCAGGTTCGACACGACGGGAACGGCGGGAGCGGCGTAGGTGAGCTCCTCGGCGACCTGCCGGAACTCGGTCAGCACCGTGTCCATGTGCGGCGAGTGGAAGGCGTGGCTCACCCGAAGCCGCTGCGCCTTGTGCCCACGCTCGCGCCAGGTCGCCACGAGGTCGAGCACGGCCTCGCGATCACCGGAGATCACCACCGCGGTCGGGCCGTTGACCGCGGCGATCCCGACCTGGTGCTCGCGACCGGAGAGCAGCGCCCGGATCTGCTCCTCCGTTCCCCGCAGTGCCGCCATGGCACCCGTCGCCGCCACGGACTGCATGAGCCGGCCGCGGACGGCCACCAGGCGGGCCGCGTCGGTCAGTGAGAGCACCCCGGCGATGTGGGCGGCGGTCAGCTCTCCGATCGAGTGCCCGATGAGCGACGCCGGCTNCAGCCCCCAGGACTCCACCAGCCGGTGCAGGGCGACTNCCAGCGCGAACAGTGCCGGCTGGGTGTACGAGGTCTGGTCGAGCAGGGCCGCGGCATCGGAGTCGACGGNGGCGAACAGCACGTCCCGCAACGGGCGGTCGAGATGCGGGTCGAGGTGCGCGCAGGCCTCGTCGAGCGCGGCCGCGAACACCGGATATCCCCGGTAGAGGACCTGTCCCGCTCCCGCCCGCTGGCTGCCCTGCCCCGGGAGGAGAAACACCGGCACATCGGTGCCCGCCCGCCCCTCGGTCACCTGCGGCGTGGCCCTGCCATCGGCCAGTGCCTCGAGCCCGGCCCGCAGCTCGTCGTGGTCGCGCGCGACCACGACGGCCCGGTGTTCGAAGGTCGTCCGGGTGGTGGCCAGCGAGTAGCCGACGTCCGTCAGCGACGGGCCGGTCCCGGCGGCGAGCCGCGTGCTCAGCCGCGCGGCCTGCGCCCGCAGCGCCCCCGCGGTCCGCGCGGAGACGGGGAACGGCAGCGCCGGCTGGTCGATCCCGGCGGCGTCCGCGTCGGGCGTCCGCGCCAGGCGGCCGGCGGGGCCGGTCGGCGCCTCGGTGAGAACCACGTGGCAGTTCGTTCCGCCCATCCCGAACGAGCTCACCCCGGCGATCAGCGGCAGCTCGGCCCGCGGCCACGGGCCGAGCTGCCGGGCCACCCGCAGTCCCAGCTCGGCGAGGGGGATCCGAGGGTTGGGTGTCTCGAAGTTGAGGCTCGCCGGGATCTCCCGGTGTCGGATGCTCAGGATGGCCTTGAGCAGGCCGGTGATGCCGGCGGCTCCTTCCAGGTGTCCGACGTTCGTCTTGACCGACCCGACCAGCAGGGCGTCATCGTCGTCCCGGTCGGCGCCGAGGGCCGCGCCCAGGGCGGCGGCCTCGATCGGGTCGCCCACCGGGGTCCCGGTGCCGTGCAGCTCGACGTACTGGACCTCGGTCGGGTCGACTCCGGCCCGGGCGCAGGCCAGGCGGATCACCGACTCCTGGGCCCGCGCGTCGGGAACGGTCAGNCCGGCGGTGGAACCGTCGTTGTTGACCGCGCTGCCGCGCACGACGCAGTAGATCCGGTCGCCGTCGGCCTGGGCGGCGGCCAGCGGCTTGAGCACCACCACGGCGGCGCCCTCACCCCGGACGTAGCCGTTCGCGCGCGCGTCGAAGGTGAAGCACCGGCCGTCCGGCGACAGCGCGCCGAACCGCATCGCGGCGATGCTGCTCTCCGGGACGAGGTTGAGGTTCACCCCCCCGGCCAGCGCGAGTCCCGACTCGCCCGCCCGAAGGCTCTCGCAGGCCAGGTGCACGGCGACCAGGGACGACGACTGGGCCGCGTCCACCGTGAGACTCGGGCCGCGAAGGTTCAGGTTGAACGAGACCCGGTTGGCGATGACGGCCCGCTGCGTGCCCACCAGCGAGTGCCGGTCGATCGCGCGCGCACCCGAGCGGGCCAGCAGCGTGGCGTAGTCGGCCGCCATGGCGCCGACGAACACTCCCACCCGGCTGCCCACCAGGGTCCTCGGCACCAGGCCGGCGTCCTCCAGCGCCTCCCAGCTCAGCTCGAGCATCAGACGCTGCTGGGGGTCCATGGCCGCAGCCTCCCGGGGGGAGATCCCGAAGAAGGCGGCGTCGAAGCCGGCGACCTGGTCGAGATAGCCGCCGCGGCCGATGCGGTCCGGCGTCTCCGCCGCCACGCCCGTCTCCGCCGCCGCGCTCCCGGCGATCCGACGGTCGGACGGAGTCGTGGTGATCACGTCGCGGCCGGCGCGCAGGAGTTCCCAGAACTCGGCCGGCCCGGGCGCGCCGGGCAGCCGGCAGGCCACACCGACGATCGCGATGGCGTCCTCGCCGGCCGCCGTCTCCTGCCGTGGTCCGTCTTGACCCACCCCGGTCACTGGTGCCTCCCGTTCCGGGCCGCGGACAGTCGGGTGCCGGCCCGTAGCGGAATCAGGGCGGCGCGCAGCGCCGCGCGCTGCCGGCGGGGTGCGCCGTGCATGCGCAGAAGTTCGAGAGTCAGCCACGGCCCGGTGACACCGACGTGGCGTGGCGAGGCGTGCACGTCGTCGAACTCGAGCAGGTCGAGCCGACGCACGTGCCGCCGCAGCAGGGCGATGTCCTGCGGCGGGATGATCTCGTCACGCCGGCTGGCGACGTAGGCGACGGGGATGTCCAATGCCCCCAGCTGTTCCGGCGTCAGGGCCCAGCTCCGGATGTGCCCGCCCACCTCGGTGTTCCGGCTGCCGGTCAGATGGGCGAGGGTGTCCACCGTCACCCGCGGCAGCGCGCCCTGCCACCGTTCGTCGGTGAACAGGTACCGCAGTGGCGCTCCCACGGTGAGGACNCTCGCGATCCTCGGGTCGTCGAGCGCGCAGCGCAGCGCCAGGTGGCCGCTGAAACTCATCGCCATCGCGTGGACCCGCGGAGTCGTGGCCTGGTCGGTGACGGCGTCGAGCAGCGCGGGCACCATCCGCCAGCTCGTGGCGTCGTACGGGAGCGTGTTGTCGCCCACCCCGGGCATCTCGGTGACGACGCCGGCGACCCCCAACCGGTTCAGCCGCACCAGCGTGGGGGCCCACTGCTCCTTCGTGCTCACGATCCCCCCCATGAGGATCACGAACGGCTGTCCGGCCCTCGGCGCGGGCCCGGTCGCCCAGCAGCGGAACTCCCCCGCCGACAGCTTCACGTCGACCGGGCGCAGATCCACCCCCTGTGCCGAGCGCCAGGCANCGAACGCCGCCACGGCCCGTTCCCAGGCGACCTGCCTGGCCGGGTCGCCGGGGTAGGGGAATCTCGCCATGGTGTACAGCCGGCTCGCCGCGAGAAGATCGCCCTGACGTTGCCGGGACTGCGCGACCCGGCTCCATTCCCCGACCCAGGAGCCGGAACCGCTGTCGTCGTGAACGATGCGCCCCAGCACGTCGGCCACGACGGCGCGCGGAATCTGCTGGGCGCGCGCGTGCACGGTCGCGAACTCCTTGAGCTCGCCGACGTCGTTCATCGTCCGTCCTCCTCGCTGGATCTGCGGGCGACCGTCAACGGGCGCGGACCCCGGCCGGCGACCGGGCCGGGGACGCCGCGTGCCGGCGTCATGGCGAACCCACCTCCAGTGGCTCGCCCAGCTCGGCTGCGCCGGTCTCGACGGACGCCGGACGTGCGGCGACACCGGCAGCGCCGGAGCCGGCCTCGAACCCGGCCAGGGCGTGCCGCACCTCGGCGAGGATGTCCGCCGCCTCCGCCCCGTCGATCACGCGGTGGTCGAAGGNCATGCTCAGGCGCAGCACCGGGGCGATGCGCACCTGCCCGTCGCGCGCCACCGGCCGGTCCTGGACCCGCCCGACTCCGAAGGTGACAGTCGTGCCGCCGACGGAGTGGAAGGAATCGATCGGGCGGTGTCCCAGCGAGGTCACGGCGACCGTGCCCATGACCGCGGCTCGGCCCGCCAGCGGCCGGACCCGGGCCCGAAACGCCTGGCGGCCCAGCGCCATCGGCAGTCGGTGCAGGGCGCGGGCCCCCGCGAACTCCGGCGCCGTGGTCGGGTCCACCGCACGAAAGCGGTCCAGCCAGCCCTGGATCTCCTCGAGGCTCGCGCCGCCGGCCCCCGTCAGCACCGCGGACAGGACGACCCGCTGCCCGTTCAACGTCCGATCAAAAGTGATCTTCGTGTTGACGTCCGGATAGCTGGTGACCCGGGGAAGGAACCGGCCTCTGATCGCCGCGTTCGCCGCGGGATGGTCCGCCAGGACGGCGGCCGAGGCGAGTACGAGATAGGCAAGGGGCGAGTACCGCCGCCCGGCCTCCCGTTCCCTCGCCCGGTGTTCGTTCACCCGCGTCATGTCGACCTCGGTGTCCAGGAAGACCGGCGAGAACCGACGGATCTCCTCGAGGAAGTACAGGGTGTGACGGCGTTCCCGAGCAAGTCTCATCACGCCACCGTCAGGGCGTAGATGCCGCGCAGACTGGACGCCTCCAGAACGTCCGGAAGGGAGACCGAACGGCCGGTCCGCTGCTCCAGGATCGAGAGGAGCCACAGCAGGTGCACCGAATCCCAGCCCGGGATCTCGTCGAAGCTGGATTCGATGTCGTCGGCCGAGATCGGCAGGCCGAGCTCGTCTCGGACCAGGGCGACGAATTCCTCCACTGTGGTCACGGTGCTTCCTTTCCAAACTCTTCGTGCAGGGTAAGATGTTCGGGTCGGTCCAGCGGCCGGAGCAGATCGTTGCGAAATATCGCGACCGGGCCTTCCTCGCCGACTCGGACGAATCCGTTGCGGGTGTAGAAGTCCTCGACCAGGCCGTTTCGTGCACTCGGCCGGTAAAATCCGTGGACCGCCTCCATCGTCGCCTCACGAGCATGGTCGAGAATTGCCGCGAGACAGCCCTGCTCGATTCCTCGGGAGAAGACCCGGCAACTCAGCAGGAAGTTGTCGATGTAGAGATCCCGGTCGGTCCGGCGCAGAAACACAGCGCCGACCAGACCATGGTCGCCGAAGCGATCGNCCGCATGGATCGCGAGCACATCGGTGCCCGGCTCGGAAAGCAGTGAGCGGACATCGGAGCGCTGGAGTCGACGGGTGGTCATGTTGAACTGGTTCGTCCGCAGCGTCAGCTGCGACACCCGGGAGATCTCCGGTTCACCGACACCCGCCAGCCGTACGGTGACCTTCAGTTCGCGCAGATAGTCCCCGAGCGAGTCGAAATTGTCCAGAAAGTTCTTGCGCTCGATCTCCTGACGATACTTCTCGCCCCGGGTCCGATCCTCCGCGGTCAGTTCCCGCAGACCGAACCACCCGTCCCGCAACACCGCCTCGGTATGACCCGCGGGATCCTCGCCCACCTGGATGGTCGTCACCATGGGAAGTTCTCGCCGGACCAGCCCGCACTCGTACGCNCTGTCGTCGACGAAGACGAAGCTGTCCAGGCCCAGGTTCAGGGTGGCCGCCAACTCGGCGAGCATCTCGTGCTTGGGGCTCCAGCTCGCGACGATGCGGGCGAGGTCCTCGTCACGCAGGACCATCTCCGCGCGTTCCTGAAAGGCTCGATGCACGAGATCGCGCTCGTTCTTGCTCACCGCGGCCACCAGCACGCCCTGCGATCCGAGCTGTTTCACCACGCCCTGGAACACCTGGAACGCCTCACCGCGGTAGCTGCCGCCGACGTCGATGCCCTCGACCCCGTCGTCACCGAGCACCCCACCCCACAGCGTCCCGTCGAGGTCGACGACGAGGCACTTCTTGCTCCGCCCCGTCGCGGCGCGCGCCAGGTGCCCGATCTCGCGGGCGTATCGAGCGAGCAGCAGCGGGGAGAGATGGGCCTTCGCGTAGGTGCTCAGCCGGGCGTCGGTCACCGGCACGCCGTCCGCCACCACCGGATCGAGATCGACGACCACCACCTGGGGGTGGTCCGTCATCAGCTGCAGCAGACGGGTGTTCGCCCGCCGCCAGCCGATTCCGAGATCAGCCTTGGATCGATAGTCGACGAGCTGCGCCGAGAAGCGCCACGGCAGGGGCAGGGTGTTGAGGACCAACGTGCCAGCGCTGGTTGCCTCGAACACCTCCACCAGCCGCTCGATCACCCCGATCCTCGCCGTGAGGGCCTGGTCCACGTCGGCCGGAGTCCAGGGGACCGGTAGGTCGTCGAGGACCAGCATCGGATCGAGCAGACACAGGGTGAGGTCGGCACCCGTGCGATACAGCGGGCTACCCGGATCGGACAGTTCGAAGACGTAGCTGTCGTAGTTCGAGAAGAACGGCCGCAGCAGCACGCCATGCCGCGCGATCTCGGCGGTGAGGTGCGGGAGCAGCGACGAGAAGGTCCCGTGGCCGGTCACGGCGACGGACACCGTCGGGGTGGCGGGGTGGTGCCGCAGGACCTCGGCCGGATCGACCCGGCTCAGCAGGTGGCCGGCCCGGACCAGCTCGGACTCGGCCAGCGAGGCGAGATGATCCTTGACCAGTGGGTACCGAGCGGCCAACCGACCCGACTGGAACGGGGAGAGCAGATCGTTCTCGGCCGTCGACACGGAGCGCTCAGGAGATTTCATCAGCACGTCCTTGTCAAAGTCGCACGGCCGACGCGACGCTTTCGGCGCCACGAGGACCGACTTTCCGGTGAACTCCCTACCGACACAGGACCGCGCCCATCGGATGCCCGGCGGGCTGGCGGCCCCAGAAAGATGCTCGGCGGCGGTCCTAAAGTGCGGCTATATCGGCTCTAGACCGAATGCCGGGTTCTTGCGGCTGATCACGCACTCCGAGGTGGGGATTCCAGAACCGCCGCCGGTGTCGCGATCGACATCGACACCACGCCTGGGCCGCCGTCNGCCGATGTGACGGATCCGTCAGGTGGCCTGGACATGGTCCGCGGCGCGTCGTGGACGGGACTCCCGAACCGAACACGAGGATGCCGACAGGTCGGCAGTCGGACTCGCGCTCTGGTTCTCCTCGACTGTTCAGCCAGGTAGCAGGCCGACCGGTATTGGCTCGACCGCCGACGCCTACCCATGACGGGGTTACTCAACATAGCCCCGAAAATCACATTTGCGTTTGGGAAAAATACGGTATGTCAAAGAAAGGGGAACGAGTGTGACGACAGACCTGGAACACGACCTCGGCCACGTCGGCCTCTGGACGTTCGACTTCGATGGCCAGCCCGCCACCCGGGTGCGGGAAGCCGCCGCGGAGATCGAGGAACTGGGCTACGGCGCCATCTGGTATGGAGAGGCGTTCGGCCGCGACACGGTGGGCCAGGCGTGGCTGCTGCTGTCGGCCACCCGGCGCATCGCCGTCGCCTCCGGCGTCGCGAACATCGCGTTTCGCGACCCGGTTGCCATGGCGACCGCGGCCCGCGCGCTGGGCGAGGCGTTTCCGGGGCGCTATCTTCTCGGCCTTGGCGGACACCGCGTGGACGACACCATCCACAAGCTGGACGGCTATCCGATGCCGGCGCTGGGCCGGGCAGTGTCGACCATGGACGCCTATCTGGCCGCCATGGACGCCGTCCCCGCCCACAGCCCNTCGCCGCCGGGGGCGCCCCGGGTGCTGGCCGCGCTCGGGCCCAAGATGCTCTCGTTGGCGGCACTGCGGACGTCGGGGGCGCACTCCTACCTCGTNCCCGTGGAACACACCCGCCAGGCCCGCGAGATCCTCGGTCCTGCGCCNTTCCTCGCGGTCGAGCAGGCCGTCGTCCTGGACTCCGATGTCGATCGGGCTCGCCAGATCGCCACTGCGCACGTCGGCGGCTATGTCGCCGCGGCGCCCCACCATGAGGCGAACCTTCGGCGGCTGGGCTTCGGCAGCGATGACCTCATCGGTGGCCCGAGCCGTCGGCTGGTCGACGCGATCGTCGCCTATCCGGATGCCACGACGATCCAGGACCGCGTACGCCAGCACCTCGACGCGGGGGCGAACCACGTCTGCATCCAGGTCCTCACCGCCAGTCCCGCCACGCTGCCGGACCTCGTATGGCGTGAGCTCGCGCCGGCCCTGCAGAGCGTCGCGCCCCTGTCGTAACCGGCTCCTCGACGGCTCGCGCCGGCGCCGGCGGTGGGCTGCTGTCGGGGAAGGCGGACAACGAGCCCGACGCGCCGGCCGAAACGCCGGCCTTCGGGGTCGGGGAAGCCGTCCGGGCTGGTCTCCTCCGCCAGGGGATCGTCAACGCGTGGGACCGACCCGACCGAAAGCCTCCTCTGCCTGACCCACGCGGCCGGTCGCCGGCCAGAGTATGCCATCCCCTGAAAGGATCTGGTCGAAGTAATACCTGCGGCTCTTGTACCAGCGGCGCTCCCGCACCGGCAGACACTCCGCCAGATCCTCCACGGCGACCTTGTTCAGCGGTGAGCCCTCGTCGGCGAAGCTGGCCACGACCGCGAGGTACAGGATCTCGGCCGGCTCCGGCTCGCCCCAGCGCACGACCGCCGCCCCGACCGCCTGCTCGTCGACGAGCGCCGCGTAGGTCTCGCAGGCGGGATCACGCATCGCGGTCCGGATGCGTTCGTCGTCCTCCTCGGCGTCGTGCAGGATCGGCACCAGTTTCGCCGCCTCGGCCCCCGACACCGGGACACAGCGCACTGACATGATCAGGACTCCTTCTCGTGATGTGCACACCCACCGGCGTGGACCTCGGCCATGGCCGGGGGTTCGCCGGTGGTGCGACCCGTCAGGTCGTCGAGCGGATGTTGCTGGGCGTGAGCCGAGCCCCTGTGCAGGAGCAGTGCCAGACCGACGAGAATGGCTGCGCCGCCTGCGGACTGCAGCGCCGTCGGGCGCTCCCCGAGGAAGGCGACGGACGTGACCGTGCCGACCACCGGTGCCAGATTNAGTAGCTGACCGGCACGCGCGGCGGGCACCCGGCCGATGCCTTGGTTGAACGCGACGCCGGCCACGACGCCGCAGAGCGCGACGGCGGCGCACGCGGCCCAGGCCGTGACACCGGCCGTGCCGAGCCGGCTGCCTCCCTCGATCCAGGCGACGGCGGCGAACGGTGCCGTGCTCAACGCGCCGCCGGTCGTCTGCCAGGCGCTGGCGTTGACGCCGTCATCGACGTCGCTGTAGCGGCGGGTGGCGACCAGGAACACCGCAGCCGCGACGACCGCGCCGAGGACGAGAAGATTGCCAGCCATCACGCCCCCGCCCGGCCGGTCGACGCCAGGCTCCAACGCCACGAGCGCGCCGCCCGCGAGGCCGACGGCGAGCGCGACCACCCCCCGGCCGGGCAGCCGTTCACGCAGGACGACGACAGCCAGCAGCACGGACAGCAGGGGTTCGGCCGCCAGCAGCAGGCTGCCGTTCGAGGCGCTGGTACGGGCCAACCCCAGGTCGCCCAGCAGGAACGCCAGGCCGGGCACCAGCGCACCGAGCAGTAGCTGCCGCCCCGCCCCGCGCCGATGCAGCCGCCCCGTCGACGCCGCCGCGCCGAGCAGCACCACCGCGGCGCCGCCGAGTTCAACCGCCAGCAGGTCGGCCGGGCGCACGGCCTGCAAGGCGGCCACCGAGACGGTGGTGCCCACCCCGTCGACGGCGGCGGAGATGAGGATCGACAACTCGCCGACTCGGGCCCGGATACCGGTCGTGGTGCCGTCGTGCGTTGCCACCGAAGCCTCCCGTCCTGACACCACCCCGTCGGCGGAGTAACCGTCGTAACGGTTACACCGGTTATTCGGGCCGTCAACTGGTTAATCCCGTACGGTGGTTAGGTGACGCAGGAGCCGGGTTGGCCAGGCCTCTCAGACGAAGAACTCCTCGTTGCGGTGGCGAACACCGGGCACGGCGAGCACGACGAACTCGCCGATCCGCCCGCGATGCGGGTCTGGTGGGCAGGCCTACACGCGCCGACCGACCTGGAAGCCGTGCGGCCCCATGCCACTGAGGACCTGGCGACGCTTCGCGCGCTGCGCGCCGTGGTCCGCGGCCTCGCACTGCGTAACAACGGCATCGACGTCCGGGTCGACGCGGCTGGACTCGACCGTCTCACCCTGCGCCCGGATCTGCGAGGTAGCCCGTCGCTGCTCGCCGACGGCCCCGACGGCCTCGTGCGCGATGTCTGTGNCGCCACCGTCACGGCGCTTCTGCGTGCTACGGCGCGACCCGGCTGGCCCCGGCTCAAGGCGTGCCGGGGCACGGACTGCCGATGGGTCTTCATCGACAGTTCCCGCAACACCTCGCGGCGCTGGTGCGACATGGCCGTGTGCGGGAACCGCGCCAAAAGCGCGTCCTTCCGCACCCGCCGCAGCGCCTCCGAGCCAGTTGCCTGACAGCGCACGGCCACCTCGGGCCGCCGATTCCCAGCGCATTTCGGCGCTCCCTGGCGGCGTCCAGGTCACCCAGCCCGCATCCGTTCCAGTCCGACCGGGTCGGACAAGCCAAAGCCCGGCACGCCGGCGTCTTCTTACCCGACCCGGGCTGGCGGTGCGCTGCTACGAACCGCTCGCGGCAGCGGCGGCTCGTGCGCAGATCCGGTAGCGCCGTGGTGGCGCCCCCCTTGCGCGGCTGAACGCGCGGGAGAAGGCGTGCTCGCTGGCATAGCCGACCGCGGCCCCGATGGCGGCGACGGGATCGTCGGTCTCGCGTAGCCGCTGCGCGGCGATGTCCATCCGCCACCGGGTCAGATAGGTCAGCGGCGGCTCGCCGACGAGTTCGGTGAAACGGCGGGTCAGCGTGGCCCGGGACACATGCACCTCGGCCGCCAGGTCCTTGACGGTCCAGGCTCGCTGCGGCACCTCATGGAGCAGGGAGAGTGCCCGCGCGGTGACGGGGTCATGCAGTGCACGCAGCCACGAGCCCTCACCCGCCGGCCGGGCGCGCAGCCAGGCCCGGACGACGTGGACGAGCAGCACGTCGACCAGCCGGGCCACGACCGCACGCGAGCCGGGAGGCACACCGTTGAGCTCGTAGCGCAGCAACGCCAGGGCGGTGGCCACCGCGCCGTCGTCGCCCGGGTCACCGGCGGCGAGGTGCAGCACGCGCGGCAGCAGCGACATCAGTGGCTGGGCGACCTCGTGGTCGTAGTCGTACGACGCGCACAGGACTCGGGTGACCGCGCCGTCGCCAGGCAGCTCGACCACCCCCTCGTCGGCGCGCAGACCGATCTTCGCCGCCTGGGTCAGCGGCATCGCCGCGGTCGTCGGGTCACTGGACAGGACATGGCTGAGGTTGGTCGGCAGCAGGACGACGTCACCCGGCATGAGTCTGCGCGGGGTGGCACCCACCGTGCGCAGCCAGCACGATCCGGCCAGCACCGCATGGAAGGTCGCGCCCGGCTGCGGGTCGACCTCGACGCCCCACGGCTCGTGCGCGACGAGCTGGGCGAGCACGGCACCGGAGACACGGGCGAGCTGCAGCACGTCGGCGAGCGGGTCGGCCGGGGTATCCACTGTCCGATACTATCGGGTTCGCCTTCCGGATGAGCCGATCGGCTAAGTAATTGAGCTTTTCTCGTATGGATAAACTCGCGATGGCTCTCTAGCGTGAAGGCATGGCCACACCTCAGACCACTTCCACGTCCCTGACCGACGCCACAATCGCCCTACGGTCCCAGCTTCACGATGCGTACGGCGCCGAGGCGCTGGCCCCCTTCGACAACGACGCATCGGCCATGGCCGCCGACGGCATTGGTTCCGCCGCTCCGGCCGTCGGGACCTCGGCGCCGGACTTCGCCCTACCAGACATCCACGGCGCGAGCCGCGCGCTCACCGACCTGCTGGCTGCGGGCCCCGTGGTGCTGGTGTTCTACCGGGGCGCCTGGTGCCCGTACTGCAACCTGCAGCTGCGCGCGTTCCAGGCAGCACTCGGCGAGATCNAGGCGGCCGGCGCCACCCTGGTCGCCGTGTCCCCCCAGACACCCGACAACTCGCTGTCGTTCGCCGAGAAGGAAGGCCTCGGCTTCACCGTCCTCAGCGATCCCCACAACACGGTCGCTCGCACCTACGGGCTGGTGTTTCGCCAGGCCGACGGCTCAACCGCCGCGCAGAAGACGCTCGGCATCGACCTGGCCGAGGCCAACGGGGACGACAGCCACGAGCTGCCCGCCGCTGCCACCTTCGTGGTCGACACCGACACGGTGATCCGGTTCAGGTCGATCTCGGCCGACTACCGCTGGCGTATCGGCCCCGAGGAGGTCCTCGCCGCACTGCGCGGGCTCAGCCGGTGACGCCTGGCGCGGGCGTGGTCGGACCGGAATCCCCGGCCACGCCCGCGCCGCCGCCGCCCGGCCTGGCCCATGGCGCACTCCTTGCATCCTCACGTCCCGATCACGTCACGGGACCGACGCGCCCGGCCGCGTACGGCACGCCCAGGGACACGACCAGGCGATGCCCAGGGAGACGACAGCTCCACGACCCGGTAGGCCACGCTCGACGCGGTTCTCGCTGTCAGCCGACAACGGCTATGGCGCGCACGGGGGAGGTGCCCAGGCCGCCCCCGGGACGCGGGGGACCGTCCTGCTCACCAACGACGGTCACAGCCGGCCTCGAGCCGTCGTGTTCCGACGCTCCCCCGGGAACCTGTGGAACCAACAGTTCACGTACGCGAAGGTCACGTTCAGCCCGACACGCATCCTCGAGATCCATCTGGGCGTCTTCGTGCTCGCTACGTCCGGCGTCCCCCACGACCGAGTACGCGACCCACCACAAACGAATACGAACGAGCCGCCTAAAACCCCGGGCCAACGCCGGTGGCCGAGTTCTGGCACCCCGCAGGGTCGTCGGCGGGGCGCGGCACGGGACCCGCCGGCAGCCCCCGGAGCTCGCCCTGCTCGTACGCGCGCGCGATCGCGCGCCGTTGCAGCTTGCCGCTGCTGGTCCGGGGGAGCTGCCCGGGACGCAGGAAGTGCACGTCGCCATCCCGCACCGTCACCCCGATCGCCCGGACCAGGTGCTCGACGATCCGCGCCCGGCTGCCCTCGACGTCCTGGCGGCCCGCGCGGTCCACCTCGGTCAGGACGACGATGTTCCCGTCGCTCTGCACGACCGCCGTGCGGCCCTCGCGCACGAACGGCAGCTGTTCCACCGCCTGTTCGAAGTCGGCGGCGAAGAAGCTCTGACCGTTGACCTTGATCCGATCGCTGATACGGCCGGTGATGAACAGTTCGCCGCCATCGACGAATCCGATGTCGCCGGTGGCGTAGAAGCCGTCGTTCCCGCCGAGCGGGAGCGGATTGTCGAGGTAGGACGATGCCAGGCTGCCGCCGGCCAGCTCGATCTCGCCCAACTCGTTCTCCCCGCAGACCCGCCCGTCCGAGTCGCGCAGGCGCACGGTGAACTCCGACATCGGCCGGCCCACCGAGATCGCCGGCACCCCCGCCGGCGACGGCACCACCCGGATGTCGCTGCCCGGCNGACGGCTCGACACCAGCAGCACGGTCTCGGCCATGCCGTAGCACGGCATGAACACGTCGCGGCCCAGGCCCGCCGCGGCCATGAGGTCCACGAACGCGAGGAGGTTCGGGATGTTGACGGGTTCGCTGCCGAGATAGATCGACCGCATCTGGGACAGGTCGATCGCGGCGATGTCCTCGGGTTCGAGGTCCCGCATCAGCCGGAGTGAATAGTCGATCGCGAAGTTCGGGATCACCGTTCCATCGACCCGTTCCCGGGCCATGTGCTCCCACCAGCCGGGGGCGTCGTACAGGAACGTCACCGGCTCAGCGAGGAGCAGGTCGCAGCCCACCGCCAGACACGACAGCAGGCCGCCGACCAGGCCCATGTCATGGTAAAGCGGCAACCAGCTGCTGACCCGTTCCTCGGGCCGGCGGGCGTCCGTGCGGGTGATCATGGCCAGGTTCGCACGGAGGCTGTCGTGACGGACCGGGACTCCCTTGGGAAACGACGTCGATCCGGACGAGAACTGCACGAACGCCAGTTCGTCGTCTCCGGGGGTTCGCAGCCGGGCGCCCGGATCGCGGATCCCGGCCGGTGGGAGCGCCAGGACGGGCAGGGACACCTCGACCGCGGCCAGGCCCGGTACCCCCAGAACGCTTCCCGCCCCGAAGTCCCGCGCGACCCTTCCCAGGAAGTCCTGGTAAGCATCGCGCGGCGTGTTCATGAGGAACGGTTTGACCGACAGCGGTACCGCGCCGATCTCCAGTAGACCCAGGAACGAGAAGATCACCGCGGTGGAGGTCTCGAACGGGAACAGCACCCGCGTCCCCGGCCTGATTCCCTGGCCGCGGAAGAAATCGGCGTAGGCGGCGACCCGCTCCGGGAAATCCCGATAGGCCACGAATGCGGACGGGTCGCTGAACTTCTGGTACAGGTGCAGCCCCCGCTCGGGCGGGCTTTCCTGGTTGCGTTGGATGTGTTCGAGCACTGTCCCCTCCTTCCTGATAGTCGTCTGTCCGATGACGCCCGGCCGCCCTGCCGGGCCGGACTGGAACGGCGGGCCGGGCCGCGGGGCGAGTTCGCGGGCTCAGGCCGGGCGGGAGGCCTTGAGGAAGTCCTGCAGCGAGACCAGGCGGCGTTGCGTGGCGTCCAGAAAGGCCACGGTGACCAGGGCGTCCACCGCGAGACGTTCCAGCTCCGGAAGGTGAACGCGCTGACGGAACCGGGCCCGGAACGTGACGCCGTCCTCGTCGAACTCCCCCGCATCCCCCGCGTCCTCCGACTCCCCCGCTGCCGGTGACTCGAGGACGGTGCGTATCTCGACCCGACCGCGCGGGATCTCCGCCCGGTAATCGATCTCGATGCGGGCGACCACCGCGATCAGGCGGTCACCCGGCACCAGCCCCTGGCGGTCGAGCCAGTCCCACCGCCCGGCCTCGAGGTATTCGAGCGCGACCGCATTGTTGACGTGCCCGAGCGCGTCGAGGTCGTTGGGGCGCACCGGCAGCATGAGCCGCGATTCGCTGAAGAACACGTCGGACCACCCGATCGATCGTGTCGAAGAGTCAAGGAAAGGCGCCGCTTCCCGTCGCGGGCCGATCAGCCGCCGACGAGATCCATCCACGTGTCCTCGAGCTCTTCCCGGGAATGCACCTCGATCCCGGTTATCTTCTTCAGGGCGCCGAAGACGAGCTGCTGCTTCTTCTCGACTGCCTCGGGCCGGAAGTCATCCTCGCCGGCCTTGCGCTCAAGACGATCCCCCCAGTTCACGTGGGTGCCGCGGTCCTCCACCTGATCCCGGGAGCTGCCCAGGATCTCCCCGTCCTCCCGGAGGAACAGGTGCGCCACCGCGAACGCATCCTTGGCCTGGTATTCGCCGCTGTCCACCAGCGCTTTCGCGAACGACACGAAGTAGTTGCGGTGCTGGATCTCGTCGGCGGCGACCTGTTTGAAGAGGCGACGCAGCCCAGGGTCGTCGATGACCTGCTGGCACTGGCCGTAGTTCACCGCAGCCGTGATCTCGGAGATCGCGAGCAGCATCAGTGTACGGAGCATATCATCATCGGGAAATACCTGGCGGAACTCGATGAAGGTCTCGTCCGGAATCGGAGCCATTCCGGTGAGCTGCGCCAGGCGGTTGAAAGCCNTCTCGTGGTGCGCCTCCTCCTCATTCCAGTAGCGACTCCAGGTGCCACACGCCTGCATGATCGCGGAGACTGTCGGATTGCTGTCCTGCCAGCGCCGGCATTCGGCGTCCGCCTGGCGCTCCAACCGGTCCGCCCCCGGCTTGGTGGTCAGCTCGGCGCGGCCGGCGTTCCAGACGAGGGTCCGGTCCAGCGGCGTCAGGCGGTCCAGGTCGACGGCGGCCAGCATGTCCAGGACACTCCACCGCCGGGACTCGTGCAGCCGCTGCTGCTCCCACGTCACGTCGACCAGGGACAGGCCGTGCCGCGTCAGCGCGCCGAAGAGGTCGGTGATGATCGCGGGGGGCGCGTCGGGNCCGGCCGGTCGCCGGGTCACCAGGACGGTGCCGTGATCTGCCTCGACGGTCATCAGGCCGCCGCCCTCTTCTGCCGGTCGAATTCCTCGAGGAAGATGGTCAGTACCCTGGGCATCGGTGTATCGAGAGGCAACGTTGGTAGCCGCACCCGCACACCGTGCTCCTTGCGCAGCGCGTTGGACGTCCGGGCAAACGTCTCCATCAGGTCGATACTGTTAGTCATCTTCGCACTGCGGCCAATCACGGTGGCCAGCGTCACATCGTCGGCAAAAAGCTGCTCTTCCGGGAGACCCACATACTCGGCAAACCTCTGCCGGATGTAGGACTCCACCCCACCCGTCTCCATACCCGGAAGAATACAAGGCGCCCACTTCCGTGGACCATTTCCCGCCGCCAGTTGCGCCAACAATCCATCTTGTTGATCCTCTGTTTTGACTGCGTAGTCAAACTTGCGCCGCAACAAAGAGGATGCGATAATTTCGTGCCTTCCCCGCCGCGCCCCGTCCCACCGTGCCCGCCGGTCCTGGTCAGGCCGGGGGCCCGAGGCATGATCCGGACGTGACCCGGACAAGAAGACACGCGGACTAGGATCAGCGGATGCCGAAGCTGGAACGGGACGGCGAGGTCTTCGTCCTGCACCTCGATCCCGATGACGAGAACCGGTTCCACCCCGACCGGCTGGCCGCGGTGGAGGCAGCGCTCGACGAGGTCGACGCCGCGGCGGGCCCCCGGGCGCTGGTGACGGTGGGCGGCGGCAAGTTCTGGTCCACCGGTCTCGACCTCGACTGGTTGCTGAGCAACGCCGACCGGTCCGCGGCCTACCTCGACCGGGTCCACGCGCTGTTCGCCCGCACGCTGGCCTCCCCGGTGGTCACCGTCGCGGCCCTGAACGGGCACACCTTCGCCGCCGGGGCGATGTGGGCACTGGCCCACGACCTGCGGGTGATGCGCCTGGACCGGGGTTTCTTCTGCCTGCCCGAGGTGGACCTCGACCTGCCCTTCCAGTCGGGGATGTCGGCCCTGATCCGGGCCCGCCTGACCCCGGCGACCGCGCACGAGGCGATGACGACCGGTCGGCGTTATGGCGGCGGGCAGGCGCTCGCGGCGGGCATCGTCGACGCGGTGGCGCAGGCCGATCAGCTCCTCGCCGCGGCCGTGGAGCGCGCGCGACCGCTCGCGGCCAAGGCCCGACCGGTCCGCGCCCAGATCAAGGAGACGCTGTACGCGGAGACGCTCACCGCGCTGCGCACCCCGACCGCCAGGTAGGTCGACCGGATCGCGTCGCCCCGATCGGCTTCCGGAACGATCGGCTTCCGGAACGATCGGCTTCCGGAACGATCGGACCGCCCGGGACGATGGTGCCGCCCGGCAGGTAGACCCCAGCGGCTTGGCTCCGGGCGTCTGCGGCACCAGCAGGTCCAGGCGCAGCTGCAAGTCCTGGCCGTCGGGGCCCTTGCGGGTCGNGTAGGCGACGTCGGTGTGCGTGACGACCCGGACGGTGCCGGTCTTGATCTGCGGTTCTGCGGCACCGGAGAGCACGATGTTGGTGCTGTCGTCGCTGCGCACCACGGTGCGGGCCAGGAGGATCTCCGGCATGGCGGCGGGGGGCGGGATGCTCATGGGGCTCCTTGCGTCTTTCGGTTGAGCGGTACTGCGCGGTTTTCTCCGTCCGCATGTTTCGCGTGAGCGTCGAAGTGACGGGCATGCGGGGTGGCACGTCCGGGTCTCNGGGAGGCCAGGGGGCCGAGGGGAGATCAGGGGGCCGAGGGGAGGTTCTGCGCGCCTATCACCGACAGCAGTTGGAGCTTGTCGTGGCTCTCACTGCCGGGCGTGGCGGTGAAGATCAGCAAGGCCTGCTCCTGGTCGAGGTCGAGGAGCATCTGGCAGTAGACGTCCAGCAGGNCCAGTTCGGCGTTGCGGATGCGCTTGTGGTGGCCGCGCGAGCCGGTGATCTCGTGCTCGCTCCACAGTTCGGCGAACTCGCGGCTGACGTCGAGCAGCGTGCGGGACATGGCCGCACCGCGACTCTCGGGGCCCTTACGGGCGACCAGGGAGCGAAGGTCGGCGGTGAAGGCCCGGCTGTGCAGGGCATGGTCCTCGTCCGGATAGATCAGGCGGGTCTCGGGCCGGGTGAACCAACGGTAGATCATGCTGCGTTCCAGGCCGGTGTAGGCGGTCTCGTCACCCAGCAGTGCCACGGCCGGCGGGGTCTGCAGCAGGGTCTCGCCGAGGCTGGTGACGACCTGGGCCGGGGTGTCCTGCAGCCGGTCGAGCACGTGCATCAGGCCGGTGTCGACGTGGTGCGCGCGCAGGTCGCGGCCGGGCGCGGGGTGTCCCGCGAGGCGGAACAGGTGGTCGCGCTCGTCCAGGGACAGGTGCAGGTGCAGGCCGCGGGCGATGGCGGCCAGCATCGGCTCCGAGGGGCGCGGGCCGCGCTGCTGCTCAATGCGGCTGTAGTAGTCGGTCGACATGCCGCACAGTGCCGCGACCTCCTCGCGGCGCAGCCCGCCGGTGCGCCGGCGCTGCCCCCGGGGCAGCCCCACGTCCTCGGGCTGCAGCGCTTCCCGGCGGGTGCGCAGGAAGCCGGCGAGTTGGTTGCGGTCCATCTCAGCGCACCGCGGGGACTGCCGGGAAGGCGACCTTGGCCAGCTTCTCGCCTTC
Organism: Frankia sp. CpI1-P; assembly: GCF_001421075.1. Taxonomy (NCBI): domain Bacteria; kingdom Bacillati; phylum Actinomycetota; class Actinomycetes; order Frankiales; family Frankiaceae; genus Frankia; species Frankia sp. CpI1-P. Next base: position 879 of record NZ_LJJX01000067.1, on the reverse strand, counting down.
GGCCCAGATCCGGCTCGCCGCCTCACGATCCTCGGCAGTGCGGTAGAGCTTCTGCTCGGCCGGCCCTACCTGCCAAGATGGGTTGAGACAGGGGATGTCTATCATCTTATGACTAGGGCGGGGTAGGGAGAAGAAGATCGTGGTGATGTCGGTGACGACCGGGCGGGGCCTGGTCGATGATGTCCGGGTGGGAGATCGCGAGGGCGAGGGCCGCCGGCCGGATCCGGAGGTCGAGCCGAAGGCGCGGCGGCGGTCGTTCTCGCCGGCGTACAAGCTGCGGATCCTGGGCGAGTATGAGGCGGCGACGTCGCCGGGGGCGAAGGGTGCGATCCTGCGTCGGGAGAAGNTGTATTCGGCGCATATCGTGGAATGGCGTAAGGCCCGGGATGCGAGGGCGTTGGCGGGGCTGTCGAAGCCGAAGGGCCGGCCGGCGGTCGACGACCNGGACCGGGAGCTGGAGAAGCTACGGGCGGAGAAGGACCGATTGGAACAGGAGCTGGCGAAGGCCCGCTTCGTGATCGATGTCCAGGGAAAAGTATCGGCGCTCTGTGTACCACGAACGTTGAGGGGGATGGCAGCCTGAGGTAGGCCGGCTGTTTCCGCGAAGGCGTGTAACTGCATGGAAGATGGAGGTTTTGTGGCCCTCCGGAGTCGCCCTGNGGGGGGAGATTCCAAAGCACCTCAAGCTGCGTTAGCTGAAGACTGTCGTGGTGAGCGTTGAGGAAAAGGCGCACGAGATGCGTCAGCTGGGGACCGGGAAGGTGAGCTCAGCTCTCCGCTGTTGAAGCATCGAAAGTAGCAGCTGGCATCGAAACCAGGGTGTAGAGCGTGTCCTGGGACGAGCCTGACGGATACCCGTCTACTGGTCAGGCGGTGCCC
>NZ_LJJX01000066.1:0-32665 GCF_001421075.1 Frankia sp. CpI1-P | reverse complement strand
GGTTCCCTGGGAGGGGTCGGGTCCGCGTCGGGCCGCGGTGTCGTCGTTCGGGATCAGTGGCACCAACGCCCACGTCATCCTGGAGGAACCCCCCGCCCTCACGGAGTCCGCCACGGAGCCGGCCACGGAGCCGGCCACGGAGCCCGCGACGGAGCCCGCCGCGGAGCCCGCGACGGAGTTCGCCGCGGAGTCCGGCGGGTCGGCCGGCGGGAGCGAGGCGACGGCCGAGCCGGTCGTGTGGGTGATGTCGGCCCGGGGCGAACCCGCGCTGCGAGCCCAGGCCGAGGCGCTGCTCGGCTTCGCCGAGTCGACTCCCGACCTGGACCCGCGCCAGGTCGCCCGGGCGCTGGCCACCACGCGCGCAGCGCTCGACCACCGGGCGGTCGTCGTCGCCGACGGACGGGACGACCTGCTCGCCGGGCTGCGGGCGCTGGCCGGCGGGACGTCCGCGCCGGGCACCGTCAGCGCCTCCACCGTCGACTCCTCGCAGGTCACGTTCGTCTTCCCCGGCCAGGGCTCGCAGTGGCCTGGGATGGCGGTGGAGCTGTTCGGAACCTCGCCGGTGTTCCGGGACGCGCTCGAGGCGTGCGCGGACGCGGTCGGTCGGTACGTCGACTGGTCCCTGCTGGACGTGCTGCGCGCCGTGCCCGGTGCCCCGACCCTGGACCGGGCGGAGATCGTCCAGCCGGCGCTCTTCGCGGTCATGGTCTCGCTGGCCCGCCTGTGGATCTCACAGGGGGTGCGGCCCACCGCCGTCGTCGGGCATTCCCAGGGTGAGATCGCCGCCGCGCACATCGCCGGCGCCCTCACCCTCGATCACGCCGCCCGGATCGTGGCGCTGCGCAGTCAGGCCCTGACCGAGCTGACGCCCGCGGGCGGGATGGCGTCCGTGCTGGCACCCGTCGACCAGGTACGCGCGTGGATCGCCCGGTGGGGGGGCCGGCTCGAGATCGCCGCGGTGAACGGCCCCGCCTCCACGGCCGTGGCGGGACCGGCCGAGGACATCGAGCGCCTGCTGGCCGAGCCCGGCGAGCTGCGGGTACGGCGGATTCCCGTCGACTACGCCTCGCACTCGGCGCAGATGGACCAGGTCCGCGACCGGCTGGTCAGTGCCCTCGCCGGCATCACGCCGCGTGCCACGGAGATCGCCTTCTACTCGGGCGTGACCGGGGACGTCCTGGACCCGACCGAACTGGGTCCGGACTACTGGTTCACCAACCTGCGCGAGACCGTCCAGTTCGAACAGGTCACCCGGACGCTGCTGGACCGGCGGCACCGGTTGTTCGTCGAGTGCAGTCCACNCCCGGTGCTGACCGTGGGGTTGGGGGAGACCATCGAGGCCGTGGGGCTCGACGAGGGTCGCGGTCGGGCCGTCACGCTCGGTTCCCTGCGCCGCGACGACGGCGGCCGCGCCCGCTTCCTGCTCTCCCTCGCCGAGGTGTGGGCACACGGCGGCGCCGTCGACTGGACCGCGGTGCTCGGCGAGCCGGACGCCGCCGTGCTCCCAGTCGACCTGCCCACCTACCCCTTCCAGCGTCGCCGGTTCTGGCTCGAGTCGGCCGCGGGCGCCGCCCAGCGCGAGGACGCCGAGAGCCTCGGCCTGGACCGGACCGGACACGAGCTGCTCGGCGCCTTCGTCGAAGGGGTCGACAGCGACGAGGTGATTCTCACCGGCCGGGTGTCGCTGCGCACGCATCCGTGGCTGCGCGACCACGCGGTGGACGGCATCGTGCTGCTGTCCGGCACCACCTGGGTCGAGCTCGCGTCGCGGGCGGGTGCCGCGGTCGCGTGCGGGCGGCTGGCGGAACTGACGCTCGAGGCGCCTCTCGTCCTGCCGGAACAGGGGAGCGTGGCCCTGCGGGTCACGGTCGCGGCGCCCGACGTCGCCGGCAGGCGATCGATCACCATGCACGCTCGGGCCTCCGGTGCCGACGCCGATCCGACCTGGCGCCGTCACGGCGCCGGAACGCTCGAACCGGAGCCGGCGGAGGGGGAGGGCGACACCTTCGCGCGGGTCTGGCCGCCCGAGGGAGCCCAGCAGCTGGAGGTCGCCGACGCCTACGATCGGCTGGCCGAACACGCACTGGACTACGGCCCGGCGTTCCAGGGCCTGACCGCCGGCTGGATCCGCCGCGACGAGGTCTTCGCGGAGGTCGGCCTGTCTCCCGAGGAGACTGTCCGGGCCGCCACGTACGGGGTGCACCCGGCGCTGCTCGACGCCGCGCTGCACGCGCTCGCGCTGACCGGGCTGTCCGGTCCCACCGGGAGTGGAGACACCTCGGCACCCGCGTCGGCCGGCGGGACCGTGNCGCTGCCGTACTCCTGGTCGGGCGTGTCCTGGCACCGGACGGGCGCGACGACGTTGCGGGTACGGCTGCGCCCGACGGGGCCGGACACGTTCGCGGTGTCGGCGGTCGACGACGCCGGCGACCCGGTCATCACGATCCGCGAGCTGCTGGTCCGCAGGGCCCCGCTCGAGGAGCTCCGCCGGCTCGCGGTCACCTCCCCCGCCGAGCTGTTCACCCTCGAACGCAAGCCGGTGCCGCTGGCCGTCGGGCAGGCGCCCGCCGGACGGTGGGCCGTCCTGGAACCCGGCGCGGGCGAGATTCTCACGCGGTTCGAGGCCGAGGGACTGGCCGTCGACCGGTATGACGACCTCGGCGCGCTGCGGGCGGCGCTGGCGCAGGGAGCGCCCGTGCCCGCGGTCGTGTTCGTCGCGGGTACCGCCGCGGCCGACAGCGGCGGCCACGCCGACGCCGACGCCGACGGCGACGGCCACGAGCGGAAGATCACCGCCCCGCCGGTCACCCACCGCGCTCTCGACCTTGCGCGTTCCTGGTCCGCCGACGCCGGCCTGACCGAGGCCCGGCTTGTGATCGTCACCGGCCCGCTGGTGGAACCGACGTCCGCCGGTGCGCCGGCAGAGGCACCCGGCGGCGCGCCCACCGGCCTCGCCGCCGCTGCGATCCGGGGCCTGATCCGCAGCGCCGAAGCCGAGAACCCGGGTGCCTTCGTCCTGCTCGACCTGGACGCGGCCCCGGCGTCCGTCGCCGCGGTCTCGGCGGCACTGGCGACCGGCGAGCCCGAACTGGTGATCCGCGACGGGGTCGCGGCCGCACCACGGCTGGTGCGGATCCCCCCGCCGTCCGCGCCGTCCGCGCCGTCCGCGCCGTCCGCGCCGTCCGCGCCGTCCGCGCCGTCCGGGTCGGACGGAGGTGCTGGTCACCCGGTCTGGGACGCCACCGGCACGGTGCTGATCACCGGCGGCACCGGCGGCCTCGGCGCCCTGCTCGCCCGCCATCTGGTCACCGCGCACGGGGTGCGCAACCTGCTCCTCGTGAGCCGTCGCGGCCTGCTGGCACCGGGGGCCGACGGCCTCGTCGCGGACCTGGCGGAGCTCGGCGCCCGGACGACGGTGGTGGCGGCTGACGTCGCCGACCAGGCTGCGCTGGCCGAGCTGATCGCGGCGATCCCCCCGCAACACCCGCTCACCGCGGTGATCCACGCGGCAGGCGTGCTGGACGACGGCGTCCTCGAGTCCCTGACTCCCCAGCGCCTGGACGCGGTGATGCGGCCGAAGGCCTACGCGGCCTGGCACCTGCACCGGCTGACCGCGCACCTCGACCTGCGGGCGTTCGTGCTGTTCTCCTCGTTCGCCGGCATCCTCGGTAGCCCGGGACAGGCCTGCTACGCGGCGGCGAACGCCGTCCTGGACGAGCTCGCGGCCCTGCGCCGGGAACGGGGCCTGCCCGCCGTCTCGCTCGCGTGGGGGCTGTGGGAACCGGCCAGCGGCATGACGGCCGGCCTGGGACAGGCGGACCGGGCCCGGATCGCCCGCGCCGGGCTCGTTCCGATGTCCGCCGAGACCGGGCTCGCGTTGTTCGACCGGGCGTTGTTCGACCGGACGGTGTCCGACCGGACGGTGGCGGCAGACCATGCTCTCGTCGCCCCACTGGCGCTCGACCCGCGGACGCTGCGGGCCCAGGCCGACGAGCGGACCCTGGCGCCCTTCCTGGCGGCCCTGGTCCCGCCGGCACCGCGCCGCCGGTCCCAGGCCGGACCGGCCGGGCACCTGCGCCGGTTCGCCACGCTGACGGGGGTGGAACGGGAACAGGCTCTCACCGACCTCGTCGTCGCGACGGTGGCCGCGGTGCTCGGCCACCGGTCGGCCCGCGAGATCGACCCCCAGCAGACCTTCGCCGAGCTCGGGATGGACTCGCTCACCGGGGTGGAGCTGCGCAACCGGCTGAGCCGGGACACCGGGCAGCGGATGCCGGCGACGGCGATCTTCGACTATCCCACCCCGTCCCGACTGGCCGGGTATCTGCAGGCGACGCTGGACGCGGGCGGCCCGGTCGCCACGCAGCCCGCCACGGCGGACCTGACGGAACTCGAGGCGGCGCTGTCCGCCGCCGCGCCGCAGGCCCGTCTCACGATCGTCAGTCGGCTGCGCACGCTGCTTGCGCGCTGGGAGGACATTCCTTCCCCCCGCGCGGAGAACGCCGCCGACAGAATTCAGTCGGCCGATACCGCGGAAATATTCTCCTTCATCGACAACGAACTTGGTCGTCTGCCGCAGTCCGCCCACGGNAACAGGGATCTCGATGCCTGACGAAGAGAAGCTCGTTGAATATCTGAAATGGGTGACGGCGGATCTGGCCCGCACCCGTCAGCGTCTTACCGAGGTGGAGTCCGAACAGCACGAGCCCATCGCGATCGTCGGGATGAGCTGCCGCTTCCCCGGGGACGTGTGGAGTCCGGAGGATCTGTGGGACCTGGTGGCCGGGGGGCGGGACGCCATCACACCCTTTCCCGCGGACCGCGGCTGGGACGTCGACGCGCTCTACGACCCAGATCCCGACTCGGACGTCGGCGGCACCTCGGTGACCCGGCACGGCGGATTCCTGCACCACGCCGACGAGTTCGACGCCGGGCTGTTCGGCCTCAGCCCGCGGGAGGCCCTCGCGACCGATCCCCAACAACGCCTTCTGCTCGAGACCGCCTGGGAGGCGTTCGAACGGGCGGGCATCGACCACACCACGTTGCGGGGCAGCCGGACCGGTGTGTACGCGGGCGTGATGTACGACGACTACGCCTCCCGGCTCGGGCGGCCGCCGCGCGAGTACGAGGGATTCATCGGCAACGGCAGCGCCGGCAGCGTCNCCTCGGGTCGCCTCGCGTACACCTTCGGCCTCGAGGGGCCGGCGATCACCGTGGACACAGCGTGTTCCTCGTCGCTGGTCGCCGTCCATCTCGCCTGCGGCGCGCTGCGCCGAGGAGAGTGCTCCCTCGCGCTCGCCGGCGGTGTGACGGTGATGGCCACCCCCGGCCTGTTCATCGAGTTCAGCCGTCAGCGCGGCCTGTCGTTCGACGGGCGGTGCCGGTCGTATGCGGCCTCGGCCAACGGCACCGGGTTCGGAGAGGGGGTCGGCCTGCTGGTGCTGGAGCGGCTGCGCGATGCCCAACGCGCCGGGCATCGCGTGCTGGCGGTGGTCCGCGGCTCGGCCGTGAACTCCGACGGCGCGAGCAACGGGCTCACCGCGCCGAACGGGCCCGCCCAGCAGCGGGTTATCCGCGACGCCCTGGCCGACGCCCGGCTGGAACCCGCCGATGTCGATGTCGTCGAGGGCCACGGCACCGGAACGACTCTGGGTGATCCGATTGNGGCGCAGGCGCTGCTGGACACCTACGGCCAGCGCGGCACCGGCGAACCGCTCCGGCTGGGCTCGGTCAAGACGAACATCGGCCACACCCAGGCCGCGGCCGGTGTCGCCGGGATCATCAAGATGGTCATGGCGATGCGGCACCAGACCCTGCCGCGCAGCCTCTACGCGGACGAGCCGACGCCGCATGTGGCCTGGTCCGACGGGGCAGTCGCGCTGCTGACCGAGAGTCTGGACTGGCCCGCGCCCGCCGGCCGGCCCCGCCGGGCCGCGGTGTCCGCGTTCGGCATCAGCGGAACCAACGCGCACCTCATCCTGGAGGAACCGTCGCCCGCCGGGCAGCCCACGCCAGACGACGTNCCCTCGCCGCGACCGTCCATCGACTCACCCGCCGCGCCGTCGTCCGCTCCCGGCCCGCAGACCGACCGGACCGTCCAGCCCCGCGTGTTCGCCTTCCCCGTCTCGGGGCACAGCGACGAGGCTCTGCGGGCCCAGGCGGAGCGGCTGCGCGGGTTCGTCGCCGACCACCCCGACGTCGCGCTGGCCGACGTCGCGCACGCGTTGACCACGACCCGCCCCCTGCTCGGCCACCGGGCCGCCGTCGTCGCCGGCCGGTCCGACGACCTGATGCGAGGCCTCGCGGCACTGGGACACGGCGAGTTCGATCCCAGCGTGGTCGGGCCGACCGCGGCACGCCCCGCGGGACGTACGGCGTTCCTGTTCACCGGCCAGGGCAGCCAGCGCTCAGGCATGGGCCGCGACCTCCACGCGGAGGATCCGGTCTTCCGTGAGGCGCTGGACACGGTGTGCGCCCAGTTCGACCCCCACCTCGACCGGCCGCTGCGGGAGGTGATGTTCGCTCCGGCCGGCCATCCCGACTCGCGGCTGCTCGACGAGACCCGCTACACACAGCTCGCCCTGTTCACGCTGGAGGTGGCGCTGTATCGGCTGGTGGAGGACCGGGGCCTGCGACCGGACCTGATGATCGGGCATTCGATCGGTGAACTCGCGGCGGTCCACGTCGCCGGGGTCCTGGGGCTCGAGGATGCCTGCGCGCTCGTCACGGCCCGGGCCCGGTTGATGCAGTCCATGCCGGCCGGCGGCGCGATGATCTCGGTGCAGGCGGCTGAGGACGAGGTCCTTGAGATGATCGACGGGCGGCAGGAGCTGGTCGGCATCGCCGCGATCAACGGCCCGCGGAACATCGTGATCTCCGGAGACCGGGACACCGCCCTGGACGTCATGCGCTCGCTGCGCGGCCGCGNCCACCGGGCGAAGCGGCTGCGGGTGAGCCACGCGTTCCACTCGCCGCACATGAACGGCATGCTCGACGAGTTCAGTCGGGTGGCNCGGACGCTCACGTTCCATACCCCGCGGATCCCGGTCGTCTCCAGCGTGACGGGCGACCGCGTGACGCTCGACGAGCTGCGCTCGCCCGGGTACTGGACGCGGCAGGTGCGCCAGGCCGTCCGCTTCGACGACGGCGTGCGCACCCTGCTCGGCCTCGGCGTGGAGGCCTTCGTCGAACTCGGGCCGGCAGCCGTGCTNACGGCGCTCGTCCAGGACCGTCTGCAGACCACGGCCGCGCCGGGGGCGCCGGACGCACTGCTCGTTCCCCTGCTGCGCGCGGACCGGCCCGAGCAGATCTCGATCACCTCCGGCCTCGCGGCGGCCCACCTGCGTGGGCTCGTCCCGGCCGTATCGACGGTGCGCGGCGACGGGCCCCCCGCCCCGGTCGACCTGCCGACGTACGCGTTCCGGCGGACTCGGTACTGGCTGCACGCGGAGCCGGCCGCGGCGGCCGCGTCGACCTCGCAGGACGCGGAGTTCTGGGCCGCTGTCGACCGGGGGGACGCGTCGGACCTCGCGGTGACGCTGGGAATCGACACCGAACGGCAGTCCGCCGTCGAGGCGCTGCTGCCGACGCTGACGGCGTGGCGCCAGCAGCGGAACTGGCGCTACCGGGTGACCCGGCACTCGCCGCAGGACGGTCTCCGCCTCGTCCGGGCCGGCCGGCCGCGGGCGGGCAGGCGCTGGGTACCGCGGGGCGCGGTCGTCGTCGCCGGGACGGCCGAGGGACTCGGCGGGGTCGCCCTGCGCTGGCTGGCCCGCCACGGCGCCGACCATCTCGTGCTGCTGACCCCGGACCCGCACACCTCCGCGGTGCGGGCTCTCGAGGCGGAGCTGGCCCGCCACGAGGTCCCCTTCGCGGCCCTGGACATCAACCTGGCGGGCGGTGTCGACCTGGCCGGTCGCGACGTGGCCGCGACGGTCCCGCTGTCCGTCGTGGTGTGCGCCGGGGACCTCCCCGACGGCGGCGAGGCGCTGGCCAGCCTGGCCGCGCTGCCGCGGGATCCGGTGCGCGCCGAGTCCACGGCGGCGCCACTCGGCACCGGGGCGGGCGCGCCGGTCGCCGTGCTCGTCGTCCTCGCTCCGCTGCCGGCGGAGTTCGCCACCACCGGCAGCCCCGCCACCGCCGAGAGCCCCGCCACCGCCGAGAGCCCCGCCACCGCCGAGAACCCCGCCACCGCCGAGAACCCCGCCACCGCCGAGAACCCCGCCACCGCCGAGAACCCCGCCACCGCCGAGAACCCCGCCACCGCCGAGAGCATCGTGTCGGCCCAGGTCGAGGAGATGGTCGCCCGACGCCGAGCCGACGGCCGGCCCGCGTTGGCCGTGGCCTGGGCCCCGTGGCCGGGACCGGACCTCGATGCGGCGGCGGCTCCCGGGCTGCGCCCGCTCGCGTCGGACCTGGCGATATCGGTGCTGGAGGAGGCCACCAGCGACCAGGAGCCGGTCCTGGTCGTCGCGGACATCGACTGGGAGCGGTTTCCCGCCGATCTGTCCGTGCCGTTCTTCGCCGGCGTGCCCGAGGTCGCCCGCCTGCAGGCGGGCGCCGGGAACGCGGCCGCGCCCACGGGGCCACGGCTGCTCGACCAGCTCGCGGACGCAGACGAAGCCGAGGCCACGGCACTGCTGACAGAGGCCGTACGCGGATGTGTGGGTGGGGTGCTCGGCTATTCCGCGGACACCCCGGTCGCCGCCGACACGAGCCTGCTGGATCTCGGCCTCTCCTCGTTCACCGCGCTGGAACTCGGTAACCGACTGCGGGCGGCCACCAGCCTCGACGTGCCGGCCAGCGTCATTTTCGACCATCCCACGGCCGAGTCCCTGGCCGGCTATCTGCGGGATCGGCTGGCGACGGCGACGGCGGATCCGTCCGCCGCCGTCCCACCGGCAGACGCGAACTCCCCAGGGCGGTCAGCGCCCATCCACTAGTCCGGCATCCCAGCTGTCGAAAGGAATTTCCATGAGTGGCACGGTGGTGATAGTCGGCGGTGGGCCGGCTGGCCTGATGCTCGGCTGCGAGCTCCGTCTCGGTGGTATTGAGACGATCATCCTGGAGCAGCGACGTGAGGCACCTGCGGCCTCTGGCGGAATGGCTGTCCACGGCCAGACCATGAAGGTCCTCAAGGAGCGCGGATTCGCCGAGCGTATCCACGGCGAGGGGATCTTCCCCTGGCCTCGGACGCCTTTCGCGCTCCTGTGGCTGGACATCAGCTCGGCGAAGCCGGAGGAGCTCACCTACGTCTATCCGCAGTGGCGGCTCGAGCGTCTGCTGGAGTCGCGGGCGGTCGAGCTGGGCGTCGATCTGCGCCGGGGTCACCGAGTGATCGGAGTCGAACAGGACGCCGCCGGGGTCACCGCCAGGGTGGCGGCCGGCGACGAGGTCTATCAACTCACCGGTGACTACCTGGTCGGCTGCGACGGTCCCGACAGCGCGGTCCGGAAGGCCGCCGGGATCACGTCTGCGGTGCTCGGGAACAGCTACTACGGCGTGTGGGGCGACCTGGAGCTGACCCCGGGTACCGACTACCCGTTCGAGTCGGGTGTCTACGACCGGGGCATCTTCGGGGCCATGCCGCTCGTGACCGGCGGCCTGCGGCTGATGTCCATCGAGTTCGACGAGACCGGCCCGACCGAGGAGCCGGTGACCGAGCAGGAGCTGTTCGAGAGCATGCGCCGGATCACCGGTGGCGCCCCGACAACCGGGAAGATCAGTCATCTCGGCCGGTTCGGCGGGCCGGTGAGTATCGCCGACCGCTATCGCGACGGGCGGATCCTGCTCGCCGGCGACGCCGCCCACTCGTTCTTCATCTCCGGCACCCAGGGGGTCAACACCGGAATACAGGACGTGGTCAACCTGGGCTGGAAACTGGCCGCGACGCTGCGCGGATGGGCGCCCGCCGATCTGCTCGACACCTACGAACTGGAACGTCATCCGGTGGGCCTGCGGATGTGCCAGCACGCCCAGGCGACCATGGGGCTGCTCTACCCGTTGGACCGCATCGCCTACCTGCGGGACATCGTCAACGATCTGATCGGCATCGACGGAGTCAGCAAGCACCTGCTCGACATCACCACCGCGGTGCGGTACCCGTTCGAGGATGCGACCCAGTCCGGCGCCGGGCCGGACCATCCGCTACTGGGCTGGCCCGTACCCGACGCGACGTTGGTGATCGGCGACCGGGTCGAGTCCGTGGCGACGACCCTGCACGCCGGGCGCGGGGTGCTGCTCGACCTCTCCGCGGGCGCCGCCGACCTGACAGGGATCGCCGACTGGAGCGGTCGGGTCGACCTGACGGTGGCCGACCCCATCCCCGACGTCGACGCGGCGACCCTGCTGATCCGCCCGGACGGACACGTCGCCCATGCCGACGCCGACGGCACGGACGCCAAGGGCCTGCGGGAGGCACTCGCCCGTTGGTTCGGGACGCCCGCGCCGGCAGGAGCGGGCACGCCGTGACGCCCCGCCGGGCCGGGTCCCGACCGGGACCCGGCCCGGCGGCGCCGGGGACCGTCGCGGCCGGGCCCGGCGCCGTGCCTGGGGATCATCACAGGGCTTCGAACACGTATCCAGCCTGGATCCACTTGCTCGACTCCACCGCGATGCCGAGTGCTCGGTCGCCCGGCGCCATCTCGGCGAGGGCCCGCTCGATCTGGAAGAAGGGCAGCGCGTTGCCGGTGTTTCCGGTCTCGGTCACGCAGGAGACCTCTTCCGCGCTCGGCACCCCCAGCGCTTCGACGATGCGGGGCGTCATCCGGCCGGAGAGCTGCGGCGGCAGCAGGTAGTCGAGATCGGTCTCTTTCCACCCGAGGTCGTCGAGAAGCATGTGCAGGGTCTCGACCGCCATCGGGGGCACCGATTCCTCGATCATCTTGTAGTTCTCGCTGGCCGGCGGACGGTCGCTGTCGCGGTCGGCGAGCCCGTACCACTCCAGCGACTGCCCCGGCTCACGGCCGAGCCCCGTGAGCCGGGTGACCACTCGGCGGATCACGGCCCGTCCATGGTCGGGCGATGTGCCCAGCACGACCGCGCCGGCCGCGTCCCCGAAGAGGATGAGGTTGACCAACTGCGCCGGCGGCATGCTTGTGACGTCGAGATCGACGTCGAAGTGCTTCGCCGTCGTGTCGCCGCCCAGGACGAGCGCCGTGCGGTACGCGCCGGTCTGCAGGAAGTGGTGGGCGACCTCCAGTGCCTGGACGGCCCCGGAGCAGCCGGACTGGAGCTGATAGGTGGGGACGCGGTTGATCCCGATCCGGTCGGCGACGATGTTGACGGTCGCGGGCATGAGCATNTCCGGGGTCGAGGTACCCATGACGATGAGCTCGATGTCCGCCGGGCTGATGTTCGCCGCGGTGATCGCGTGCCGCGCCGCCGTCGTCGCGAGGTCGGCCAGCGAACAGTACTGCTCGCCGGTGTCCAGGTCACGGGCCAGATGGCGGGTACGGGTGCCGATGAAGGTGTCGACCCACTGCTCCCACACCGAATCCATGCGGAAAAGTCTCGCCAGACGGGCGTTGTCGACCGGGGCGCCCGGAAGAGCGGTTCCCGCAGACATGATCCGGATCTCCGTAGACTCCATGCCAGAACAATGCAATCTCGCCCTAAAGCGGCCCTAGGTCATTGCTGAGTTTCCGGGCCCGGTCGGAATGGTCGGCCAGGGTGCGAGNCTCGCGGAGCATCGGTGACCCGGCGCGCGACGCCGCGNCCGAGCGGCAGACGCGTCAAAGCTCGGTGCCGGGGCCCCGGACGGTGGGCAGCCGGCGACGAGGTCCACGGCAACGACCCGCCCTGCGCGCTGCCCTCGCCCGCCGCGGGAGTTCTTCGCCAGCCGCCCGTGTCCCCACCCCTGCCCAGACCCGCCTGGATCAACCGGCCGGCGGCCGGAAACAACCAGCTCGGCAATTCCTGGAGGATCCTGCCTTGAACAGGTTGACGACGTCCGCGGCATGGGCGGTTAATTCAACTTTCCACATCGGGGAGAGGAACATGAGGAATGGTCCCTTCCGTCCGAATGGACGGGGCGCCGGTGGTCCTCGCGGCGCGTGACCGGCTGCTGCCAGGACGGCTCGAGATATCGCCACGACCCGTGGCCACCTGCGGCGGCGACTACTTACAGGCCGACTCGCTGGCGAATGATGGGTGTCCTGATACCACGTATTTCGCACGTTTCGTCCAGAATTGACTGGCGAATACGCTGGAAGCCGTCGCCAGGTTCCACGGCGAGTTCCCGGGTGATGGTGCTCCAGCCGCGGTCGTAGACGCTCAGAGCCTCCGCTCTGCGCTCCGATCGGCACAGGGCGATAATCAGGAGTTGATAGAACGACTCGCGGAGGGGATACTCGGCTATGNGCGAGTAGAGCTGGCTGAGGCTTTCGTGGTGTCGCTGTAGTCCAAGCTTCGCCTCGATCAGCGTCTCCAGGCACACCAGTCGGGATTCCTCGAGCCAGGTGATATGATCATTGATGATAAAGCCGCCCTGAAGCCCACCGAGCGCGGAGCTGCNCCACCGACTCAAGGCCGATTCGCATTCCGTGACGNCCTGGGCGTAGTTGTCGAGATGAAGATGCTGGCATCCTCTGCTCAGCTCCTTCTGGAAGAGGTGCAGGTCGAGTGTGTCGGTGCCCAGCTGCAACATGTACCCTGGGGATCGAGTGACCACCGGGCTGCTCGACTCGCCGGAGACGCACAGGAACTTCCGTACCTGGGAGACGTAGACGTACAGGGCGGCCGCGGCACACCGGGGCGGACGCCCGTTCCAGAGTTCGGCGACCAGCTGATCGGCGGGGACCACCTGGCCGGCGCGGATCAGTAGTGTCGCGAGCAGGATTTTGACCTTGGGTACGCTCAGGGAGTGGTCACCGGACTCGGTGACCACTCGTAGTTCTCCCAACATCTCGTAGCGCCTCACGACGACCTCCCTTCTGTCTGGGTGCACGCNGGTGAGGATGNGCGTCCGGAACTCGTCAACCGGCTGGTTCGGGTCCTTCTCCACCCGGAGATTCTCCAGCTCCCGGCCCGGCACGCTGATCGCTGGCCGGCCCTTCGGTCCTGGCGGCCTGGCCGGCGCCTCACGCTAATCCGTGTGCGTGCCCACAGCTTGTCATCGGGCGAGAACGTGCTTCTCTCGCCACCCGCAAGGATCGTAAGACGACTGGAGATGCCCGCCTTACCTCATGCTGGCAGGAAGAGACCTGACCTGGCCCGGCACCTGAGGTGGGGGTGGGCCGGACCGCAAAGTGCCACGCCATCAGTATAGATGACGTGGCNGCCCTCAGCGACGTTATGTTCTGTAATACTACAGCAATGTAACGCTCGGTTTCCGGCCTCATGTGATCAATGAAAGGGGTAGTTTTCTCACCTGTGGTTATGGGTGCTGTCCGTCGGGGTGTAAGGATGCGCCGGCCGGTCGACCTGCACAATCTGTAGTGTTGCGTGACAAGTGTCACTTGATAGTTGAATCATTGTTCTTCTTGCTGCTCTGTGGTGTGGCTAGCTCGCGGGACACGGATGTTCGTGGTGTTGGTCGGGGCAGCGGACGGGCGCGTCCACCCGGGCTCGGCGCCCGCCTCGGCCGGCCCGGGCCTTCGCCGGGGTCGAGGGGCGCGACCTTGCCGTTCGTCAGCCGACCGCCCGTCGCCCCCGCGGGCCGCCCCACATCGAGATCAGGCCGCCGAACAGGCGGACTCCATGACCGACATCCGTGGGTGCATCACTCGGGTCAGGGAGTGCGCACGTCGTGGGGCCCGGGACGCAAGCCGCCCGCTATCCCGCCGCGGTGGAGTCCGCCGGGGTCTCGACGGGATACTTGGCGGGGACGGCCTCCTGCGATGCTGTCGCCCGCGTCCGCAGCGCGATGATCGCCACGAGGAGAGCTGCCCCCACGAACACCAGCGACGCTGTGAACGCGCCGCTCATTCCTTCGAACAGCGAGTAGCGACCTACGTCGCCGGGGGCGAGGTCGGTGGGCAGATGTTCCTGGGCATGCCGGCTCGAGGACGCGAAGACGGTGACCAGGGTGCTGACCCCGAGGGAGAAGCCCACCCACTGCATCGCTTCGAGAAGGCTGGAACCCGCGCCGGACTCCTCCGGCCGAAGGTTGGACAGGGTCACCGAACTCAGCGCGGTGAAGGCGAGTCCTGAGCCGGCACCGAACAGCAGTGTGGGACCGAGTACACCGTTGAGGTAGCTTGTGGAGAGATCGACACGGGAAAGCCAGACCATGCCGCAGAAGACCATGGCCGCGCCCACGACGACGAACACGCGAGTGCCGACCCGTTCGAGGAACTGGGCGGCGATGGTGCCACCCGTCATGATGGCGAACGCCATGGGAAGAAAGGCGAATCCGGCGCGCAGCGGCCCGAAGTCGAGGCCGTTCTGCAGAAGCTGGGTCACGAAGAAGTTCATGCCGGCCATGGTGGCGGTGAGGGCGAGCAGGTCGAAGTACCCGGCTCCCCGGCTGCGGTTCTTGAAGATTCCCAAGGGGACGATCGGCTGGTCGGCCCGTGCTTCGACCACGATGAAACCGGCCAGCAGGATGACTGCCAGGGCCAGGGTGCCCTCGGTGACCCAGTTGCTCCACCCGTCCGAGGCCGCGTGGAGCAGGCCGTAGACGAGTGACGTCATCGCCGCGACCGACAGGAACGCGCCGGGGAGGTCGAAACGCCCCGGATGGCGTTCCGCCTCGTTGATGAACAGGGGCACCAGGAGGAGGACCGCGACCGAGATCGGGACGTTGATGAACATCACCCAACGCCAGGAGGCCCACTCGGTGAGCATNCCGCCGAGAATCAGCCCCAGGGCGAGGCTGGCCGCGTATGCCCCTGACACTGCGCCGAAGGCCCGGTTGCGGGTGGGTCCTTCCTCGAAGTTCGACGTGATCAGCGCGAGGGCGTTGGGCGCCGCGAACGCCGAGGCCGCTCCCTGGGCCGCTCGGGCGGCCAGCAGCCAGCCCGAGGACGGCGCGAGGCCGCCGAGCAGGGAAGCCACGCCGAAGATTCCGAGCGCGGCCATGAAGACCCGCCGCCGACCGAGGATGTCGCCGGCGCGGCCACCGAGCAGCAGCAGGCCGCCGAAGGCGATGGTGTAGGCACTGCTGACCCAGGCCAGGCTGGACGAGGAGAAATGCAGCGCCGAGCGGATGTGCGGCAGGGCGATGTTCACGACGGTGGCGTCCAGGCCGACGATGANCTGGCAGCACACGATGATCATCAGAGTGATCGTGGGATGGCCTGGTCTCCGGGCCCGGGGTGGACTCGACAGTACTGTTGATCCACTGGACATGCTGCTCTCCGCGGGTCCATAGTAGCGGGTGTCAGATAGTTCTAGTGAACGGCTGCGTCTACTATATCGGTGGGCGTCTGCCAGGGCAACCGGTCAGTGACGTCTCGATAGGGAAGTTGCCCAGTGGCACAGTCCTCCCCAGTGGCCGCCCCGGTGCGGAGTCGCCGGCGCGGAGAGGCGCTTGAGCAGGCGATCCTCGAGGCAGCCCATCAGATCCTGNGCGAGGACGGCTACTCGAAGCTGACCATGGAAGGCGTCGCGGCCGCCGCGGGTACGGGGAAGGCGGCGCTGTACCGGCGCTGGGCCGACAAGGACACGCTGGTGACCGCGGTCCTGCAGAGCGTGCTTCCGTCTCCCCAGCAGCTCCGGTTGACGGGAGATGTTCGCGAGGACCTGCTACTGATCATGTGCTGCATCCGGAACGCCATCGGCCTGACGAACGGGGCGGCGTTCGACATCGTGCGCCACGAGGGCCCAGGCTCGGGTGGGCTGGTGCACAAGGCGGTGGGGCAGCGGGTCCTCGATCCCTGCCGGCGCGAAATCCTGGCCGTTCTGACCCGTGGGATAGCCGAGGGCTCCGTCCGCCCGGGCACCGCGACACCGTTGATCGCCGACGTCGGTCCAGGGATGATCATTCAGCATGTGGTGGTCGTCGGGACGGACGTCCCGGAGCCGTTCGTCGTTTCCGTCGTGGACGAGGTTCTCCTGCCACTCATCCGGGCCTGACCGGCCGGCGGCAGGAGGGCTCCCCGCAGTCGGGCAGAGCCACGAACACCCTGCCCAGCAGCTTGATCCATGTCGACATCGCAGGGCTTGGGGACCTTGTCACCGAGCCGGCCCCCGGGCGGGCCGCCGCCCGCCACCGCGATTCCCGCTGACGTGCCGCGCACCCGGACGGGCTCAGGCCGTTGTCGGTGGCGTCCTCGCCATCGGGCGGCGCGCGGGGCCGGCCAGGTCAGACATCCGTCAGGCGGTCTCCGCGGCCTGGGCGACGACGGCCGGCTCCCGCGACGCGGAGCCAAGCAGCTCGGCGAACAGTTCGTACGAGCGCACCCGTTCGGCGGGGTCCTGGATCATCGTGTGCAGCATCAGCTCGTCCAGCCCAGTGGCATCGACCAGTGCCTCGAGCTGCTGCTTGAGCTNCTCGGGGCTGCCGATGAGCTGCGGCCCGAGGACCTGCTGCATCATCGTGGCCTCGTCGGATGACACCGGTACCTGGATCTCGGCCGCCATGGCCGCGCTGGGGAAGGGCCGGTTGATCCCGCGCAGGCTCAGCGCGAAGGCCACCCCCAGCGGTCCCGCGAGGAACTCCGCGTGCTCCTGGGTGTCGGCCGCGATGCCGACGGCGGCGACCACCGCGTACGGCTGTGCGAACTGGGCCGACGGGCGGAAGCTGCGCCGGTAGATGTCCAGCGAGGCCACGGTCGCTGACGGGTTGAAATGATGGGCGAAGGCGTATCCCGCGCCGAGCCGACCCGCCAGCTGAGCGCTCTCCCCGCTGGAACCGAGCACCCACACAGGTACCTCGTTCTCATCGGCGGGCAGGGCCTGGATCCCCCCGTGGCCGCTGCCGGCCTGGGCCAGACCGAAGTAGTCGAGCAGTTCCTGGAGGTGGGCGGGGAACTCCGCGGCGGCGTTCGGGCCGGTCGCGCGGCGCAGAGCGCGGGCGGTGGCCGGATCGGTGCCGGGAGCCCGACCGATACCGAGATCGATGCGGCCGGGGTAAAGCGCCTCCAGGGTGCCGAACTGCTCGGCGACCACCAGCGGCGGGTGGTTGGGGAGCATGACCCCGCCGGAGCCGATCCGGAGTCGGCTGGTCCGTCCCGCCAGATGGCCGATCAGGATCGCGGGCGCGGTGGCGGCGACGCCCGGCTGATTGTGATGCTCCGCCACCCAGTAGCGGCGGTATCCGAGTCGCTCCACCGCGACGGCCAGATCCAGGGCACCACGAACCGATTCGGTCGCGGACGAGCCGTGCCATACAGGGACCGTGTCGAGTACGGACAGGGGTATTCCCTGGAAATTGCTCATTGTGGGTTCTCCGTTGTCTCATCAACAGATGTGCCGGCGCGCCGACGAGGGCACCGATGGCGGATGTGCTGCCGCCATGCCGACGTTGAATCACGAGCCAGGTCCTCGCAAGGGTATGGAGAATGACATCACTGCGCAACCAGGCAGATCAGGAGGGGGTCGGCCGGAATCGGGAAGACTCCTGCCTGTCGAACCGGTTCGAGACGGTCGACGAGCGCGTGTCCTGCCTTGGTCGCATAGGTCAGGTGNACCGCGACCTGCGCGTTCTCTATCCGTCCCGCGGTACCGGTGTACTTGCGTAGGGGGTGTCATCCGCGCCGAGTACAGCGCCTCGGTCGGCGGCTCGTGAAGCTCGGGCGCCGTCGGCCGGGGATGGCTCCTCGCGCCCGGCGCGGGCCACGACGGGACGTGGGGCGGCGGTCTCGCCACCGCCGCCCAGCCCGATCCCTTCCGGGAACCACGCGCTCCACTGGGATCACGTTCCGTATAAATTCTGATACATAGGGTGAGATTGGCGCGGGTACACGTACGGCTACAGAGAACACATGGTTGCATGCGGTGAGAAACCACAATTTGCCGACGAACTTAGTGGGATCTTGCTAGATTCCGGAGGGTGACTCCACTACCGACCCTCTCGATCGTGTGAGCAGGCGACTCGGCTCCCTCGGGCGCCGCGCTCTGGTGCCGTTCCTGCTGCTCCTCGCCTGGCAGCTTCTCGCCAGCGGGGGAGCGATCGACGAGCGGCTGTTCTCGTNACCCGCCCACACCGCTCACGCTCTGTGGATGCTGACGACGAACGGCACTCTCGCGAGCAACGTCCTCGTGTCCCTGCGGCGGTCGGCGATCGGCCTGCTTCTGGGAGTGTCCACCGCCGTGGCGCTCGCGACCGTCTCAGGGTTGTGGCGGCTCGGGGAAGAGCTTGTGGACTCCACCATCCAGATGGTCCGTACCGTGCCCGTGTTCGCGCTGACCTCGGTCTTCGTGGTCTGGTTCGGTCTCGGGGAGCTGTCCAAGGAGCTCCTCATCGCCATGGCCTGCTTCTTCCCGGTGTACCTGAACGTCCACGGCGGCATCCGCAACGTGGACCGCCGGCTGGTGGAGATGGCCGTCGCGATGGGCAAGGGCCGACGGCAGATCATCCGCCACGTCGTGCTGCCGGGCGCGATGCCGCAGACGCTCGTCGGGCTTCGCTACTCGTTGTCGATCTCGGTGCTCGCGCTCGTCGTCGCCGAGACGTTGAACACCACGAGCGGCCTCGGGTACCTGATGGCCAACGCCCAGCAGTACCTCGACACCGACGTCATCTTCGCCTGCGTGGTCGTGTACTGCCTGATGGGAATCACCGCGGACCTCGTCGTTCGCGTCCTGGAGTGGCGGACGCTGGCCTGGCGGACGGGAGTCGGCAACCGATGACCTCATCGACGACGCTACGTCAGGAATCCNTGCGCGAGACGCGGGCCCCCGTCGAGGTCCGCGGCCTGCATCGCGCCTATGGCGCCCGTCAGGTGATCCGGGGCCTCGACCTGCGCGTGCAGGCGGGTGAGTTCCTGTGCCTGCTCGGCCCGAGCGGCTGCGGGAAGACGACGCTGCTGCGCACCCTGGCCGGGCTGGACGCCGCGGACGCCGGCGAGGTCGATGTGCCCACGCAGGTCGCCATCGTGTTCCAGGAGCCGCGGCTGCTGCCGTGGAAGCGGGTCGACTTCAACGTCCGGTTCGGCGTGGCGGGCACTCGCGGTGCTCGCGCGCAGGCGTTGGCCGCACTCGAGGAGGTCGGGCTCGCGGATCACGCCGACGCCTGGCCCGGGACGCTCTCGGGCGGGCAGGCGCAGCGCGTCGCGCTCGCCAGGGCGCTCGTTCGCGAGCCCCACCTGCTGCTCCTCGACGAACCGTTCGCCGCGCTCGACGCCCTCACCCGGATCCGTATGCAGGCGCTCGTCCGCGAACTCGTGGACCGCCACCGCCCGGCCACCGTGCTCGTCACGCACGACGTCGAGGAGGCGATTCTCCTCGGCGACAGGGTGCTCGTCATGGCCGAGGGGCGCATCGTGCGGGACTCGGACACCACGGGCATCACCCGTGACGCGGCGGACGCCGTCGCGCTCGACGTGCTGCGGCGCGACCTCCTGCGGGAGCTCGGCGTCGGCGGCTGAAGCTCGGCTGTCACCACCAACATCCACATCAGGAACTAGCGAAACCGGAGAAGCGTGATGCTCTCGGCCGCTCCCGTACGGCGAGCGATCGCCCTGGTCGGACTCGTCGCCGCGTTCGTGCTCGTCGCGGGCTGTGGGTCCAGCGGCGGGACACCGCCGTCGTCAGCCGCGGCCACAGTCCAACCGGCGCCGACGACCGATCTCGGCGGTGTCACGCTCAGAGTGGCCAACGGCGCGCCGTGGCAGTCGCAGCTGACCGCCGCCGGCCTCGCGAACACGCCATACCAGGTGAAGCCGGTCGCGGCCCCGACCGCCAAGGACATCGCCGCGGCCTTCGCGTCGGAGCGGGCGGACGTCATCATCTTCAGCGACGTCGCGTTCGCGGGATACGCCGCCGCCGACCTGCCGGTCAGCATCGTTCATGCCATCCAGCGGCCCACGAACGTCTGCGGCGTCATCGTTCCGAAGGACTCCACGATCACCAGCATCGCGCAGCTGCGGGGCAAGACCGTCGGCAACGGGGTCGGGCAGGCATCAGAGCTCGTCGCCATCCGCGCGTTCCAGCGCGTGGGTCTCGACTTCGGCAAGGACGTCCACCGTGTGGACCTCACGTCGCCGGCCGATGTGCAGGCCGCGTTCCTCAGCGGGCGCGTGGATGCGCTGGCCGCCTGCACACCCCCGGCCGCCTCGCTCGTTCAGGAGGGCCGCGCGCGGTGGCTCGCCAACGGCGACAACGGGCTGTGGGACGCCCATCTCTTCTGGGGCCTTTCCCACAAGGTCCTGAACGACCCGCGGAAGCTGGGCGCCGCCCTCGACTACATCCGACGCGTGGACCGATCGTTCGTCTGGGGCAACACCCATAACGACGAACTGGTGGCCGCGCAGGCGAAGACCCTGGGCATACCGGTCGCGCAGGCGAAGCTGGCCTACGCCGGACGGACGTACGGCATCCCGATCACAGGGCAGGTCGTCCAGAGCCTTCAGGCGACCTACGACTCGCTGGCCACCCTGGGCCGGATACCCGCCGACAAGAAGGTGGCCGGTCTGTTCACCGAGCGTTTCAACCCGAATCTCCAGGCCTGACGGCGACACCGACCACCAGGGAGAAGAGCTGATGACGACGCCAGCCGGTCGACACGACGACCTCGAACGCAGCCTGCGGGAACTTCTCGACAAGCAGGCNATCCGCGAGGTGTGCCTCATCTATGCGCGCGCGACCGAGCGCCGCGACGCCGAGGCCCTTGCCACCGTCTTTCACGACGACGCGATCTACGAGCATTTTCAGGCGCCCCCCGCCAGAGCCAACGGGAGCGCACGCGAGTTTGCGGACAAGATGGTGGCGGAGATGCGGGCCGCACCGATCAAGGTCAAGGGCCTGATGATCCCCAGCACGCTGGTCGAGCTGGAGGGCGACGTGGCGTTCGCCGAGTCGCTCGGGCTCAGTCTCAATCCGATGGAAATCAACGGCGAGCAGGTGACCTATCTGCGAACCCTGCGTTACCTCGATCGCTTCGAGCGTCGCGACGGAGAGTGGCGCATCGCCCATCGCATCGTTCTGCACGGGGGATACGAGCGCTTCGAGGCGGCGGCGCCGTCGCCGTTCGTGGAACACTTCGCCCCCGGGGGGCAGAGTCTCTCCCACCCCGACGACCTGCTCTACCAGATGCGGGAACGGCTGCGTCCCGAGGCCGTACCCACCGCCGGTGTCTGATCGGGGAAGGTCCACCCCGACAGCCGACGTCGGCGGTCCGCACGTGGTGCCCGTCCGTCGTCACCTTGAGGAGGCCAGGCGGAGAGTACTCCCCGGTATTCTCTAGGCATGCGCGTCGATGCCCGCCGCAACCGCGAGCGGCTGCTCACCGTTGCCGGCGTCCACTTCGCCGAGCACGGGACGGGCGCCTCGCTGGAGAACATCGCGCAGGACGCCGGCGTGGGGATCGGCACGCTCTACCGTCACTTCGAGACCCGCCAGATGCTCATCGAGGCGATGCTGCAGACCAGCTTCGAACGCCTGGTGGAACGGGGCAACGAGCTGGCGGGCAGCTCCACCCCGGTCGACGAGTTGACGCAGTGGTCTCGATGGCTCATCGCGGCGGCGATGTCCTACCCGAACATGGCCGCGTGGACAGCCAGGATCATTCACAGTTCGGCGACGCTGGGGGCGGTGTGTGCCGAGCTCACCAGCATCACCGAGCGGTTGCTGGCACGCGCCCGCGCGGCCGGTACCGTTCGGCCCGACACCCGAGCGGATGATCTCGTGAGTCTCGTCAACGCCGTCGCCTGGGCGGCGCAGCAGCCGCCGGTAGATACCGAGCGTGCCGAGCGTCTGCTCGGCGTGCTGCTTGACGGACTACTTGCTCGTTAGCTCCACCGCGCCCACGGTGGTCGGACTGGCCGGCGCCGGGATCGGNAGGCGCGGACGTCACGACGGCGAGCCGGCCCCGATCCACGCCTCGCGGTGTCGGTCATCGCCGTCGATCGCGGGAGAACACGGTCCGGGCCATCTCGGAGACGGCGCCCGATCGCGACTCACCCCTGCAGGCGCGAGGCATCCTGGAGTGGAGATCGAGGCCCTCGTCGGCCTGAAGAATCGCCTGCTGCAGATCCCGCAGCGGTCGACTGGGTTCCAGGCCGAGGTCCCGGTGGAAGATATCCCGGACGGTCTGGTAAACCTGGAGGGCTTCCACCTGTCGGCCCGACCGGTAGANCGCCAGCATCAGCCGGTGGTGAAAAGTCTCGCGCAGCGGATGGTCGTTCGTGAGGGCGATCANCCGACGGACCAGTTCGGGGTGGCGACCCAGCGCCAGATCCGCGTCGAGGGAGAGCTCGATGCACTCCAGCCGGGTCTCCTCGAGCCATCCCAGGAATCCGCTCACGATCGGGCCGGCCTTCAGATCGCCGAGGGCGGGACCGCGCCACAGGCCGAGGGCAGCCGTCAGACATCGTGAGGCCTGCGCATAGCTGCCCTCGGCAAGGTGTCTCTTCCCCTCCTGAACTCTCCGCTCGAACAGGGTGAGATCGAGATCGTCCGGCTCCATCTGCAGCAGGTAGCCCGGATGTCGGGTGACGATCGGGTTCTTCGTCTCGGCCGGCAGAGCGAGTATCTTGCGCAGATTCGAGACATACACGTGCATCGAGGCGATCGCCCGCCGCGGCGGGTCGTCGCCCCACAGTTCGGTCGTCAGCTGGCTGAGGGAGACCACATGGTTTGCTCGGACCAGGAAGACAGCGAGCATGATCTCGACCTTGCGCGCACTGATCATGATCTCGCGGTCTCCGTCAAGTATCCGGAGAGGTCCGAGGACGGAGTACCTCACTGCGCCTCCTCAAGCACCACGATTCACGGAAACGGCGGCTACCGAGCCACGGTGGTTCCACGGTCTCAGAAGAAGATATCTTAGATGTTGCTCCCGAGCTTCACGAAGTCAGCCGTCCGATAATTCCTCAGNAAATAGTTGCGGGAACACCGAACCAGGCCGCGAGGGCCTGTCGGAGGCTCTCGGGATCACCGGTCGGATCGGCATGGACTACGTATCCGTCCGGGCGTACCAGCAGCACCGCGGCCGCTACACCCNCGGGTCGCGGCATGATCGTGGGATCAACCCGGCCCTCCCAGTCGNCCGCGGTCGCCTTCGGCGACTCCTCTTCCTCCCAGCTGAGCAGGAGACCACGGCCCTCGAACAGCGGCGAGACACCCCCGTTCGCCGCCGTGGCGCTTGCCACCACGTCGTCGGGAACAGTCCTGCCCAACAGAGAGGACTCCCCGGGATCGGTACCGAAGACCGTAACGTCATAACGGATTCCGACGCCGGTCACCATGTCGGTGAGATACCGGTTGACGGCCTCGAGACGCACCAGCTCGCCGAGCAGGCCCCGCAGCGGCTCCAGTCGGTCGAGCGGGTGCAGCAGGGCATCTTGGGCCCGGGTGTTCCAGCAGACCCGAGCACCCACTGGGCGACGCTCCGCCTCGTAGGTGTNCAGCAGCCCGGGCGTCGCCCATCCGTTCACCTGGGCGGCGAGCTTCCAGCCGAGGTTGAGTGCGTCCTGAATCCCGGTGTTGAGACCCTGCCCACTGACCGGAAAATGGATATGACAGGAGTCGCCGGCCAGCAGGACTCGGCCCTCACGATAGCTGTCGGCCAGGCGGGTGGCATTACCGAAGCGAGACAGCCACCGTATCTCTCCCGTGTTCAGGATCCCGAGCTCCGAACCGGAGACCCGTTTGAACTTCTCCTGGAACTCCTGCACGGTCGGTTCCACGCCGTCGCGGCTGCCCTCGACGCCCAGCTCCAGGGCGGTCACCCGATAGAGCTCCGGGCCCAGCGGGACCACGGCGAACATGCCGTTCTGGTTCAGCGTAGGGCTGACGAATCCCTGCTTGTCGGCAGTGATCACGTCCGCGGTGAGGCCGTTCGCCGTCGACGACGTCCCCGGAAACCCGATACCGGCAAGTTTCCGGACCGTGCTGCCGCCGCCGTCGCAGCCCACCACGTAGTCCGCCCGGAGCTGGTAGACGGTGCCGTCCTCCTGCTCGACGGTGACGTCGACGCCGTCCTGGTCCTGCCGAAGCCCGACCACCGTCTGACCCCGACGGATGTCCGCACCGAGCGAGGCGGCACGTTCCTCGAGCCTGCGCTCGATGTCACGCTGCGGGACCAGCAGGGGCAGAAGTGACGGGTCGATGTAGTCCTGGATCTCGATGAGACCGAAGTTGTAGGACGGCACCGGTGGGTAGCCCTCGAACCAGTGCAGCCCGCGCTGCTCGAAGACCTGAGCGGACCGGGCATGCAACGTCAGCGAGCGTGAGTACCCGGACGGCTCGGCAAAACGCTCCAGAAGAATAGTGGGCACCTTGTGCAGCCTGAGTTCACTGGCAAGCATGAAACCAGTAGGCCCGCCACCGACAACGACTACGTTCCCGCTCAAGTCAACCTCTCATCCTCGGATAACGAGGTCCGACCCGCCACTGTCGGGCTCGGTGCCTCCTCCGCCATCCGTCATCGATCCTGGTCAGATCCCGGTGAAACGCGGCCCGTTGAGCCAGTGAAAGTCGATTGGCTACCAGACGACCGGAAGGCCGGTGAGTCCGACGCCATAGCTTCCCTCGGACCACGGTAGCTCGGCCGGCGGAACCGCCAGTCGCAGGTTCGGGAAACGGTCGAGCAGTGCATTCAACGTCAGCTCCAGCTCGACCCGAGCGAGATGAACGCCCAGGCAGTAGTGCCGACCGGCACCGAACTGCATCGTCGAATGCGTCTTCGGCCGGTCGAACCTGATCTGCTCGGGATCGGGAAAGACCGCCGGGTCGTGCCCGGCCGCGACCAGGGGCGTGAAGACTCCCTGCCCGGCCCGGATGACTCCGGATCCCGAGGTCAGCTCGACGTCCGCGGTGGCCAGCCGAATGAGACCGGTGGTGCCGCCGCCCGGCGGATTGTGGCGCAGANGCTCCTCGATCGCCGCCGGCACCAGTGACCGGTCGGCGAGCAACGCCGCCCAGTGCTGCCGCTGGGACAGCAGGCTGAACAACGACCGGCTGATGGCATTGGCGATGGTTTCGTTCCCACCAATAATCAGCATCCGGATCATCGAGATNAGTTCGTTCTCGGAAAGTCGATCCTCAACGTCGTGGGCGTTGATGATGTGATCGATCAAACTGTCTCCCGGCTCTGCCCGCTTCCGCTCGACCAGGGCCCGCGCGTAATCCGAGAAGTCGTTCGCGGCGCGGTCCAGGTCCTCGCGGGGCAACGCGAAGGAAAGCCACGCGGAGACCCATTCAAGAAGCTGCTCGCCGTCATCCTCGGGCACACCGAGAATCTGCGATATGAACCGTGTCGGCAGCAGTCGGGCGAACGTCATGAGATCGGCTGGATGGCCCCCGCTCTCCACGTCGTCGAGCAGCCGGTCGATAATCTTGGAGATCTCCGGACGAGCCTGTTCCGCCCGTCGGGGAGTGAACGCGGAGGCAACGATCCGGCGAAGCCTAAGGTGATCTTCGCCATGCATGTTGAGCAGGATCGTCGGATCCTCCAGCAGGAGCATGTTGTGGAACAGCCGCGGCGCGTCCGGGGACGACAGATCCCGGGTGAAGTTTTTGTCATCCGACATGATCTGCTGGATGTCGGCGTGCCTGACGGCGACAAGCGCGGGATCGCCGGTGGGCAGGACGACCTCGCTCAGCGGACATTCCGACCGTCGGCGAGCAAATTCCGGTGGTGCCGTGGCCATAGGCCCGTCCGGGAACGGGAATGGCATAGGGGCGCCTGACGCCCCTGAAGAGTCAGACATTCAGAACTCCTCTGCGCCGAACGTTGCAACCAGCTGACACAGAGAAATTAGGAGGGCTGTCTTGGGTCTCGCTAAAGCGGCGCTCACTGACGATCCATCGGCTCGGCGGAGCGGGCTGCCGGCCGCCGACTGCCGACCACCAGCCGCACGCAGGCGCGGCTGCCGTCGCAACGAGCCGGGACAGGCAGCTCGTCGGTCCGCACCCGGGTGACGCGCCGCAGTGGCCCGTCGACGACCTGAGGGGGACTCAGCGTAGTGCGCGGTTCCGACCGCCCTCCCGGCGGGTGGGGGACCACGGGCATGTGGCTTGAGCAGGCCCGGAAGACGATAAACAGCCGCGATGCGCGGCAGGTTCGAGGAGTTCGCCGCGGACTTCTCGTCGGCGGTGGCCGGGTCACAGGCTCGCGGGACGTGGGCGACGCCGTGCTCCGGTTGCTCCTGGCTGGCGCCAGCCGGGACATCGTTGACGGCCTCGATGTGGAGGAGATCTCCCGCGCGGAGCTTGGCCAAGGCCGTGACAGCACGATGGTGCCATCACTGCGGCGGTGGAGACCGGGCCGAGAATCGTCCCTGCCTCACGAGCGCGCCCAGCGAGTGTCGTCCTGCAAAGACGGGCTGTTCAGGTGGCTGACGCGGCGACCATGCGAAAGCTGGCAACGGCTCGGCCACGCGACCGTGAGTACCAGTCGCCGGCCATGGTCTGGCTGACGATGCGAGCCNGGTACTCGCCATCAAGGTCGATGGAACGCGGCCCCCTGCTGGCATATCCCTCCTCGGTCCAGACGATATCCACCTGGTTATTTGACGTGAGCTCAACCCGGCCGGTCACCTTGGTACGCGGCTGGCTGCCGGGGTAGCTCATGACGGCAGTGAACGTGTTGTCCTGCCACTCATCGATCAGGAGCTCGAGTGAATTCCATGCCGCTCACGCCGCTGATTCCATGCACGGCGGGACTGCTGCGTCGTCCGGCTCCTTGATCGAGCAGGGGAATCTCGTCCCTCTCCGTGCGGAAGAACCGTTCGGCGTAGGCGTTCGCCGGCGGAGTCCGNGGTGGACGGCGCCGGCAGTCGGACACTCCCGGTGGTGGGCGGGATCCGCCAAGCGGCGAAGACACGGCTCGTGGCACCGGACGCAACAGATCTCCGCGATCGCACTCGGCTCCGTCGCGAAACATCCGAGTTCACGAAATCCGCAACACCAAGATCCCGCTTAGAATCCGATCGGTCGATTCGGACTACCTATTTGACATCGCTGGTCGGGTGTGGCCACAATCTTGATGAAATTCGTCGGCGGAGAATCCCTTGGAGATTCATGGGCTGTTGACGACCCGACCAATTAGGTTACCGGTGCGTGCTGTCTCACCGGTCCAGTTCTTTCCTCGGCGCGCGATCGGTCCGGCAGCGGCGACCGGTCCCGCAGGACCGGGTCGGGACGAACATGTACGCGTAGACAAGGAGCTGCCGATATGGCCACCGCCTCGACCTCGAACCCGGCCAGCGGGCGGCGCTCGCCGCTGCTGGTGGCCTTCGACGCCGCACGCCAGGNGGATCCCTACCCCACCTACCGGGCCATCCGCGAGGCTGACCCGTTGGCCGGGTATGACATGGCGGGCCACCGGGTGACCCTGGTGACCCGACACGGCGACACCGCCGCCGTGCTCCAGGACCCCGCCTTCGGGCACGGTTACAAGGAGAACATCAGTCCCTTCCGTCCCGACGGCGACGCCGATGACGGGCTGGAGTCGCTCCTGCGGTCCGATCCGCCAGATCACACGCGGCTACGTCGACTGGTCAGCAGGACGTTCACTCCCGGCACCCTCGCCGAGCTTGCCCCCGACATCACGTCCTTCGTCACCGGGCTGCTGGACGCGGCGCTGGAGGCCGGTGAGATCGACGCGATCAGCGCANTGGCCCGGCCTGTGCCGACCCGCATGATATGTCGGCTGCTCGGCGTCCCGGCCGCGGACGAAAAGATATTCGGGGAATGGGCGGAGACGCTGATTCGCGGCATCGATCCGGACTTTCTGCTGACTCCCGATGAAATCACCGGGCGCCGTCGGGCGGCCCGGGAACTGGATGCCTATTTCCGGGACCTCATCGCGCGCGTCCGGGTCAGGCCGGGCACCGATCTCGTCAGCCAGCTCGTCGCGATCCACCTCGGGGAGGACGCGCTGACCGAAAGCGAGGTCCTCGCGCTCTGCGCCGTGCTGTTGGTGGCCGGGCACGAGACGACGGTCAACCTTATCGGCGGCGGAGTCCTCGCCNTCGTGCAGCACCCCGACCAGCTGGCACTGCTGCGCGCGGACCCCGGTCTCGTCCCCGCTGCGGTCGAGGAGATGCTGCGGCACGACTGTCCGGTTCAGTTCATCCCGCGGACGGCGTTGCGTGACACCGAGGTCGGTGGACGGGAGTTCCGCCGAGGTGAGGGCGCCATGCTGCTCGTCGGTTCGGCGAACCGTGATCCGGACGCGTTCGACGAGCCCGACCGTTTCCTGGTCGCCCGCTACGCGGGACCCACTCCGGCCGCGCGCCACTTCGGGTTCGGGACAGGTATCCACTACTGCCTCGGCGCCCCCCTGGCCCGCATGGAGGCGGAGATCATCTTTCGTCTGCTCCTCGAGCGCACCAGCGAGCTCGCTCTGATCGGGAGCACGCCGACATACCGAAACCAGAGCATCATCCGCGGGCTGCAGACGCTCCCCCTTCGGCTCGCCGCCTGACAGCGAGGAGGTAGGCGACGTCCCGATGGGACAAGGCCCCGGATGGGACAAGGCATAGCGTCGGGCACCACCGCACCGCCAGGTCGTCGGGTGTCGGACAGGGCGGGAGGTCGCGGGCGGCGGGCAGCTTACAGTCCGCGGGTCGGGTCACGTGTCGACTCGGCGGGACCTGGCCGGGAGGCGGACGTGTGGGCAGGCAGGACGGGTCGGCGAGAGGCCGGCGTGCGCTGGTGGGCGGCCGTCTTCGTGGCGGCGTCGGTGACGGCGCTCGCGGGCTGTGCCAGCGAGGGGCGGACTGGCGCGCAGGCGGCTGTGACGACGCCGCCGGCTGTGACGACGCCGGCTGTGTCCACCGCAAGGACGGTCCCGACGGCGACGACGGTCCCGACCGCGACGACGGTTTCGGCCGCGGGGACAGGCGCCGGGGCGGGAAGCTCGGGGGCGGCCGGCGCGCGCGGCGGCCCGGTGACTCGGCTGGTCAACCTGGCCCCGGTCGACCGCCGCGGACAACCGGCGAGGGGCTGGACCGTCGACGGGCGCGATGATGATCCGGACGCGCCGATCGACTGCGGCGACACCAGCCAGGCGTACCCGTCACCGGCCGCCGTCAGCGGCGACATCTACCTCTGTTCGCCCAGNGCCGCCGCCGCCGATGCCTGCTGGCCGACACCCCAGGCCCGCCGGATGCTCTGCCTGCGCGACCCCTACTCGGCCACGCTCACCGCGCTCACGGCCCAGTCGCTCGTCGCCAGAGTCTCCCCGCCCAGGAACCCCGTCCCGTTCGGCCTGGTCTTGGCCAACGGGGACCGCTGCCGGCTGCGCGACGGCGGCGCCTGGGGATCCCCGGAGAACCATCCGGGCTATGTCGGCTACTACTCCTGCGGCCCGCGCGACATCGTGTGGGCGTCTCAGAACTCGCCCACCGGCGGCATCGACAGGACCAGCAGACGTTGGACCGTCCTGGTCGGAGACGTCACCGGCCCCCTGGCCACCGTCCCCGTCACTGCGGCCGACTTCGTCACCACCGCCCCCTGAACGGCCCTCTGGCCGGCGAATGGCCGGCGAACCTTCACGTGGGTCTCGTCGAGGGACCACCTGTCTCCAGGTCGGTGGGAGAGCTGGTCCCGGATGCGCGAGCGCCAGGCGCGACCGGCTCTCTCGATCACAAGGTCGTCGTCACCGTCCGGACTCATGCTGCCGAGCAGCGCGAGCGGCTGCGGCCCCGGCGGCCGTGGAAGGGCCTGAGTCCATCAGCGGCCGCGGCTGCCCGGGCGCTGGTCCTGCTGACGCTGGTTCTGCTGACACTGGTTCTGCTGGCGCTGGGCCCGTAGGCGCTGTGGCCACTGGCGTGGCGGCGGTCCGGGGTCGTCGTTCCGGGGCGGTGGTGGCGATGAGGGCGAGCCCTGCTGCGGCGAGTACGGCGGCCGTGGCCGGAATCGTGGCCGCCCCGGCCGCGTCGAGGGTCACGCCGCCGAGCGCGGCGCCGAGGGCGCTGCCGAGGTAGATCGCCGATCCGTTGAGCCCGAGGGCGACGGTGGCGACGTCCGGGGCGACGACGAACAGCCGGTGCTGCTGCGGCGTGATCGACAGTCCCTGGAAGGCGCCGACGGCGAGCAGGACGGCCAGCGCCGCGCCGTACTCCTCGCGGGCCGGCACCAGCACGGCGAACGACGCGGCGAGCCCGGCGACGGCGACCAGCAGCACTCCCAGCGCGCCGCGACCGTCGACCAGGCGTCCCACCAGCCGGTTTCCGGTCAGGCTGCCCAGCCCGAACGCGAGCAGTATCACCACGAGCCGGCCATCGGTGTCGGCCATGCCCAGGACGACCGGCAGATAGGAGATCAGCAGGATTGGCGGCGCGACCACCGCGACCGTCGCGAGCAGAACCAGGAGTACCGCGGGCCGGGTCAGCACGCCCAGCCGGGCGCGCATGTTCGTCGGTGGGACGTGGGCCCGGGGCAGCAGGGGCACGCAGAACGCGGTGAGCGCCGCGAGTGCCGTGATGACCCACAGCACCGCTCGCCAGCCGAACCACTGCCCGGCCAGGACGCCGAAGGGCACCCCGAGCACCGTCGAGAGCGAGGTCCCCGCGGTGACGGCGGCCAGCGCGCGGCCGCGCCGCCGGCCGTCGGCGAGCATGCCGGCCATGACGTAGGCGTTGGACTGGAACGCCGCGGCACCGAGGGCCGCGGCGGCCCGGCCGGCGGCCATCACGGCGTAGGAGGGGGCAAGTGCCTGGCCGGCCATCCCGAGAAGAAACAACGCCAGCCCGCCGCCGAGCAGCAGGCGCCGGTCCCAGCGGCCGGTGAGGGCCGCGAGCACCGGCGACCCGACCGCGTAGGTGATGGAGAAGATCGTGGTGAGCTGGCCGGCGGTGGACACGCTCACGGACAGGTCGTCGGCAATCGCGGGCAGCAGGCCGGCGAGCACGAACCCGTCGACGCCCAGCGTGAACGTGCCGGCCGCCAGCACCCCGAGCTGCCAGCCGCGCAGCCCGCCCTCGCCCTCAGGCTTGTAATTCGATCCTTGTCGAATCATCACAGTGGGGAGGCTAGGGGTACGTTCGATGGGTGTCAAAGCATCGGGATCGGCGAAGCGACCGGCTGGGCGGTCGACGAGGTGGTCGGCGAACCGACCGGCGAACCGACCGGCCGGGTGACCGGCTGAGTGGTCGGCCGAGAGGCTGAGCCGGGCAGCCCGCGGTGTCTCGACAGCTCCCTCAGCCGAGCCGTGACTCGATCAACCTGGTCACGCTCCTTGCCGCCCTGGCCGACCCGGTCCGGCTCACGCTGATGCAGGCGATGTACTCCCGGACCGNCCCGGTCGACTGCTCCGTGATCGCCGAGGGGGTCGAGGTCGGCGCCCCGACCGTCTCCCATCACTACCGCGTGCTGCGCGAGGCCGGCCTGACCATGACCACGGTCGAGGGGCGCCGCCGCGTCGTCGCCATCCGCTACGAAGACCTGGAAGCACGCTTTCCCGGCCTCCTCGCCGCCGTCCTCACCCCGACCGCGAACACCTAGCGCACCCGCTGGTGACCGCGACGGCACTGTTGCTGAGGATGCGGGACGTGCCAGTGGTCATGGTGACCGCCGGTCAGACGGTGGAGACCGGCAAACATCCCAGTGATCGCTGACGTTCCGCTCCGAACGCTGCCACCGGACCCGGAGCAGGTCCTCGTCCAGCTCTCGCCCCCACTCGCGCCGGGCCTCGGCGGCGAGCTCGTCCAGCACCGTGGCGAGTTCCGCGGGCGCGGCGCTGCCCTCCGCCGTTCGCCGTTCGACCAGGTAGGCCACCGTTCCCAGGCCGAAGGCTCCGACGGCCCACGGCACGCTGACCACGCCGTTGTCGAGGATCTGGTTGACGGCAACACCGGAGAGCACCGGTATCACCACGGCCGCGAGGACGCGGTTCCAGACCCGGAACCACCGGGCCGCCCCGGCGTAACGCTGTCGGACNGTCACCTTCCGACCAGCTCGTCAGTTCTTACATGTCTTCTTGNAGGAAATATCTGGAATGGAGCTTCTCCATTCGCTTGGAGTGAGACCGCCGCCAGCCGCGACACAAGCCCGATCCGGCAGGTGAGCGAGAAGATCGGCCAGACCTCCGACGTTCCACAAGATTGCCGTTCGGTCGGCGCTACCAGTTAGCGCTGTGCGGCCGTCCCGCGTGAATACTGCGGCGTATACGGCTCCGGTGTGGCTGGTGAGGGTGGCGCGACGGGTGGGGCGGAGAGGGTTGGCCAAGTTCCACAGGTCTAGTGTGGAGTCGGCCTTCCGTCGGGAGTGAGNGCCACCGTGCGTATGGAGTCGGTGTGGCCGGTGAGGGTGGCGCGGCGGACAGGGCGAGCCGGGTTGGTCAGGTCCCACAGGATCGCTGTCCGGTCTTGGCTTCCGGTGAGGGCGGTGTGCCCGTCGGGAGTGAGTGTCACTGAGTACACCCAACCGGTGTGGCCGGTGAGGGTAGCGCGCTTTCTCGGGTTATCGGGATCGGTTAGATCCCACACGATCGCCGTGTTGTCCGAGCTGCCGGTGAGGGCGGTGTGCCCGTCCGGCGTGAGTGCCACCGCGTTTACACCGTCGGTGTGGCCGGTGAGGAGCAATGGTTGAGACCTGTGGATCGGCTGGGGAGGGCGTACCTTCCCGGTGATCGAGGTTGAGGTCTCAGTCAGGCCGACGTTGACGCGTC